>CACGHU010000009.1 GCA_902572945.1 uncultured Pelagibacteraceae bacterium
CCCCATTAATCAAAATAAAGAATTTAATTTTATAGCAATAATTAGAAAAGAATTAATTCAAAAGGAAATAATCAATAAAGATTTATTGAATGATAATACTTTTAAGAAAAATTTATTAAACGAAATTTCCTCTAAATCAAATCTAAATCTTGTTGAAAAGGTTGAAAAAACTAAATGCTTCCCAATTTTTGTGAGCAAAAAATTTCTTATACCAAAATCTAAAAATATTTTTTTAACCGGGGATGCATTTTATGCATTTCCACCTTCATTCGCACAGGGTGCATCACAATCAATAGAATCTTCAAATGAGCTTTTTTTGGATTTAAGGAACAAGACCTCAAATTATTATAAAAATAGAGTTTTCAGAACTAAACAAATAAATTCAAGATCTAATCTCAATCATTTTGCATTTCATTTATCAAATCCTTTAAATATTTTTTTTAGAAACATTTGTTTGAAATATCTTTCTAAAAATGACAAATTTTTAGAAAAGTATTTAGGAAAAATTTATAGCAACTAACTTTTAACTTCTTGGTCTTAATCTTTGCCTAAGATCATCTATTGGTTTTAAGATTTTTCCTGACTGATAATGCCAATAGGTCCAACCGTTGCAACTTTCAGACCCCAATATTTTAGCAGCCACCTTGTGAATTGATCCCTCATTTTTCTTATACTTTATACTTCCATCAACCATAACTTTTGCATAAATCTCTTTTTTTTTATCATAAATTTCTACTCCAGGTTTAATTACACCTAATTCAATTAAAGATCCAAAAGGAATTCTCGGTTTTGATTTATTATTTTGAACTACATCTAAATATTCATCTTTAATCTCTTTTGTACTTTGTAATCTCTTACTTGCAGCTTGATAATAAATTTTTTCTTTCTCAATTCCAAAGTATGATCTACCTAGTTTTTTCGAAACTACCGCTGTTGTTCCCGACCCTAAAAAAGGATCGAATATAAAATCATTTTTATTTGAAGAAGCCAATATAATCCGATGAAGCAAGGCTTCTGGTTTTTGAGTAGAATGAACTTTCACTCCATTATTTTTCAATCTTTCTTTGCCATTACATATAGGTAAATTCCATGTTGATCTCATCTGTAGATCATCATTAAAAGATTTCATTGATTGATAATTGAATGTATATTTTGATTTTTTGCTTTTAGATGCCCATATCAAAGTTTCATGTGCATTTGTAAATCTTGTACCCCTAAAATTTGGCATTGGATTATTTTTATTCCAGATTACATCATTCAATATCCAAAAACCTAAATCTTGAACTATTTTTCCTACTCTAAATATATTATGATAACTTCCAATTACCCAAATAGATCCATTTTTCTTTAATACTCTTTTACATTCGTTTAACCAATCTGACGTGAATTTATCATATGTTTTAAAACTCTCAAACTGATCCCATTTGTCATTCACAGCATTTACTTTTGATCTATCAGGTCTAACTAAGCTATTTTGTAATTGTAAATTATATGGAGGATCTGCAAAAATTAAATCAAATGTTTCATCAGGAATTTTTTTTAACTCTTTTAGACAGTCCGCATTTAAAATCTTATTATGTAAATTTTTTAACACCATATTTTTAAAGTTTAATTAGACTCCAGACTAGAATCGTCGTCAACCGGTGATTGAAAAAAAAAGACTCTTCTTGTTACGAAATTTTTTTGAGACTCAATATATTGTGTATAGGGACAAACGTTTTTCTGTGATGCCTTGTTACACCAAATTTTTTAATCGCTTTCAAATGCTGTTTTGTGCCGTAGCCTGAATTTTTATTCCAGCCATATTTTACGAACTTTTTTGACATTTTTGAGATAAGTCTATCTCTAGAAACTTTAGCAATAATGGATGCTGCTGAAATTTCAGGTACTTTTTGGTCACCCTTAACTATAGACTTTAATTTATAACCATTCATTATTGGTAATTTATTGCCATCAATCAGGATTAAAGATGGTTTAGATTTAAGTTTTTTTATAGACCTTTCCATAGCTAGTAAGCTTGCATTCAATATATTTAATTTTTCAATTTCTTTTAATGAAGCTGAACCAATCGACCAAATACTATTTTTTTTAATATATTTTTCTAATAAGTTTCTCTTATTTTTTGAAAGCTTTTTTGAGTCCTTAATTTTTTTTTTATCCACATTTTTTTTAAATATTACTGTAGCTGCAAAAACTGGGCCCACCAAACTTCCTCTACCAACCTCATCAACCCCAGCAATTACTTTTTTCATTAAATTTTAATTTTCAATTCATCAATTTTTTTTCTTATATTTTTTAAATCTTCCCAAGAAAACTTTTTTTGGTCGGGTTGTCTTAATAAATAAGCTGGATGGAAAGTCAGAATACTTAAATAAGTTTTTTGATTAATTATTGTTTCTTTCCATTTACCTCTCTCTTTTGAAATTTTGAGTTTTTGACCAAATATAGCCTCCATAGCTGTACTACCCATTAATATTAATATTTTTGGGTTTATAATTGAAATGTGTTCACGTAAAAAAACTGAATATCTATTGATTTCTGAAATTTCAGGTTTTCTATTATTCGGAGGTCTATAGTTAACCACATTTGTTATATAGACATCTTCTCTTTTAATTTTAATTGCATTTAACATTTTATTAAGCAGTATCCCGGCTTCGCCAACGAATGGTTTACCTTGTGTATCCTCCTTCTCTCCTGGACCTTCCCCCACTAACATAATTTGGCTTTTTGGATTGCCGTCATTGAAAACTATATTTTTTGCAAATTTTTTAAGTTCACAATCCTCAATTGATTTTATTTTTTCTTTTAGATCAATCAACTTTTTATCAATCCCACCCTTTTCTTCATTTTTTTTTAAGCGATTTATTGGTGCGTTATCAAAAATATATTCAGATTCTATTGATTTTAAAAACGCTTCATTTAAGATTTCTTTATTAACCATTTTTAAATGATAGCAAAAAACTTAAAAATAATCCTAATTATATTTTTTATTTTTTTCCCCCTTGGGGTGAAATCTAAAAATATTTATTCTAAAGATTTTAATTCTAAAGAATTATCAAATTATTTTTCAGGAATTATTTCTCACAATAATCAAGAAAATGAGCAGGCTCTTAAATATTTAAAATCTTCAAAACAACTATTAAATAAACACGATGAGTATTTTAGGAGATTGATTTTCTCACTTGTACTTAATCAAAATGTAGACAGGGCCATCCAAGAGATAAAGTTTTTAAAGAACAAAAAACAATCAGAATTTTTTGAGGCCCAATTGATTTTATTAATAGACAGTATTAATAGAAAAAATTTCGATAAAACTAAAATATACCTAAATAGTATAGCTAAATACACCGAAGACGGCACATTTGAAAAAGTTATTTATGAAACACTAAGAGATTATGCATATACGTTTAAAGAAAAAAAAATGAGTAATTTCAAATCTAATTTCGGTAATTTAATAGCCATTAATAATGCATTTCAAAGTTGTTACTTAAATAATCTAAAGACTCTAGATTACTTTGATAAATTGAAAAGTTCAGAGGCTGCTGATTATTCAAGATATTTATTTTTTTATGTTAATTATCTTATTCATAAAAAAAGATTTGATTTAGTCCAAGAAATCTCATCTGAAATAGATGAACTGTCGAGCAACTTAATAATCTTACAAACAAAATCATGGATTGAAAAAAGCAACTTTAACAAAATAAAAGAAATGTTTTCTTGTGATAATGAAAATGATCTTTTAGCTGAGTTTTTTTACTTAGTTTCAAATTTATATTCATCCCAAGATGAATATGAACAATCAAATTTTTACCTAAATATCTCATATTTTTTAAATAAAAAATTTAAAATTAATTTATCTTTAATGGCAGATAACTATTTCCTAAATGAAAATTATGACCAAAGTTTAAAAGTTTTACAATTATTTAATTCAAAAGATGATCTTTATTATTGGTTCAAAATTAAGCAAGAAGCAAAGATAATCACTGAAAAAAAAAATAAAGAAGAGGGTTTAGAATATATTGAAAAAAATTTCAAAAATATAAAAAATCCATCAACCAAAGTTTTATTTGATCTTGCAACAATTTATAAAAATTCAAAAAAATATGAGAAGGCAATTGAGTTATATACATCTGTAATGAATATTATGGACAAAAATGATTTAAATTACGCAGACTTACTTTACAGAAGAGGTGGAAGTTTTGAAAGGATAGGAAAATATGAAAAATCAGATAAAGATTTATTGGATGCGTTAAAAATAATACCAAACAATTCTTATGTATTAAATTATTTAGCTTACTCATGGTTGGAGCGTAATCAAAATATTAATAAAGCTATATTGATGCTGGAGAAAGCTTATAAAGAAAATGAAAATGACCCTTATATAATTGATTCAGTAGGGTGGGGGTATTTTCTAGTAGGGAAATATAACGATGCAGAAAAATACA
The DNA here is from genome assembly GCA_902572945.1 of uncultured Pelagibacteraceae bacterium. Lineage (GTDB taxonomy): Bacteria > Pseudomonadota > Alphaproteobacteria > Pelagibacterales > Pelagibacteraceae > Pelagibacter. The sequence continues at coordinate 4,446 of CACGHU010000009.1, forward strand.
TGAGAAGAGCTTTAGAATTAATGCCGAACGATCCTATAGTTAATGACCATTATGGAGATATTCTATGGAAACTGAATAGAAAAATTCAAGCACAATATTTTTGGAATAGTGTACTAAAAATGGATGATGCTGAAAAAGAAATGATAGAAAAAATAAAGGTAAAATTAATTAACGGCTTATCATAAAAACAATGAGAGTTTATAGAATTAATTCTCGAGCAAAAATCAATCTTAATTTAAATATAATCAGGAAATCAAAAAAAAAAAAATTGCATTTAATTGAGTCTCTCGTTTGTTTTGTGAATCTATCTGATAAAATTTATATAAATAAGTCTAAATCAAAATATCATAAAGTTAAATTTATAGGAAAATTTTCAAAAAAAATTACAAAAAAAAATACAGTTACAAAGCTACTTAGCTTGTTAGATAATGATAATGTTTTAAAAAATAAATACGAGATTCTGATTAAAAAAGAAATTCCGCTTCAATCTGGAATGGGAGGCGGGTCAATGAATGCAGCAAATTTATTAAACTATTTTTACAAAAAAAAATTTATAAATTTTAAAAAATTAAAAAAATATTCTTCTAAAATTGGATCTGATGTTGCTCTAGGGTTGAATAGTAAGCCAAAAATTTTATATAGAGATGGATCTATCAAAGAAGTTACGAATATTAAAAAATATTATATTTTAATAGTGAAACCCCCCTTTGGTTGTTCAACTAAAAAAATATATTCATCAAATAAAACTTTTTCTAAATCTGAATTTAACAAATCAAAAGATAAAATTGTTAAGAATGTGATTCTTAATGGTAAAAACGACTTAGAAAAAAGTGCCTTTAATTTGTATCCAGCCTTAAAAAAAATTAAAAATTTACTTAATCAAAACGAAAAAGCTAATTTTGTAAGAATGACGGGTTCCGGATCTGCGATAATTATGTACTTTAATTCAAATAAGTTTGCAAAAAACGCGTTGAAAATTTATAAAAGGAAATTAAATAATTGTTTGTGTATTATAACTAAAATTATATAAAAAGTTGCGATATAAAATAGATAATTTTTGGGGCGTAGCCAAGTGGTAAGGCAGCGGTTTTTGGTACCGCCATTCCTAGGTTCGAATCCTAGCGCCCCAGCCAGATATGCTAAGTATTATAAATAAAATCTTTTCTTCAACAAAAAATCTAAACACTATCAGTCAAAGATTTATGAGGTTAAGAAAAGATACAAATGTAGAAAAAATTTTTCATGCCATTGAGAGTTATTCAAATGAAGCTGAGGTAAGATACGTCGGAGGTTGTGTAAGAAAAATAATAAATAATGAAAAAGTTGATGATATTGATCTAGCAACAAATATAGAGCCAACAAAGGTAAAAGAAGCTCTTGAGAATAACAATTTAAAATTTTTTGAGACTGGCATTGAACACGGAACAATTACAGCTTTAATAGAAAACGATAAATTTGAAATTACTTCTTTAAGGAGTGATATTAAAACTGATGGACGTCATGCAGTAATAGAATTCACAACTGATTGGATTAAAGACGCTGAAAGACGCGACTTTACTATCAACTCCATATATGCAGATATTAATGGAAATTTATTTGATCCTTTTGATGGGAAAAAAGATTTAGAAAACGGATTAATAAAATTCATAGGAGAGCCAGAACAAAGAATAAAAGAAGATTATTTAAGAATATTAAGGTATTTCAGATTTTTTGCATTATATAGCAAAAATGACCATTGCTTAGCAGTTAAAAAAGTAATTAAAAAAAATATCGTAGGTATAAAAAAGCTATCATCAGAGAGATTGTTAGACGAATTGAAAAAAACTTATAAATCAAAATGTTTTATAAAATTATGCGAAAATAATTTTTCTTACGAGATTATTTCCACAGTATTTCCAGAATTTAAACAAATTGAATTATTTAAGAATTTAAACGATTACACAAAATTAAACTTACATAGTCTAGATTTTGCATTTTTCTTATCACTTTTAGTACTAGATGATACAGATAATTCTGATTATTTTTTTTATAAATTTAATATTTCAAAAAAAAATCAAAAAAGAATAAAATTTATTAAAGAGTTTTATTTTAGTAAGAAATTACCTTTAAAACTTTCGTCTAGAAATCTTTGGAAAATATTTTATTTTAATGGTAAAGAGGGACTAACTGATATTTTGAATTATAAAATATTTACCTCTAAAAAATACGACAATAGTTTAGTTAATAAAATTAGTTATTTTAAAAATAAAGAATTACCAAAATTACCCATTACAGGAAGTGATCTAATAAAAGATTTTGGTATTCCCAAGGGAGAAATTGTAGGAGAGAAACTAAAGGAAATAGAGAATATCTGGATTAATAATAATTTTAAAATCTCTGATAAAAATTTAAAAAAAATATTAAAAAATTAAACATATTTTACATCTTTAATTTCAAAATTTTTAATGCCTGCTGGTGTTTTGATTTCTACTAGATCCCCTTTATTTTTTCCTATCAAACCTTTTCCTATGGGCGATTTAAAAAAAATTAATTTTTTTTTTAAATCTGCCTCATCTTTTCCAACAATTTTATAATCAATTTTTTCATCAGTATCTAAATTTATTAAATAAACTGTTGAACCAAAAATTACCTTACCATCGTTAGTAAGTTTTGTTACATCAATCACATTTGCACGAGCAATTATATCGTTGATTTCCTCTATTCTTCCTTCATTTAAAGATTGTTGTTCTTTAGCTGCATGATATTCAGCGTTTTCTTTTAAATCTCCATGTGATCTTGCCTCAGATATCGCTGCAACAATCTCTGGTCTTTTTTTTTCTTTTAAAAAAACTAATTCGGTTTTTAGTTTTTCCAAACCACTTATAGTTATAGGTTCTTTTTCCATCTTATTTCCATTTGGCTACTGGAGGCAAGGACATTAATATTCCCTCTACATTTCCTCCCGTTTGTAATCCAAATTTAGTACCTCTATCATATAAAAGATTGAACTCAACGTATCTACCTCTTTTTAAGTATTGAAGCTCTTTTTGTTTTGTTGTCCATTTATTTTTTCCTTTTTTTTTTATTATTTCATTAAATATTTTAGTAAATGATAATCCCACATCTCTTACAAATGCAAAATCTTTCTCCCAATTTCCTTTTTTATAATCAAAAAAAATACCACCAATTCCTCTCTCCTCATTTCTGTGAGGTAAAAAAAAATATTTTTCACACCACTTTTTATATTTTTTGTAATAATTTTTGTTATGCTTGTTGCATGTTTTTTTAAGCTCATTGTGAAGCCATTTTTTTAAATTTTCATCACTTAAACATGGCGTTACGTCCATGCCTCCTCCAAACCATCCATGGGATGTAACAATATATCTTGTATTAAAATGCATAGCAGGTATGTGAGGATTCTTCATATGCATAACTACTGATATACCTGATGCCCAAAAATTCGAATTTTTTTTTGTTCCAGGAATTTGTCCCTTAAATTTTTTAGGAAACTTACCGTAAACCTCTGAAAAATTTACACCAACTTTCTCAAAAAGCTTACCATTTTCAAAAATTCGAAATTGTCCACCTCCTTCATTTTGGCCTCTTGACCAATTTTTAATTTTAAAAACATTTTTTTTATTTTCTAATTTTTCAATATCATTAGTAATAATGTCTTGTAAAATTACAAACCAGTTTTTAACAATATTTTTCTTTGAACTAATTTCCATTTTAAATGTTAAGCTGTCTTATGCTTTCACCTAAAATTATAGCAACTGATGTAGACAAGTTAAGTGATCTTTTTTTATTTACCATAGGAATTTTTATTTTTTGTTTCAATAAATCATGAACTTTTTTTGGTACACCAGCACTTTCTTTACCAAAAAGCAAAGTATCTCTTATGTTAAATTTAAAATTAGTATATAATTTTTTCGCTTTGGTTGTAATTAAAATTACCCTATCATCTGATTTAGCTTCGAAAAATTCTTCATCACTTTGATAAAAATTAATATTTTTAGTGTTCATATAGTCCATAACAACCCTTTTAAATCTTTTGTCGCTAAGAAGAAAACCACATGGTTCAATAATTTCTAACTGCGCACCTAGGCAAGCACAAGTTCTAATAATAGCAGCTGTATTTTGAGGTATGTCTGGCTCGTATAAGGCTATTTTGGGAGCAAAATTGGCTTTATAATGTGTCATTCTATCAGTGGAAATATTATGCTTTTTTATTATATGAAATCATATATTAGATATTATTAATTTAAAATTTAAATGTCAGAGAAAAAAGTCAAAAGAAGAGAGTTTATTTTTACAGCAACTTATGCAGTTGGGGCTGTTGGAGTGGGAGCTACTATTTGGCCTTTAATTGACCAAATGAACCCTGATGCATCTGTAAAAGCTTTAGCCAGCACAGAAGTTGATATTAGCAATGTAGAAAAGGGTCAGTCCATAACAGTTTTATGGAGAGGAAAGCCAGTTTTTATCAGAAGAAGAACTGAAGAGGAAATTGCAAAAGCAAAAGACGTAAACTTAGATGAATTAAAACATCCTGAGAAAGATGAGGATAGAGCCAAAGATCCAGAGTGGCTTGTTATGTTAGGTGTCTGTACGCATTTAGGATGTGTGCCATTAGGCGATAAAGGTGAATATGGCGGGTGGTTTTGCCCGTGCCATGGTTCACATTATGATACATCAGGAAGAATAAGAAAAGGTCCTGCTCCAACAAATATGGAAGTACCTAAATACGAATTTGTAAATAGTAATACTATAAAGATAGGTTAATTTAATGAGCAGTCACGAATATACTCCTAGTTCAAAATTTGGAAAATGGTTTAACGACCGTTTGCCTCTTTTAACGCTAGGGAAACATTTAACTGATTATCCAACACCAAAGAATCTTAACTATTGGTGGACCTTTGGAGGAATTTTAACTTTTTGTTTAATTACTCAAATTGTAACAGGATTAATTTTGGCAATGCATTATGTTGCTCATGCAGACTTAGCATTTGGAAGCGTAGAACATATTATGAGAAACGTTAATTATGGATGGCTTATAAGGTATGTCCACGCAAATGGTGCATCAATGTTCTTTTTAGCTGTTTATATTCATATATTCAGATCATTGTATTATGGTTCTTATAAATCACCTCGAGAAATAATATGGATTTTAGGTATGATAATATACATACTCATGATGGCTGCAGCATTCATGGGGTATGTTTTACCTTGGGGTCAAATGAGCTTTTGGGGAGCAACAGTTATTACAAATCTTTTTAGTGCGATTCCGTTAGTTGGAGAAAGTATAGTAACATGGTTATGGGGAGGTTATTCTGTAGATAACCCTACCTTAACTCGTTTTTTTAGTCTGCACTACCTGATTCCATTTTTAATATTAGGTCTTGTAGTGCTTCACATTTGGGCTCTTCACGTGCCAGGCAACAACAATCCAATTGGTATTGATTTAAAAAAACCATCTAAAGATACTGTTCCTTTTCACCCATACATAGTTATAAAAGATTTATTTGCATTATTAATTTTTTTAATAGTTTTTGCTTTCTTTGTTTTTTACTCACCGAATATCCTTGGTCACGCAGATAATTACATTGAAGCAAATCCAATGGTTACGCCAGCACATATAGTTCCAGAATGGTATCTACTTCCTTTTTATGCAATTTTAAGATCAGTTCCTGATAAACTTTTGGGAGTAATTGCAATGTTTGGTGCTTTATTTATTTTAGTTATACTTCCATGGCTTGATACTTCAAAAACAAGATCTGCTATTTTTAGACCATTATATAAACAATTCTACTGGTTCCTTGTAGCTGACGTTTTGATACTTGGATATGTTGGTGCAATGCCTGCAGAAGGTATTTATCTTTTAGTAGCAAGAGTGGCTACCGCATATTATTTCGCACATTTTTTAATAATTTTACCAATATTAAGCAGAAAAGAAAAAGTCTTAGATGTACCACTAAGTATCACAGAACCTGTCCTAGGTGGAGCAGTAAGCGCTTCTGCGGTAAGGCAAAAAAAAGATAAACTATGAAAAAGTTTCTGATTATCTTTTTTTTTTTAATCATCTCTAATTTAACAAGTATTAGTTCTTTTTCTGCAGAGAAAGCTGCTAAACCGATGAGTCCTGGTTGGAGTTTTAAAGGATTTTTTGGAACATTTGATAGAGCATCCTTACAAAGAGGTTACCAGGTTTATACAGAAGTTTGTGCTTCTTGTCATTCAATGAAACATTTGAGCTACAGAAATTTATCAGAACCAGGTGGTCCTGAATTTAGTAAAGATCAAGTGAAAATTATAGCTTCACAATTTGAAGTTAGAGATGGACCGAATGATGATGGAGAAATGTTTGATAGACCTGCAAGACCGTCGGACAATTTTGTTAGTCCTTATGCTAATGATAAGGAGGCTGCGGCTGCAAATGGAGGAGCATACCCACCAGACATGTCAGTTCTTGTTAAAGCAAGAAAAGGTGGTGCGGATTATATATATTCTTTATTACTTGGATACGACGAACCACCAGAGGATATTTCTTTAGACGATGGAGTTTATTACAACAAGTATATGGCGGGAAATAAAATCAAAATGTCCAATCCTTTGTCTGAAGGTATTGTTGAGTATGCAGATGGCACCAACGCAAGTGAAGAACAAATGGCAAAAGATGTAACGACCTTTCTTTCTTGGGCTGCAGAGCCACATTTAGAGGAGAGGCACAAAATTGGATTTAGAGCAATTGTTTATTTAATTATAATCACTATTCTAGTTTACTTTAGTATGAAAAAAATCTGGTCACGTGTTGAATCTGAAGTTTAAAACATCGCCATCTTTTACGACATAATCTTTACCTTCTAATCTCATATTGCCATTATTCTTTGAGTTTAACCATCCACCATTCTTAACAAAATCTTCATAAGAAACTGTTTCAGCTCTAATGAAACCTTTCTCAAAATCTGTATGTACTTCTCCAGCAGCAGCAGGAGCGTTACAGTTTTTTTTAATTGTCCATGCTCTAGTTTCCTCAGGCCCCGAAGTAAAAAAAGTTTCTAAATTTAATATATTGTATCCTTTACTTATAAGTTTATTAAGTCCAGTTTCTTTAAGATCAATCATATTCATATAATTTTTTTTTTCCTCTGTCTTAAATTGATTAATTTGATTTTCCATATCAGCAGAAATTATTATTGTGTTATTGGAACCAAATTTTTTAATAAAATCATTCGTATAATTGTTACCGTTATTAACACTTTTTTCATCTACATTGCATACATAAATCTTTGGTTTTATTGATAGTAATCCGGTTTGATTAATTATTCTTTCATCTAACTCATTAACTAGTTCTGATAAATCTTTACCATTATTAAGCCTTTCAAATGCATTTTTTAAAATTTTTTGCATCTTTTCATCAATATTTTTTTTATTTTTTTTGTCTAACCTTTTTTGTAAAGACTCAATATCTGCCAACATCATTTCAGTTTCGATTATTTCTAAATCTCTTATTGGATCAACGCTTGCATTGACATTTTGAATATCAACAGAATCAAAACATCTTATCATATGTATAATTGCATCAACTTCTCTTATATGAGATAAAAATTTGTTTCCCAATCCTTCACCTTTAGAAGCTCCTTTGACTAGACCTGCTATATCAACAAAAGATATTGTGGTGTTAATTTTCTTTTTGGACTTTGATATTTCTGAGAGTTTATTTAGTCTGTCATCTGGAACAGGCACTATGCCAATATTAGGATCAATTGTGCAGAAAGGAAAATTCTCTGCTTGGGCTTTAGAAGAATTTGTAAGAGCATTAAACAAAGTTGATTTACCAACGTTTGGTAAACCAACAATACCACATTTAAAACCCATTTATTTATTATTAACTGTGCTTGAAAATAAATCCAATTTTTTATCAATTAGAATTGATATGGAGTCAGTTATACTTTCTGTAATTGAGGAAATCTCTTCTTTTTCATCATCATTGAAGTCTTGTAATACATGGTCAGATACTTCTATGTCTTCTTTTGGGTGACCTATGCCAATTCTTACTCTTGAATATTCCTTGCCAATAAATTTATCTATAGACTCAATACCGTTATGTCCTGCACTTGATCCCCCAAATTTTGTTTTGATTTTTCCGAAATCTATGTCCAAATCGTCGTGAAAAACTATTACGTTTTCAGCTTCAATTTTAAAATATTCAATTAATTCCCTAATACAAATTCCTGAATTATTCATAAATGTGAGGGGTTTAATAGCGTAAACTTTTTTTCCATCTATTGTTCCAGTTGTAAGAAGACCTTTAAATTTTGGTTTTTGCTTCGATAGACCAAATTTTTGATTAATTGCATCTATAATTTTAAACCCGATATTATGTCTATTATTTTCACTATTTGGAGTAGGATTGCCAAGACCAACAAAAAGTAACATGATTATATTATAAAAAATTTTTCAGCTTATTATTTTTTTTCTGGTTGAGATTTTTTATCATCCCCTTTTTTCGCATCATCTTTTTTCTCAGATTTTGCAGCATCAGCTGGTGGCGTTTTTCCGTCAGTCTCAGCACCTTCAGTTGCTTGAGCTCCTCCTTCTTCTCCAGTTGCTTCCGAGCCTTCTGTCGCCTCAGCTGGTTTCTCAGGTTCTTTAATTACAGTAGGTGCTGCTAGAGTGGCAACAACAAAGTCCCTTCCTTGTATAGTCGGATGAACATTTTCAGGAAGTTTTATTGCTGATATTTTAAAACTTTGACCTATATCCACGCCATCTAAATCAACAATAAGTTCGGTAGGAATATTTTCTGTCGGACATTTTAATTCGACCTTTCTTCTTACAATATTTAAAACTCCACCTCTTTTTAATCCTGGTGATTTGTCACTGTTAATAAACTTAACTGGTATTTGTAAAATTATTTTTCCACCTTTTACAATTCTTAAAAAATCTACATGTGTTGGTTCGTCTGATAGTATATCAAATTTTACCTCTCTAGGTAAAACACTTTGATCTTTACCATCAACTTTCAAATTAATTATATTTGATAAAAAATTATCTTTTTCTAATAAATTAGATAAAGTTTTTTTTGATACTGAAATATTTTGATTTTTGTCTTCACCCCCATAAATTACTCCAGGAACATTACCTTGGGATCTTAAAATATTTAGATCACCTTTCGTTTTAGTATTTCTAATATTAGCTTCTAAAGTATTCATAAAAAAACTTAGTCTTTTAACCCAAGTTTACTTATAAAACAAGTTATTTATTTGAATAGATCAGATACCGATGTTGAATTAGATATTCTTTTAAGCGCTTCCCCAAGGAGATTAGAAATACTTAAAATCTGAATATTTTTTGTATTGTTTATTTTTTTTGTATTATCTATCGTGTCAGTAATTACCAAGTTTTTTATTGGAGAATTTTTAATTCTTTTAACAGCATCTCCGCTAAGCACTCCATGTGTTATATAGACATGAATTTCTTTTGCTCCTCGTGATTTTAACATTTTTGCAGCATTTACTATTGTTCCTCCAGAATCAATAATATCATCAACTATAATACAAATTTTATTTTTTATATCTCCAATTATATTCATGACTTCAGATTTCCCTGGAGCCGGTCTTCGCTTATCTACAATTGCCAGATTAACATTTAGCAATTTACTCAATCCTCTAGTTCTTGCCACTCCCCCCACATCTGGTGAAACACAAACTAAATTATCCATTTTAAGATTTTTTTTAATATGTCTGTAAAATATTGGCGTTGCATAAAGATTATCAACTGGAATATCAAAAAATCCTTGAATTTGTCCTGCATGCAAATCAACAGTTACAACTCTATCTGCTCCAGCTTTAGTTATCAAATTAGAAATTAATTTTGCAGAAATCGAAGTTCTAGGAACAACTTTCCTATCTTGTCTTGCGTAGCCAAAATAAGGAATTACAGCAGTAATATTCTTTGCTGAAGATCTTTTTAAAGCGTCTATACATAATAACATTTCTAATAAATTATCATTTGCAGGCGAGGATATTGATTGAATGATAAAAATATTATTCCCTCTTATATTTTCATTGATTTCAACATAAATTTCTCCATCTGAAAATTTTCTAATATTTGAATTTACGAGCTTTGTTTTAAGATATTTTGAAATCTTTTGACTTAAATATTTGTTACTGTTTCCAGTTAATAATTTCATTGAGATTTACTAATTAATCATAATTAATGATATATTTCTACCATAATCATCTTGTTTTTTATGCAAAGATCTTCTTGCACTAAAGAAATTGTTTTTGTGATTGTATGTATCTTGATCAATTATATCTATTTGTTTAATACCAAGTTTTTTCAACTTTGAAACTACATATTTTTTAAGGCTAAAATATGTTTTATTTTTTATCTTTTTAAAAAAAAATTTGTTTTTCTTGCTCTGTTTTAAAAATTTCGTTTTAAAATCATTTTGTATTTCGTAATTTTTTTGAGATATACATGGCCCGACTGCAGCAATAAGATTTTTTGATTCGCTGCCTCTTTTTTTGAATTCCTTAATTACTTTTTGTATTATGCCTTTATAAGCACCCTTCCATCCAGCATGTATTGCAGAAATAATTTTAAGCTTTTTATCAAATATTAAAACAGGAGCACAATCTGCTGTTAAAATTCCAATTATTATTTTCTTTTGATCAGTAATTAATGCGTCCCCAATAAGTTTTTTTCTGGAATTTTTTAAATTTTTAATCAAAAAAAACTTGTTACTATGAATTTGATTAAGGAGAATCAATTTTTTATATGACTTTGAAATTTTTTTACATGCAATAACTATATTTTTATTAACATAATTTTTTTTATCAAGTGATCCTCTTCCACAATTTAAACTTTTGTAGATCCCTTTAGACTTTCCTCCTAATCGATTAAAGAAACAGTGATTAATATGAGTTTCTTTTGATAATTTTTTTGAGTAAAACATTATTCAAATCCTAAAAAATTATTATTTTTATAATTATGTGCAAATATTACTTTAAATAGTTCACCCATAGAATTTTGATGTAAAAGTCTTTTAAGTGTTAAAAGCATGTCTTTTTTTTGTTGTCCATTCATATTTTTCTCAATAATTTTTGCTCTCTCGATTATTCCCATAGTTTCTAGAAAAAATTTCTGCGTTACTATATTTTTGACTTTAAGATTTTTCTTTTCAAAAAACTCTTTTAAAAGATTAAAATTTACAAGATAAGTAATATCTACTTTTCCAATTTGGTTTAGCAAATTGTCCATTTTAATTTTTTTATTTTTCCTTACAGCTTGCAAAGTTGTACCATTGAAGGATTTTAAATATCCATAATCAATAAGCAAAATTCCTCCTGACTGCGCTGAAATTTTCTTAATTATTTTATTAAGTTCAATAAAACCTAATTTAGGAAATTCGACAAAATTTTGCTTTTTAAGAGTGTTAAATGATTTAATATGTGAGATATCTATTGAAGAGGCTTGTTTATAAGTTTCTATTAATGTATTTTTTTTAAGGAAATAACATTTCTCTAAAAATTTTTTATTTTTTATTGTAAATTGTTTTATTGGTATTGCATCAAAAAACTCATTACCAAAAAAAACTATTGGTCCTTTTTCAATAGAATTATAATTTTTAATCCATTTTATTTGATCACTTGCAATTTTTTTTTTTTGTATTTTTTTTAGCAAATTACTTTTCTCATATAAAAAAATTTTTACAGATTTATTAAACTCTGGAAATTTTCTGAAAGTTTGAATAAGAATCTTACTTAAACTTCCATCTCCTGGACCTAGTTCAACTAAATTAAATATCTCTGGTTTTTCAAATTTTTCCCATGTAGAAATTATCCAAACAGCTAAAATTTCAGAAAATAAATTTGAAATTGTGGGTGAAGTAACAAAGTCCCCATTTCTACCAAAAGGAATTCTATTGTTGTAGTATCCTACATTTGGTTCATACAAGGCTTTTTCTAAAAACTTATCAACTGGTATTTTTTTATTAAAATTAAATCCAAACTTTTTAAGTTTATTTTTCATTTTTTTTATAAAAAAGAATTATACTAAAAAATATCATTATCATACTTAATAACATTCCCATACTGAACGAGCCAACTAAGTATCCAAGTTGCACATCTGGTTCTCTAAAAATTTCAGCAATAAAACGAAATGTTCCGTAAAAAAATAAAAACGCAAAAGATACTGTTCCCGTTTTATATTTTGTTTTGAAATAAATTAGGTTCATTATTATAAATAAAACTATTCCTTCTAAAAAACTTTCATATAACTGTGATGGATGTCTTGGAATGCTATCAATCTGTGGAAAAATTACGCCCCAACTACCATTCGTCGCCTTGCCAATAAGTTCACCATTGATGAAATTAGCGACTCTACCAAAGAATAGTCCGATAGGTGCAGACACAGATATTAAATCTAAAAATAAATATTTGTTAATATTATGTTTTTTACTGAATATGAACGTCGCTATTATAATTCCAATTAAACCTCCGTGAAACGACATACCTCCTTCCCAAATAAAAAATATTTCAATTAAATTTTGAAAATAATACTCAAGGTTATAAAATAAGATATATCCAAGTCTACCACCAACAATTATTCCAATGATCAAATAAGTTACTAAATCATCAAAAAGCTTCGAAATGATTTTATCTTTAATTAAAAACCGTTTACAATAAAACCACCCAAACAATATGCCAAAAATATAAGCTATTGAGTACCACCTAATTTCAAAAGTAAACAAATTAAAGGCAACTGGGTCAAAATTATTAGTAAACATTTTAAAAAAATAATTGTAAGAATATATTATTTTTAATTACCTTTGTATGACAAAATCAAAATTTATAACAGATAAACTCGTTAAATTATTCGAACAAGGACTTATCTCCTATAAAGACTTAAACAATGAAATTTTTAATATACTTAAGTCCAAAAGAGATGAAATTATATTAAAACTTGAACTTCCAACAAAGGAAGAATTCGATATTTTAAAAAAAAGAGTTGAGAATTTAGAAAGATCAAAACCAGTAAAAATTAAAAAAAGATCGAAAAAATTAAAAAGGTAAAGTTATTTTTACCCTAAGACCCTTTAAGATTGATTTTTCTAATTTTATATTTCCACCGTGAGATTGAATTATATCAGAGGCAATGGACATGCCCAATCCAACTGATGATTTTGTTTCATTTCTGCTCTTATCAATTTTATAAAAAGGCTTAAAAACATTCTCATATTCGTTCTTTGGAATACCAGGACCATCATCATCAATTAGTAGGATGATGTTATTATTGCTTTTTTTAAGATTTACTTTGATATTTTTTCCATATTTTACAGCATTGTCTAAAAGATTTGAAATACATCTATTAATGAGGTTTTTTTTGCCATGAAATAAAATGTTTTGCGAAATTTCTATTACTATATTTTTGTTATTATACTTTCTTATTGTGTCATCTAGAAGCTTAGACAAATTAAATTTTTCACCTTTTTCACTCGATCTATTCTTAGAAAACTGCAAATATTCGTTTAACATCTTTTCCATTTCAATTACATCTCCGGATAGTTTATTTGATAACTGTTTATCCTTAATGAATGCTAATTGAAGCTTTATTCTAGTTAAAGGTGTTCTTAAATCATGACTTATGCCTGATAACATTTCAGATCTTTGATTAAGATGTCGGATAATTCTTTTTCTCATTCTCTCAAATTCATATCCAGCCTGCCTAATCTCGAGAGCACCAGATGGTCTATATTCTCCAACATCTTCACCTCTGCCAAATTTTTCCGAAGCTTTTGCCAAATTAATAATAGGTCTTGTTTGATTTTTAAGAAAAACGAGTGCAATTGCAATTAGCAAAAAGGCAGGCAAGGTAATCCATAATGCAAATATTCTTGCAGAAGAATTTGCAACTCTAGTTTTTGGAATTTCAAATTGAAAATACCCATTTAAATATTTTATTTTAAGATCAATATTTTCTTTAAAAGAAGTTGTGTCAAACCAGTAATTATTAAATTTAGATTTAAGTTCTCTTCTAAGGGTTCTATCCATTGGGCTGAACCATCTTTCGAAATTATTATCTGGCATCATTTTATGAGGAACATAATTCGCTTTTATATTCTGTGTATCAGAAAATAGTTTAGTTAAAGAGTCTTTGTTATATTGTTCATTATCATATGCCTCAATAAAAAACTTAATTTCACCAATCAAAGCACGAGTCATCCCCTTATTTGTTTTTATCCATAAGCTGTCAAAAAAAACAATGGATATAGTTATCTGAAGAATTATTATTGGTGCTGCAACGATTAGTAGTGCTCTATAAAATAGCTGTTTCGGTAAAATATTCTTTAAGAATTTATTCAATCCAAAGTACATAGCCTGTTCCTCTTATAGTTTGAAGGTATTTAGGATTTTTTGGATCTAATTCAATTTTTTTTCTTAATCGAGTAATTATAACATCAATAGATCTTTCTTTATCAATATTAATTAAATTTCCAATGTAATCTCTCGAAAATGATTCTCCTGGTGAGTTAATCATTTTTTCTAAAATTACTTTTTCTGTATTATTTATTTTAAATTCGTCGTTGTTTTTATGTATTATCAATTTATTTAAATCAATTTTAATATTATCAAATTCAATTACTCTTTTGAGATCATACTTTTTAGTTTTACTTAATATATTTCTTATTCTCAGAATTAATTCTTTTGGTTCAAATGGTTTTGCTAAATAATCATCTGCACCTATCTCTAAACCCTCAATTCTATCTTTTGGTTCACCTTTAGCTGTTAATAAAATTACTGGGGTGTTAAGTTTTTTTTTATTTTCTGACAAGAATTGTAAACCACTTTTTCCTGGCATCATTATATCCAAAATTATTAAATCAAATTTAACAACATTTATTTTTTTTGCTGCGTCTTCTGCGTTTTTAGCAGTTGTAATAAGAAAATTATTTTCATTTAAATACTTTTTTACCAGATCTCTTATTCCATCATCGTCGTCAACCACCAGTATATGCGCCTTAAAATTATTCATTAATTATTTTTTTCATTACATTTTTAAAATTATTTACCTCTAATGAGGACGAATTAATTAGAGCGTTATAGATTCTTTTTTTTTGAGCATTAAAAATTTCACTAAAAATTTCCTCGCCTTTTTTAGTTAAATGAACGTGTTTCATTCTTGAGTCTTTTTCATCTTTAACAAAGGAAATAATATTAAATTTTACCAAGTCATTAAGAATTCTATTTAAACTTTGTTTAGTTACTTTTAATTTTTTTAAAAGATTAGATATGGTAATACCATGATGAATAGATATGATGTGTATAACCTTATGGTGAGCTATACCTAATGAATACCTATCAAGCGTTTTTTTGGCATCTCCAAAGGACTCTCTGTAACCAATGAATAATTTTTCAATAAACTCTTTTAAATGTTCGTCTTTTAAGTACAAAAGATCTTTCATATTGGTAAGTTATATTGACATATTATATATACAAAGATATTTTTTTGGAAAATAAAATCTAATGATACCGTTTGATAAAAGAGAAGGAAAGATTTGGTACAATAATGAGCTTATTGAATGGCAAAATGTGAAACTCCATGTTTTAAGCCACGGTCTGCATTATGCCAGTTGTATATTTGAAGGGCTCAGAGTTTATGATGGAGAAATATTTAAACTTGAAGAGCATACAGAAAGATTTTTCTATTCAGCAAAAAGAATGGGGATGGAATTACCTTTTACTCAAGATGAAATAAATAACGCAACAAAAAAAACAGTTGCAGCTCAGAAAGTGCAAAATGGATATATAAGACCTTTTGCGTGGAGAGGTAGTGAGATGATGGCAATTTCTGCACAAAAAACAAAAATACATGTTGCAATTGCAAGCTGGGAATGGGGAACTTACTTCGATCCAAAATTAAAAACTGAAGGGATAAAATTAAATGTTTCAAAATGGAAACGACCAGCTCCAGACTCTGTGCCTTGGGATACCAAAGCTTCAGGGCTTTATATGATTTGCACTCTATCCAAACATGAGGCTGAAAGATTAGGTTTTACAGATTCTTTAATGTTGGATCATGAGGGAAATATTGCAGAAGCTACTGGTGCAAATATTTTTTTTAAAGATAAAAATAATGAATTTCACACTCCAGTTCCTGACTCTTTCCTTGATGGGATAACTAGACGTACAGTAATTGATATTGCAAGATCAAAAAGCATTAAAGTTCACGAAAGAAAAATATCTCCGAATGAACTTTCAGACTTTGAAGGTTGTTTTTTGACAGGAACCGCAGCTGAGGTAACCCCAGTATCTCAAATAGACAAAAATAATTACAAAGTTTGCGAAACAATTTTAGAATTATCCTCAAGTTACGACACTTTAGTAAGAAAAAAAAAAGCTGCTTAATCCTTGCTATCCTCAGAAATTGCGTGATCAATACCTTTCCTTAAATAGTCGTAAGCTGTATATAAAGTAATAAATGCTGATAGCCAAAGCAAAACTATACCAATTGTTTGAGCATTGTAGTCTTGGAAATTTACAATTTTATTCCCTGTTTCACCAGTTAGAAGAAGTGAAATTGAGAGCATCTGTAAAAATGTTTTATATTTTGATAAATTCGAAACAGGTAAATTAATTTTTCCTTTTGCCAAAAACTCTCTTAAACCTGATATTAAAATTTCTCTAGTTAAAATAATAATTGCAGCGATCACCTCATAACTTTTAATAGTTTCATCCATAACAAGAAGAATTAAAGCTGTTGCAACAATTATTTTATCCGCTATTGGATCTAATAATTCTCCAAGTTTTGACTCTTCTTTAAACATTCTAGCAAGTAAACCGTCTAAAAAATCTGTAAATGAAGCTATAACAAATAATGCAAATGGTAAAACATCACCATAAAAACCAGGGAGATAATAGGTAAAAACAAAAATAGGAACAATAATTATTCTTCCAATAGTTAGATAATTTGGAATTTTTATTTTCATTCGTGAAAAAAATTATATATTTTTGTTGCAACTTTTTCTTCAACACCATCCACAGATTTTATCTCATCAAGACTTGCAGATTCTACTGCTCTAGCTGAGCCAAAATGGTTCAACAATGCTCTTTTTCTTATTGATCCAATTCCTTCTATTTGATCTAAAAGGGATTTGCTTAAACCTTTTTTTCTTCTTACTCTATGGGCACTTACCGCAAATCTATGCGCCTCATCTCTTATTCTTTGTAAAAAAAATAATGTTGGTTCATTTTTTTCAAACTTAAATTCCTTTCCATTGTGAAAAAAAGTTTCATTTCCACTATTTCTAAATTTACCTTTTGCTATCGCGACTACTGGAATGTCATATAATCCTAATTCATTCAGTGTTTCCCTTGCGCTAGAATACTGACCTTTTCCTCCATCAATTAAAACTAAATCAGGGAATGACAGATAATTATCTTTTTCTTGCATTGCCCTTTTAAATCTTCTGGTCAAGACTTCCTTAATCATTCCGTAATCGTCCTGTTCATTTTTTTTAAATTTAATATTAAACTTCCTATATCTTTTTTTAACAAAACCATCTTCTCCATAAGTAATTAATGCGCCAACACTATTCGTGCCTTGCATGTGACTATTATCATAGACCTCAATTAAGCTTATATTAGATTCTAAATTGAATTTTTGTGCAATTTCCTCAAAGAAGTTTTTATTATTCTGACTTTCATAAATTTTACGATTCAAACTATCTTTAGCATTTTTGATAGCTAGCTCTACAATTTTCAATTTTGAACCCTTCTTAGCAATTGAAATAGAAACATTTTTATTTTCTTTTTTTGAAAAAGTTTTTTCCAATAATTCTTTTTCTTTAATTTGATGACTTAAAATTAAATTTTGAGGTGCATTTTTATTTTCATAAAACTGCGAAATAAAAGAGTTTAAAATATCCTCTAATTTGTCATCCGGATCATGTTTTGGGAAAAAAGCTTGATTGCCCCAATTTTGTTTTGACCTATAAAAAAATACCTGGATACATGTTTTACCAGACTCTTTAAAACCTGCAATTACATCTGCTTCAACTAAGTTAGCTTCATTCACTCTTTGTGATGATTGAATAATATTAAGCGATTTAATTCTATCTCTTAATATTCCTGCTTTTTCGAAATCTAGATCCTCACTTGCTTTTTCCATTTGGTCAGAAAGACTTTTTTGTATTTTTCTTGATTTCCCAGATACAAACTCAATTGCATCATCAACAGTTTTTGAATATTCATCTTTTTCAATATAACCAACACATGGCCCCGAGCATCTTTTAATCTGATACAAAATACAAGGTCTCTCCCTTTTTTTAAAAACTGTGTCATCACAAACTCTTAATTGGAAAATTTTTTGTATCATTTTAATTGTCCAGTTTGCAGAACCTGCTGATGCAAATGGCCCAAAATAAAAACCGTCTTTAGTTTTTTTTCCTCTATGTTTTGTAATTTGTGGCCACTTATCTTTGTTGCCAATATAAATAAATGGAAATGATTTATCGTCTCTTAGAAGAATATTAAATCTTGGTTTATGTTTTTTAATTAAATTTGCCTCTAATAGTAACGCCTCACTTTCATTGGAGGTTGTTGTTATTTCAATTTTCCTTGTTTGAGAGAGCATTCTCTCAGTTCTAATAATATGATTTTTTTCAGAAACGTAAGACTTTAATCTGTTAGGAAGATTTTTGGCTTTACCCACATATAGAATTTCATTATTTTTATTTAACATTCTGTAAATTCCAGGCAGTTTAGGAATTACAGTAAGCTCCTTTCTTATGGCATCTTTTCCAATTTCAAGGTTTTTCATGACTTCTTTTTTTTGAAATTTGAATTCCTACGGAAGTACAATCTTTCATGATTTCAAGCTTTTCAATTTGAAGTGAAATTTTATCAATTCTTTTATCTTTAAATAATTCATCAAATACATCCTCTGCTAATGTCTCTAAAAAATTATAATGCTTATTTTTTGTAAGTTTTTTTATTAATCTCACAAGTTTATCATAATTAACTATAGACTTTAAATCTCTATCATTTGTGGGTTTCTTATCTTTATAATTTGCCTCTAAGCTAAATTTTACTTTCTGAGGTTTTTCTTTCTCAAAATCATAATACCCAAGAGTCAGATTTAATATTAATTCATTAATTATCACTTTTTTTTCGTAATTAAATAGAGACTTCTGAAGTTTAACAATTTTTAAATTATTTTTTTTCATTCCTTACCTTGCATAATATCTGGTGTTTGCCAGTTTAAGCTTTGACCACTGTCTAAAGCTATTACTTGTCCAGTAATAGACTTATTTTTTATAAAAAAGTCAACAGCATTACAAACCTGCTCAACCTCAACTTGCCTTCTTAAAGGTGTTGCTAAATACTGTTTTTTGAAATGTTTTTCTGATTGTCTTTTATTCTTTAAAGTTGGGCCAGGTGCTATACCATTAACTCTTATATTTGGAGCAAGGCTCATAGCACTTGTTTTTGTCAATGTATACAATCCAGTTTTACTTAAAGTGTACGAGAAAAAAAAAGGTGTGAGTTTAAACACTCTTTGATCAATTATATTTATTATATTATTATTTTTTCCTCTTACATTCTTTGAAAAACCTTTTGTGAGTGTTGCTGGCGCTTTTAAGTTTGTAGAAATATGATTTTCCCAGCTATCTGAGGTAAAATTTTCCAATTTATCGTTTTCAAATAGTGAAGCATTGTTAATTAAGCAATCAAAATATTTTAGTTTTGTTTTTGCAAATTTAACTATTTTTTGAACATCTTTGTCTTTACTTAGATCTGCTTTAATCAGATATACTTTAGTACCATTTAGTGTTAATTTTTTTTTAAGTTTTTCAGCGCTTTTTTTTGATTTGTTAAATTGAATAACTATTTCTTTGTTAAAACCTGATAAACTTTCAGCTATTGCAGCTCCAATTCTTGTTGCGCCTCCAGTAATGATTATCTT
>CACGHU010000010.1 GCA_902572945.1 uncultured Pelagibacteraceae bacterium
TCCTCTATTAAGAATAATTTTTTTTGAGAAATCTGTATAAATATTATATCCATCTTTCATTTTATAAATTATCAAAGGTTTATCTGATTGATAAAGCTTTTCTAAATAAGGACTGAAGCTAAATTTATGCTGTTTGTGCTCTTTCAACTGGTTTCTCTTTTATTGGCAAATGTATTAAACCAGCAAATATAGATAATGCAATTGCCAAATACCACGCATAATCATATGATCCATATAGATCATAAAATAAACCACCCAAATAGGCACCAAAAAATGATCCAACCTGATGACTTAAAAATACTAACCCATAAAGTAATCCCAAGTATCTTGTTCCAAAAATATGTGCCACTATTCCACTAGTTGCTGGGACTGTAGAAAGCCATAAAAAACCAAAGCTAGCACCAAAGAATATTGAAATTATTGTACTTGGTGGCGTAAATATAAATATACAAATCGAAACTCCTCTTAATAAATATATTACACTTAATATTATTTTTTTACTCATTTTTGTAGATAGATACCCACTTAATAAAGATCCGATTATGTTAAAAAAACCAATAAGAGAAAGTATTACTGCTGCCGTCCATTCAGCTAATCCTCTATCAGCTACATATTTTGGAACATGCGTCCCAACTAATGTTATATGGAAACCACAAACAAAAAAACCTGCAATGAGAAGTAAATAACTTTTATTTTGAAAAGCCTCCTTTAATGCTCCCATTGTATCCTGTTTAAGATCTCCATCTTGAGTTTGAATTTTACTTGGTGACCTTACAAAAATTGCAACAACAAGACCAGCAGTTAAAAATATCATGAAAATAAATAATGTTTGTTCCCATCCGTTGCTACTTAAAGAGTATTTGGTAAATAATGGAGATAAAAAATACCCAAATGAACCTACGGCTGTCACAATACTCATTGCAATTGTTCTATTTGAAAGAGGAAAATGTTTTCCCACTATTGACATTGGGATACTTATAGCTGTACCACCACATCCAATACCAATTAAAACTCCTAAACTAATTTGAAAGTAAATTCCTGTATTTGGACCATTGTATAATAGATATACTCCTAAAATATAAAATAAGAATGCAAGTATTATTGCTCTATGGCCGCCATATTTATCTGCGATTGCACCAAAAATTGGCCCTGATAAACCCCAACCTAACATTTGAATTCCAATAGCTAAGCCAAATTCCGTATTTGAAATCCCAAGGTCATTATTAAAATCAATAAAAAATAATCCAAATACTTGCCTAACACTTAATGATATTAGAACAACCAAACATGCAGCTACTAGAGTTATTAAAGCTGTTCTTGTTTGAAAAAATTGCACAACACTTATCTAATATGTTTTAAAGATTTTTTCAAATCTATTATAAGATCTTTCAAATCTTCAAGTCCAATGTGTAATCTGACAATATATTCGTTGCTTTTTAATTTTAAAAATTTTCTATTTCCTTGTTCTTTTATTTCTTGGTGTAAAGCAAGACTTTCAAAACCACCCCAGCTATAACCGTGACCAAAATGATTCAAAGAGTTAACAAATTTATCTACAGACTTTTTATTTTTTGAGGTAATTTTTAATCCCATTAATCCTGATGAACCCGAGTAATATTTTTTCCATAACTTATAATTTTTCGAGTTTTTTTTGAGAGGATATAAAACTTCAATATTTTTTTTTTGTGATAAAAATCGTGCTATTTTATTCGTGTTTTCCTGGTGTTTATCTAGTCTAACATCTAATGTTCTTAATCCTCTCATAATTAGATATGCATCATCGGGACTTAATCTTAAACCTGTCATGTTATGCGCCTGTAAAACTCTTTTAAATATTCGTTGGCTCACTGCTAGACTTCCCCCCATAACATCTGAGTGTCCTGAATAATATTTAGTTCCAGAAACTATTGATAAATCAAATCCTAATTTGATAGGTTTTAAAAAGTAAGGGGTTCCCCATGTATTATCGATTGCAGTATAGATTTTTTTGCTTTTTGCTATGGAAAGTATTTTTCCTAGATCTTGGAATTCAAAAGTATTACTACCTGGGTTTTCAACATAAATAAGTTTAGTTTTTTTTGATATATTTTCTTTAATAGTACTTAAATCATTTGGGTTATAGAACCTAGCAAGTATTTGAAAATCTTTTAAATATTTTTCTGTTAAATTTCTAGTTGGACTATAGACTGGATCCGCAATTATTAATTCATCACCTGGCCTTAATATACTAAATAAAGTCAAAAAAACTGCACCAAATCCAGTTGGTGTCAAAAAAGTATGATAGGATTCTTCCAGCTTAGTTAATAATTTCTCTAATTCAAGTGTGGTTGAGGTGCCTTGTCTTCCATAATCAAAATAACCACCCCTTGGATTTTTTAAACTTTTTTTTTGTGTTTGCCTTAAATCACTCATTGTTTTAAAAACCATAGTTGACGTCCTAACCAATGGTGGATTTACTGAACGATTTTTAAAGTCTTTTGATGTTTGTTTAAGGATAGTTTTAAAAGAATTTCTCATAAATAAATTTGATATGTAAGATTGACAATGCTATATCCAACGAATAAGTCAATAAAAATTATAATTTGAGGTAAATATGGGATATCCAAAGAAGCATAGAGGCCGAAGAAAAATGGGCTCAAAAAAAAGAAGAGCAAGAAAAAAAAATAAAAAGAAATAATCGAACCCAAAATGGATAGTATTCAAAAGGTCAAATCCATAACTTTATGGATTTTTATAGTTCCTTTCTTTGCTATTAATGCTTGCCTTATATTAATAACCCAATTTCACAGTCTTTTTGATCCTCAAGATATAATACTTAATACTATACCTTATATTGATGGAGGAGCTTCAATAAGTAGAACTGCAAGAGTTTTTCCGACCTACTTAATATTTAAACCTGCTATGTTTTTAACCTCGTACTTATTAATTAAATATTGGATTTATAACAAAAATATCATTCTATCTTTCGATAATAATAATAAAAATGTGAGAAAAATAATTTTTTTTGGTATTGGGTCAGCAATTCTTTTAACTATTCATTCTATATTTTTAGGAATTAAATTTGACTATGATCTTTACAAATTATTTAGAAGAGTTGTTATGCTTCTTTTTATAATTTTTGAAATTGTTGCACAAGCTTATCTTGTAATTACTTTGTATAATTTAAAAAATAAAATTATTGATAAAATTAATTTTAAATTTTTAAAATTTAAAGGAATTCTCGTAAGTCTATTAATCATAATTGCAATATTAGCAATTCCAATAGTAAGCATGCCAGGAAATAAATTCATTAAACATGCCCTAGAGTGGGACTATTTTGTTGGAGTAATTAGCTTTTATTTGCTTACTTACTTTATGTGGAAAAAAAATACTAGTTCTTAGAAATCCAACCACCACCAAGAACTTTATCTCCAAAATTATCTTTTGAGTAAAATACACATGCCTGACCCGGGGATATACCATATTCATTATCAAAAAGGTTTAATTGGGCATGATTATTTATTAAATTTAGTTTAGATTTTATTAATCTTCCTGTAGATCTAACTTTTACAAATATTTCTTTATCAAACACTGATTTATCAACCAAGAGATTAAGATCTTTTAAAATAATATCTTTTTTTAGAAGTTCTTTTTTATTTCCTACGATGATCTCATTTTTTTTTGGATCTATATCAATAACGTATAAAGGATCTTTTGCTGCGATTTTGATACCACGCCTTTGTCCTATCGTAAAATTTACAATTCCATCGTGCACACCTAGAACTTTACCTTCGGTATTTTTTATATTGCCTTTTTTGAATGCGTCAGGCCTTATTTTTTCAATTACTGATACATAGTCTCCATTAGGAACAAAACATATGTCCTGGCTATCTGGTTTATCGGCAACATTCAAACCAAGTTCCTTGGCAATTTCTCTTGTTTTTGATTTTAACATACCACCTAATGGAAATCTCAAATAATTTAATTGTTCTCTTGTAGTGTTAAATAAAAAATAACTTTGGTCTCTGTTCTCGTCTATTGCTCTATACATTTCTGTAATATTATTTTTGGTTAAACTTTTTACATAGTGACCAGTTATTAAAGCATCAGCATTTAAATTTTTTGACTCTTGAAATAAGTCATTAAATTTCACAGTTTTATTGCATTGAACGCATGGAATTGGTGTTTCACCATTTAGATAGCTTTCAACAAAATTGTCGACAACACTTTCTTTAAATTTACTTTGATAATAAAAAATTTTATGCTTTATATCTAATTTTTGAGCAACACGTTTTGCATCCATGATATCTTGACCTGTGCAGCATTGTTTAGAGTGTTTGTTTTCTTTATTATCGTCATAAAGTTTCAGAGTAACTCCGATAACATTATAACCTTCTTTTTTCATAATCCCTGCAACAGTCGAGGAATCCACTCCTCCTGACATAGCCACCACTACTGTGGTATCCTTAGGATCTTTGTCTAAACCTATAGAATTTAATTTTATATTCATATTGATGGTATTTATACCTAATTCTATTATAAATAAAATTAAATGATTTTAGATTTTGATCCAGGTGACAAAGTTATAAATCCTCTAAATAAAGAGTGGGGAATTGGCCAAGTTCAATCGATCATAAATGGAAAAGTTACTGTAAATTTCGAAAACGTGGGAAAAAAAGTAATCAATGCAAAAATAATAGAATTAAAAAAAATATATAATGAATAGTAAAGAGCTTAGAATTTTAAGTACCGAACTAAAGGAATGTTTTATGAAGGCTGGAGAAAGAGCAATGCATTTAAGAGATATAGGTTTAAAAACTGAAGTAAAAAATGATAATACACCAGTTACAAATGGAGATTTAGAGGTTAATGAAATAATCACAAATAAAATTAAAGAACTAACTCCAAATATTCCAATAGTGTCTGAAGAAAGTAGTTTAAATAAAAAAAGTAGCAACTTAACAAAATTTTGGTTAATTGATCCAATAGACGGAACTTATGATTATATAAACAACAAAGATGAATTCACTTTAAATGCAGCGTTGATTTTAAATAAAAAACCTGAACTCGGTATTATTTATGCCCCTGCTAAAAACAGACTATTTTATACACACGCTCCAAAATGTTGTTTTGAATATTCCAATGGAATTGAAACGAAGATTAATTGTGAAAAAAAAACAAGTCAAAATGAAATCGTCGCAGTTGCGTATTCTGATAATTTAAAAACTCAAATCTCTGAAATTCATAATAAACTTGGAGTAACAAGTTTTAAAAAGATGAAAAGCTCTTTTAAATTTTGTGTAATTGCGACTGGAGAATACGATTTATATGTAGCTGAGCCAAGAGCATCTGAGTGGGATATAGCAGCTGGTCATGCTATTTTAAAAAATGCTGGTGGTATCATCACGGATTTTGAAGGTAACGAAATTCTTTACGGGAAAAAAGATTTTAAAAATCCAAGTTTAATTGTCAAAAGATCGAAAGACTTATAATGGATGAACAAATCAGAATAATTTTAATTATTATAGTTTCTGTATCAATTTTTGGTTTGTTGGTATTTGTTTTTGTAAAGAATTATGTCAAAAGAAAAATAGAATATTATTTATCGGAAAAAAATAAAAATGACAAATTAGAGTAAATTTATTATTTTAAAATATTCCTCAGCATCGATATCCATTACTTTTCTTGATACTTCAAAATCAAATCCTGCTCTTGCTAAAACTGCAATATCTTTTTTATAAAAAAGTGGTCTATTGCTCTCATTACGTGCTGGCCCTATTCTTTTTTTTTTACAAAGCTTTACTGCAGAAAAAAAATCCTGATCCTCATTTTCTTCATTAATTTTTTCAATTGTTTCATTAATATATTTATCCTTAATACCTTTTGATAAAAGTACGCTTCTTATCTTATTGATAGAGCTTCCACGTTGTATCAAACTCTTTGCTTTGGACTTAGAGTAAAATTCATCATTTATGAAACGTGATTTTTCCAAGTCCTCAAGCACTACATCAATCAAATCTGTAAGATTTTTTTTGTTAGTATTAGGTATTTTTGATTTTATATATTTTTTTAATAAATAAGTTCTAAGTTGTTGCTTAGAAGGGGCGTATTTTTCTATATAATTGAATGAAAAATTCCTCATTTCCTCAACAGTAACTTTAAGATTTTTTTTCTTATTTTTAATAGGAATCATTTTAAGATTTAATATATTATATTTTTTAATGATTGATCAAATATCACAATTTTTCACAACTGAAATGATTTATATCTGGTTGAATATTGGCGTTATTCCTTTTTGGCTCGTTTTAATTGTATTTCCTCAATCTAATATCTGTAAATATATAGTTTCATCAATATTTCCAATTTTAGTTTTCTCTGCAATTTATACATATCTAATCATATTATTTTTTAAGTCTGGATATAATTTTATTGATAACTTTGATCTTTACAAAGGTTTGGCAAACCTTAATGAGTTAATGAGTGATAATTCTTTTTTAATTACTTTTTGGATTCATTTTTTTAGCAATAAATTTATTTTGTGGCTCATGGATTGTAAGAGACTGTCAAAAGTTTCAAATATCAAAATATTTAGCATTCATTCCCTTATTACTTACATATTTTGTTGGGCCATTAGGAATTTTTTTATATTGGTTAATAAGAATATTTTTTGCGAAAAGAATAAGTTTATTTGATTAAATTATACTACCTTGAACCCATTATTTTTCATTGAGGAGAAACCACCCTCAATATGTGATACATTTTTGTAACCCATATCTTTCAATGACTTTGTAGCTAAAGCTGATCTTAAACCCCCAGCACAAAATAGTACTATTTCTTTTTTCATATCAATTTTACCATTTTTAAAGTATTCACTTTGAGGATCCATCCAAAACTCCAACATGCCTCTTGGTATGTGTGCAGAATTATCTATTCTACCTTGTTTATCTAATTCTCTGATATCTCTTATATCAACTAAATTACATTTATCCTCTTTCACAAGCTTTAACGCATCATCAACTGATAATGTTTTTATCTCTTGCAGAGCATTTTCAACAAGTTCTTGAGATGATTTTATAGTCATAATGAAGTAAGTATATAATATGAAAGAGTCAAAAATAAAGAAAAAAAATACATTTTTAAAAAAACTTTTTTTAAAACTTTCTAGACGTTTAGGATACGAGGTCATGGACCAAAGCGACCTAACATTACAAGATTTAGGCGGGAGCAATTCTAAAAGTTCGTTATCTAAGTTAGGTGTTAACTCTTTAACTCTACCAATGGGTTTGGTGAATATAACAAGGCCTGTAAAATCCCTAGATATTATACTAAGAACATGTGCATCAGTTAAAATGTTAACTCAATCAAAAGAAAGAGTCTTTGAAAAAGAGAAAAGCGAGTACACCCTTAGATGTCTTAAGTCGATAGTAAACTCTATAAAATTTTCTGAAGAGGAATTAAAAAAAATTAAAATTAAATTAACAATAATAGATTTCAACTCTGATCAAGCGATAATAGACAAATTTGAAACTATTCTTAATAATAACTTTTTTAGCTATGAAATTAAAAAGTTAGAATATGAAAAATATAGTGCTCAAATTTCAGATACTAATGAAGAAAATAAACCTGTAACTAATAATCAAAAATCTAATATGTCAAATATTCATCAATCTATTGAATTATCTAAAACTTGTAGTGATTTAATATATTTTGTTGAAGATGATTATATACATTCTAAAAATTCAATTTTGGAATTAATTTCAGCATATGAAAAATTTACCTCACAATTAAATACCGAAGTTTTTTTATGTCCTACTGATTATCCTTATTTATATAGAGATATTGAAAATACTAACATATTTATTGGTAACCAATCTCATTGGCGGAGAATTAATCAAACTTTATGCACGTTTTTAACAAGTAAAAAAATGATTGATAAATACCATGAAAAAATTACTCAAATGTGTAAGTTTGAGCATTATCCTTTTGAAAAACCTTTACACGAAATTTATAAGAAAGAGTTTTGTTTTAGTCCCATACCATCTATAGCGATACATTGCACAAATATTAATTCAATTTATGGATTATCACCTAATGTCGATATAAGAAAACTTTGGGAAGAAGCAGCTTTTTAATGTTGGAGGCCCTTTGGGGCCTCCACATTAACTCTTTAACACTGAGGGAGTTAAAGTCTTTAGTCTCTTATTGCGTAAGCAATTACACCAGTTTCAGTAACGTCTGTACCTTTAAGTTCAGCTTCTTTACTTAGTCTGATACCCATTGTATTTTTCATAATTGCCCAAACCACAAATGCTATTACAAATACAGTCGCATTAATTGCGATCACACCTAATAACTGTGTTCCGAAATTCGCACTTGAGTTTGTAATTGGAACTGCTAGCGTTCCCCAAACTCCTGCAAACAAGTGAGCTGGGATAGCACCTACAACATCGTCAATTTTCATTGAGAATAAGAACTTAGTTCCATAAACCACTATAACACCACCTACTGCACCAATTAATATTGCTGCAATTGGAGAAGGCATTAAAGGTTCAGCAGTAATTGATACTAGTCCACCTATTGCTCCATTTAACATTTGGACTACATCAGTTTTACCTACCGCAAGCCTTGTTACGATTGCTGCAGCCATTACACCTCCACACGCTGCAAGATTTGTATTAATAAATATTTTTGATACTGCTACTGCATCATCAAAAGTTCCCATTGCTAGTTGAGATCCACCGTTGAATCCAAACCAACCTAGCCACAAAATAAATACTCCTATTGTTACTAGTGGAATTGAAGAAGCTGCAAATGGTTTTACTGGAGCAGGCTCTCCTTTTTTAGTAAATCTGCCTAATCTTGGTCCAAGTAATATTGCACCTGCTAAAGCAGCTGCACCGCCTGTAGAGTGGACTAATGTTGAACCAGCAAAATCAGCAAAACCTCTCGCTGCTAACCAGCCTCCACCCCATTGCCAGCCCATTACAAATGGATATAAAAATCCAGTTAAAATTGCTGCAAATAAGAAAAATGGCCATAATTTTATTCTTTCAGCTAGGGTACCTGATACAATCGAAACTGTCGTTGCACAGAATACCATTTGAAAATACCAATCAGATCCATCAGCGTAACCAGTTCCTATTTTACTTCCATCGGACCATGGCATAAATTTACCTATGTAACCACCTTCTGGAATTCCATAAGCAACATTGTATCCGAACATCCAAAACATTATTCCCGCTATAGAAAACAAGCCGATATTCTTAGCACAAATTACTGATACACTTTTTGAAGTAACCATTCCTGATTCTAACATTGCGAAACCAGCAGCCATGAACATGACTAGGAAACCGCATATTAAGAAAAGGAAAGTATTAAAAATAAACCCAACTTCCGCAGAAACTGTTGTTGCTGCCACCCCTGCACTACTCATGTTGAGTAGAAAAAGAAGTGCTGTAGCTGGAGTAATTATTTTTCGTAAAATTTTACTCATATTATCTCCTTTAAAATTAATTAAAGTGTTCTTTTAATTTTTTGGACGAAAAAAACTAACGTTAATGAGTAAAAATAGGTATGCAATTATTGCATATAGTTACAGCCTTTATGAGGTTTTCATAAAGGCTGTATAACTTAAAAAAACTACTTGTTGAATATTTCTTTAAGTGCTTTTGCAGGCAAAAATTTTACTTTTTGTGATGCTGCTATTTGAATCTGCTCTCCAGTTCTTGGATTTCGACCAATTCTAGCTTTTCTCTTTGCTACTTTGTATGTACCAAAACCAGCAATTTTAACTGAATCGTCGTTTTTCAACGCGTCTAAAATTGTGTTGGTAATAGTATCAAAAGTTCGCTCCGCATCTGCCTTACTTAAATTTAGGCTTCCTGAAAGCTTTGCTACTAGTTGTTTTTTGTTCATTTTAGCTCCGGTTTAAAGGTTAAATATATACTTAACAAAATGCTTGATAATTCAAGCTTTTTTTTAGTATACAAAAAATTTTTCCACACAATATATTGTGATCAAAAAACGTTGATTTTGTTGACTTTTTGTTGTGCTAAAAACCCCTTAAAATAAGCCTAAATCTTTGAGATCATTAAATGTAGCAAAAAACATTAAACATAATAACAAAAACATTCCGATTCGAAAAAATCCTTCCTGTGTTTTTTGGCTTAGGGGTCTACCCAAAACTTTTTCAATTCCATAAAACATTAAGTGGCCCCCATCTAAAAGCGGTATAGGGAAGAGATTAATCAAACCAAGACTAATTGAGATATATGCCATTATACTTAAAAAAGGAATTATACCAAATTCCGCTACTTGACCTGTTATTTTAGCTATTCTTATTGGTCCACCTAATTGTGTTGTATCTCCTGAACCATATATCATTGAGCCAAGATATTTGAGCGAGGAAACAGATACAAAGTAAACCTCATATAAAGAATAATACAATGCTTTTGCTGGTCCCAGTTTTACGTGATTAATTTGGTCGTTCAAAGGACTTAATTCAATACCAACAATTCTTTTTTTAATTTTATTTCCAAGATTGTCTGTAGAGTCTATCAATCTAGGTTCAACTTTAAACGATATTTCATCATCAATTCTTTTAACTTTAAAGTCAATTATATCTGAAGTTGACATAGTTATAAATTTTGAGACGTCTAAAATACTTTTTACCTCTTTATTATCAATCTCAAGAATTATGTCATTCTTCTTCAATCCTGCTTCTGATGCTGGACTTTCAACTTGAACCTTATTTATTACCGCAGGTGTAAAATCTTTGCCAGCAAACATATAAATAAATAAAAATATTACAGCCGCAAGTATAAAATTTGCTATTGGTCCTGCTGCAACAATAATAGATCTTTGGTAAATTGGTTTCAGAACAAATAATTTTTTTCTATCTTCCTCGTTATATTTTTTAATTAATTCTTCTTGATCACTTTGAGAAAAAACGTTTCTATCACCGAAAAATTTTACATAGCCACCAAGCGGTATTAAGCAAATTTTCCATCTTGTACCAGATTTGTCATTCCAACCAAAAATTTCTTTACCAAAACCAATAGAAAAATCAGTTACTCCAACTCCGTACTTTTTGGCAAAATAATAATGACCATATTCATGAATAAATACTACTACTACTATTAATACTATGAATGGAATTATAAAATTTAGCATACTTAACAAGTATATACTTTATTTCAATTTCCAAGCAAGCATTGGTGTAACTGTTGCAAGCATAAATGAGATAAATAATAAAGAATTTACAATAAATTCAGGAAATGCTTCAATTGGTAACAATATTCCTACTAATATGCTTTTACTAAAATCCATTGAAGGAAAAAATAGTATACCAAACAATAAACCAATAATTACTGATATATACATATTTTTAAGCTTCAAAGATTTATTATAAAAACTATAAAATACGGTTAACACAAAGCAACAACACAATAGGTCTGCAAGAAGAAATAAGTATAAAACGCTATACCCTCTTGATGAAATAAAAAAAACCATTAAGGACATTATAATAATCAAATATTTTGAATAATTTAGACTTTTAGAAGCTTTTAATTTATGAAAAAATTTTCCATCTACAATTATAGAACTTGATATAGCATTAATTAAAGTATCAACAGTGCTTATGGTTAAAGACAAGCCAAGAATTATTACTAAAAACGCAAGAAATTGATTTTGATTGATAAGTAATAAACTAAAAAAACTTAAATCTGGTGGTACATCTGCATTAAGAGATTTAGATATTAATCCTGTGTAACCCATTAAAAAAATAATTGGAATTATGATAAGACCTGAAACTAATAAGCTTTTATGTAACGTTTTATTGTTTTTAGCTGCATAAACCCTTTGCCAGTTACCTTGATGAAATAAATTTGTTGCGGCGACAGCTATAAAAAAGGTTAACCCTGCTGTATAATTATTTAAATAACTTGCACTTAATAAATGTTTGTTATTGGTTCTCACAAAGTCTAAACCCAAATTTTCAATATTATTTAAAATAATACTTACAAATGCAATTAATAGAAAAATTATTATAAAAATTAATTGAAAGTTATCTGTGAAAATTGAAACTCTCAAACCTCCATACAGCGTATAAATTAATGTAAAAAACAAAATACATAAAGCTGTAATCCAAAGATCTATACCTGATAAATAATTTAAGAGAATACTAATAGCAGTTACTTCAGCGCACAGAAAAATGAAAAGATAGAATATAGTTAATAATAAAATGAATTTAAAAAAATTTTTTTGAAATTTTTTTTTAATAAACTCTACTAAACTTGATCCATTTTTATTTTCGTTTCTAATCTTTTTTCCTAAAAAAATTAAAAAAAACATAGGAAAAGCTGTACCTAATGCATAACCAATTACAGCGCCTAACCCACCCCACGTAGCTGCCGATGAAGGTCCAAACAAAATCCAAGCACCTAATGCTGATGCCACTAAACTAGTTGTTAAAGAAAAAAAACCTATATTTCTGTTTGCTGTAAGATAGTTGTTAAGTCCTGAAAATTTTTTTGAATAATAAATTCCAATTGCAGCAAAGAATAAACAAACAGCAATTAATGATATTATCGATGCTGACTTTGATAAAATATATTCTTCCATTACTCTCCCTTTCTGAATTACCGGACAGGTTATAAGGGTATAATCTCAGTCTAACGACACCCCTTTTAGATATATTACACAAAAAAAATTGTTTTTCACCCCAGAATTTTATTTCTGGGGTTATATAAACGAACTATTGGGGGAAAATTAAAATTGTTCTGACTCTGTTGAGCCTTCCATTGCGGTAGTTGAGCTTTTTCCACCACTAATGGTATTTGAAACTGCATCAAAATAGGAAGTACCAACTTCCCTTTGGTGTTTTACGCTTGTATATCCATCTTTTTCTCTTTCAAACTCTTGTTCTTGAATTTTTGAATATGCTGACATTCCCTCTTTTTTATATTTTTCAGCCAGTTCAAAAATTGCGATATTTTGTGTATGAAACCCTGCAAGAGTTATAAATTGAAACTTATATCCCATTTCCGAAATTTTTTGTTGAAAAGTTGCTATTTCACTATCTGATAAATGTTTTTTCCAATTAAAAGATGGCGAACAGTTGTAGGCTAATATCTTCCCTGGGAATTTGCTGTGAATTGCATCAGCGAATTTTTTAGCTTCTTCTAAATTAGGTGTTGCTGTTTCACACCAAATTAAGTCTGCGTAAGGTGCATACGCCAATCCTCTTGAGATAGCTTGATCGATTCCATGTTTAACATAATAAAAGCCTTCTGGAGATCTTTCACCAGTTAGGAAAGGTTTATCATTTTCATCATGATCGTTAGTTATTAGTTTTGCTGCGTTTGCATCAGTTCTTGCAAGTATAATTAACGGAACATCTGCAATATCAGCAGCTAATCTCGCTGCTTTCAAATTTCTTACAGCTGTTGATGTTGGAACTAAAACTTTTCCTCCCATATGGCCACATTTTTTTTCACTAGCTAATTGGTCCTCAAAGTGTACTCCGGCAGCACCAGCTTTTATAAATTTTTTTGTTAATTCAAACACATTTAATGGTCCACCAAAACCAGCTTCACCATCTGCAATAATTGGAAGCATATAATCAACTCTTTCATTTGGTTTCATATCACCATCTTTTAATTCCATATGCTGAATTTGGTCAGCTCTAATAAGAGCATTATTGATTGACTCTACTAATCTTGGAGCACTATCAAAGGGATATAAAGATTGATCTGGATACATTTCGCCAGCTGTATTTGCATCAGCTGCAACTTGCCAACCACTAACATAAATAGCTTTCAATCCGGCTTTTGCATGTTGAACTGAATGGTTGCCTGATAATGAACCTAAAGTATTTACATAAGGTTCAGTATTTAAAAGCCTCCAAAGTTTCTTTGATTGATGTTCGCACATCGAGTAGTTAATTTTTATTGAGCCTCTTAGTCTCTCAACTTCTTCTGGTGTATAATCTCTTTTTATTCCTGAAAATCTTTTTAGATCGTATGATACCTTCTTTTCTGAGCTCATTTATTATTTCCTTTGAATTGGTTTACTCTAGAAATAAGGTACTAGTTGTTTTCACCAAACTCGTTAGTGAATTCATTCATACCGCTTGAACCCCAATCACAATGATCATCTCTTAGATAAATACCGTTCTTCGTCTCATTATCTGAGTCACCTTGAAAAGCATTTTTTGCTTTGTTTTCAACATTTTTAATCTTGTTTTTGTCGTTCATATGGATCTTATAATTTACAAAATTTACAATATCTAGTAAAAAGGTTAATTTTCCTTGTAAATAGGGTAAATTTTTTGTAAACTTAAATTTACAAAATTTACAAAATATGACAAATGCAAGTAAAATAGGCGAAAAAATTAAGATTTTTAGAAAAAAATTAGGCCTCCAGGCAAATAAGTTAGCTGAGCAGTTAAATATATCGCCAAGCTATTTAAACTTAATCGAGAATGGAAAAAGAAATGTCGATGCTGGCCTTTTGCTTAAGATATGCCAAGAATTACGAATTGAGTTATCAGAATTAGAAAATTTAAAAGAAATTAATTTAAATAACTCAAAAAAAGCCATTACTAAATTTATTGGAAAAACAGATCTTAAAAAATCAGATTTAAAGATAGGCCCAAAAATTAGATCATTTAGAAGACAATTAGGTTTACAAGCAAATAAACTTGCTGAACAATTAGATATTTCTCCAAGTTATTTAAATTTAATAGAAAGTGGAAAAAGAAATATAGATGGTGATTTATTAATTAAAATTAGTAGAGAATTAAGAGTACAAGTTTCAGATCTAACTAGTAAAGCTGAAATAAACTTAGAAAATAATATTTCTGAATTATTAGATGATCAACTATTTGAAGATCTAGATATATTGGGTCCTGAAGTGAAAGACTTGGTTAGTACTAATCCAAAAATTGCAAGAGCACTAATAAAACTTGGAGACAACTATAAACAAAAAGATCATGATTTAGTAAATAGGGTTGAGAACATATCTGGTAAAATTATAGACAAAAGAAAAGCTGCTTTTCCAGGAGAAATAGTCTCTGATTTTTTACAAGAGCATAAAAATTATTTTCCAAAATTAGAGGATTATGCCAATACGGTTTTTAACAAAATACAGGTAAACAATAGAGCAACTTATATGGAGTTGTGTAATTATTTAAAAAAGGAATTCAATATTACAGTTAAAGACGTTTTGCCAGAAGAAAGAAAACCGTTTTCTAAGTTTTTTGATAAAAATAAAAATGAACTTTTATTGAGTGATTATGTTGCTCTTGAAACAAAAAAACTTTTTGTAGGGGCACAGATTGCACATGAAGGAGCTATAGATATTATCGATGAATATTTATTAAAGTTTTCTTTTCCGAGTGAAGAGGCTAAAAAGCTAACGCGTGTTGCTTTGCTCAATTATTGTGGGGCAGCAATGCTTATGCCCTATAAACTTTTTCACAAAGAATGTATGAAAAATAAATATGATCTTGAACTTTTACAAAATACA
Organism: uncultured Pelagibacteraceae bacterium; assembly: GCA_902572945.1. Taxonomy (GTDB): domain Bacteria; phylum Pseudomonadota; class Alphaproteobacteria; order Pelagibacterales; family Pelagibacteraceae; genus Pelagibacter. The sequence goes on from CACGHU010000010.1 coordinate 15,508, forward strand.
TTTGCGACAACTTTTGAACAGATAGCTCATAGAGTTACATGTTTGCAAGATCCTAAGCTTCCTGGAGTTCCGTTTCATTTCTTAAGAGTTGATATAGCAGGAAATATTTCAAAAAGATTTTCTTTATCAGGTATTGAAATACCAAGATATGGTGGAGCATGTCCAAGATGGAATGTGTACTCTGCTTTCACAAGACCTGGGGTAATTCAAGCAGCAGTTAGCAAAATGTCAAATGGTGAAAAATATGTATGTATTGCAAAAACAGTCGAAAAAGGTGTTGGTGGTTTTGGTGAAGCAAAAAGTATTCTCTCGATAGGTTTGGGTTGTGAAGCAAAATATGCAAAAGATTTTGTGTACACGGAAAACTTAAATTTGAATGATAAGAAAACTGAAATACCTATTGGTGTCTCTTGTAGAACTTGCGATAGATTAGACTGTTCTCAAAGAGCATTTCCACCACTTCATAAAAAATTTGATGTAGATGTAAACTCTAGAGGTGTCTCAGTTTATGTTAGTGATCAATAAATCAAAAACAAACTAAGTGCTCAATATGAATTGGTCTTTTAATTCCAAATTTTTCTTGTAAATCGTGTTGATGAATATGATGCGAGTGAACAAAAACAGGTAAAAGTAAATTTTTCATAGTCTTTAATGTATAAATGAAATTTGTACCTCGAAATTTTCTATCAACTACTTCCAATTGAAGGTTACTTTTATCATCATGCTCTAAGTCCTCAGGTTGAATCAAAAGTTTTACATCTGCACCTAGTGGAAATGGTTTTACAAAATTTCCAGTTATCGTTCCAAGCTCTTCATTTTCAAGACTTTTTGGACTAGTTACTTTTGCTGGTATTAAAATTCCCCTATTTAAAAAATTAACAACTTCAACTGAATTAGGCAGATGGTAAACATTATAGGGATCATCATACTGTTTAAGCTCATTATTTAGTATTATTCCACACTTAGTACCTAAGTAAAAAAGCTTCATAAGAGTCATGTGTTACAATTATTGTTGTAATTTTTAATTTTGCGAGCAATTTTTTAATTTTTTCCTGTATATCCTCTTTTTGGCTTTGATCCACATTGGACAAAGGCTCATCTAACAAAAGTAAATCTGGTTTAGATAAAAGAGATCTTGCAAGAGAAGCTCTTTGGGCCTCTCCAGCACTAATTTGGTGAGGATACTGATTTAATATTTTTGAAATATCTAATAAATCTACTATCTCATTAAAACTAACTTTTTTATCCTTATTATCTGGATTTTTTTCAGCACCTAATAATATATTTTTTTCAACTGAATAATGAGGAAACAAACTGTTTTCTTGGAAAGCTAATGATATATTTCTATTTTCTGGTTCAATATTTATTTTTTCTGAAGACAAAATTTTTCCTTTTAATTTTATGTGACCATTTTTTATTTTTTCTAATCCTGCTATAGCTCTTAATATAGTTGTTTTTCCAATTCCAGATGGTCCTAACAGACAAACAATGTCACCCTCTTTCTCAATTGAAAATGACATATTTTTAACTTTCGTATTTCCGCCAACAACAAAATCAACGTTTTCAACTTCAAAAAAATTATTCATTATGATCTCTTAGAATATATTTAGACGCAATTATAATAAAGATTGAAGCAATTAAAATTAAAAATAAAGAAGGTACGGCAGCTGCTTCGAGTAGATCCTCAGATGCGGATATATACGCCGTTGTTGCAAAGGTTTCAAAATTAAAAGGTCTTAAAATAAGAGTTATGGGTAGTTCTCTTATTATTTCTAAAGAAATTAATATTACAATCAATAATAGTGAATTTCTTAAAAATGGGACATGTATATTCAGAAATGTTTTTCTTTTTGAGTAACCCAACATATAAGCACTTTCGTCAACGGCAATATTAATTTTTTCATAACCAGATTTTATTCCATTAAATGCTAAAGAATAAAATCTTATAAAGTAAACTAGAACTAAACCCAATATTGATCCAAAAAAGATTTTTTTAATGGACAAGAATCCTAATGATTTAATTATTGTATTATCAAACCAGGCAATGAAGGTTATGAAAGCGACAGCAAGTATTACTCCTGGTATTGCATACCCGGAAATTGACATAGTAGATAAGATATTTAAAGTTTTGTTATTTGTTACCCTGCTTCCATAATTTGATATCAAAGAAAATGATATCAATACTACGCTAGATAGTAATGCTAGATAAAGAGTATTAAGAGAAAGAGTAACAATTTGTAAATCGAATAAATTTTCTGGAAATTTTATCGTCCAATATAACATTTGACTTAATGGAAATATAAAACTCATAAAAAAAACAAAAAAACAGAACACAAAGGCAAAAAAAGATTTTGTACCTTTAAGTTTGATCTTTTCTTTCTGTTTAAATCCTCCTTTAATATTGAAGTGATACTTGGCTTTTTTTCTTGATAAATTTTCTATTATAAAAAGAGAAAATATAAACAGTAATAGAAATGAAGCTATTCTATTGGCAAATGCAAGATCATCAAAAGCAATCCATGAATTATAAATGCCTGTTGTTAATGTATTTATAGAAAAAAAATCTACTGCACCGAATTCTGCTAATGTTTCCATTGCCACAAGAGATAAACCAGCAACAATAGCAGGTCTTGCTGCTGGCAATATTATCTTAAAAAACGATTTAAATCTCGAAAAACCAAGGTTTTTTCCTAAATCAATTAGATTTTGTGATTGATACAAAAATGATGCTCTTGAAAGTATGAATACATAAGCAAAAAGAGAAAATGTCATTGATAAAACTGCACCAAACATTCCATTAAATTTTGGAATAATTTTATTATATTCACCTTCGCCAAGTAAATTTGTTAGAATAGTAAAAGCAGTGCCATAGTTATCAAAAAAGGCTGTTAAAGAATAAGCATATATATAAGGTGGAACAGCAAAAGATAAAATTAATGCCCACTTAAAAAAATCACTTAAAGGAAATTTAAAAAATGATACCAAATAGGCAGTTCCAGTTCCTAATATAAATGTAAATATTAAAACCAATATGAGTAAGGTTAATGAATTTAGAATGTATTCAATTAAAAAAGTATCTTTTAAAACTTCATAATAGTTTGAAGTGTTCTGAAAGAAACTTGAAAAAACTGTTATAATAGGTATGCAAACAAACAATGAGATTGTAAACGAAAGTGCAAACCAAATATTAAATTTTTTTGTCAAAACATTACCCTTATAATACTAAAGGCTCGTAACTAAAAGGGGGTAATACCAAATAGTTACGAACCTTGTCTGTGAGTAAAGAAAATTACTTATTGTCTTCAAAAACACTAAGGATGTGTGAAACCTCTTTGTCTTTGAGCTCAGATAACTTTCTTTTATTTATTTTTTCATTGATTTTTTCACACTCTAAAGCACACGGATCGCATCCCTTAGTAGATTTATTTAAATCAATTTCAAATAAATTCTTTTTATTCATCAGTTTATTTCCAACCAGCAGCTGTCATAACCTCTACTGCAGCAGCTTGATTTTTTCCATAAGAAGAAAGCTTAGTTTTCATATCTTGTTTGAAATCTAATCCTAAGTTATTAACTACTAATGGACTTGGCGAAACACCATCAATCATTGGAAACTCAAAAGTATTATTTGTAAAATGCTCTTGAGATTCTGGTGTTAATAAAAACTCCACAAGTTTAACTGCATTAGCTTTATTAGGCGCACCTTTTACTAAAGCTGCACAACTAACATTCATGTGTGTTCCTCTATCATTTTGATTAGGGAAAAAAGCTTTAACTTTTTTTGCAGCTTCTTGTTGCTCTGCACCTTTTTTACCGGACAACATAAGTGCTAAGTAGTAAGTATTTGCTACAGCAATATCAGCTTCACCAGCAGCAACTGCCATAATTTGTGCTCTGTCATTTCCTTCAGGTGTTCTTGCCATATTTGCTACAACTCCTTTAGCCCACTCAGCAGTAGCTGCTTTACCATTGTTTTTAATCAAAGAAGCAACAAGAGATTTATTGTAGATGTTGCTAGATTTTCTTATTACTAATCTACCTTTCCATTTAGGGTCAGCTAAACCTTCATAAGTCATTCCAGATAATTCAGCACCAGTAACTCTTTCTGGTGAGTAATAAATTATTCTTGCTCTTTTTGCGATACCAACCCACTTATTTGTTCTAAAACTTTTTGGAACAGCTGCTTTAATAGCAGCAGAAGTTAAACCTCCTTGAAGTGCTCCTTTTTTATCCATAGCACCACATCTTCCAGCATCTGCTGTGATGTAAAGGTCTGCAGTAGCATCAGCACCTTCTTCAAGTATTCTTTTTTCTAAAGCTCCTGATTTTCCGTTTATAAGGTTTACCTTTATTCCAGTCATATTGGTAAATTTACTGTAAAGCTCTCCGTCTGCTTTATAGTGTCTTGCATTGAATATGTTGACTTCATTAGCGATAGCAAAAGTCGAAGCAAACAAAAATGAAATCAATGCAAAAATTGTTATTTTTTTCATTTAATCTCCTCAGTGTTAATTAAATATTGGGTTGCTTATATTGCAATTGATAACTGTTTGCAATGAGAATGATTATCAGTTGCGTCAATCTGCTCTAATGAAAAACGGCTATTTTCTTTGGTTTTTAAAATTTCCACTCTGAAATTTTACTGTATAAAAAATTTCTAAATGCCTGAACTCTAGCAACATTTTTTAAAGATTGCGGATAAACGAAATGAGCCTCAGTGATTGGTCCTTCGACTTTTGGGAGCACTTTAATTAAATTTTTTGATTGAAAAACTAAGTAATCAGGTAATGCTGCTAAACCCACTCCACTCTCAACAGCTAATAGCAATCCCATTACACTATTAACTTTCATAATTGATTTTCTTTTTTTTGAGTCTTTCATACCAATTTTAAGTGCCCAATCTGGATTATAAACTGGTGAAGGAGTTCCTTTTCCAAAAGAAATAAATTTATGCTTGTTTAAGTCAGCTATACTCTTTGGTATACCATATTTTTCTAAATAAGTATTAGAGCCATAAATATGGTAATTAATATCCATTAATTTTTTTTGAATGTAGTTTAGTTGTTTAGGTCTTCTCATAAAAATACCAATATCTGCTTGTCTAGTGCTTAAATCTAGCTCTTTATCATCAAAAATAAGCTCGACTTCCATTTCAGGATGAAGCTGCATAAATTCTTGAATTCTTGGCGTAAGCCAGTGTGTACCAAAACTTCTAACTGTAGTAATGGTGATTTTTCCTGTTGGTTTATTTTTTTGATCACCTAATGAGGTTTCGACCTCTTTTAATTTACTTATCACCTCATGGGCAGTTTTATAGACATATTCTCCGTTTTCTGTGAGGGTTAAACCTCTTGCATGTCTCTCAAATAACTTGACTTTTAAATCGTCCTCTAATGATTGTATTTGTCTACTTATCGCAGACTGGCTTAAATTTAAAATCACAGTTGCACTAGTAAAACTTCCAGCTTCAGCTACAGCATGAAAAATTTTTAATTTATCCCAATCCATTACTTACTCAGATTTATTAAGTATCTTCCTGATGTTTTTCCCTCAAGCATTTGTGAGTATGTGTTTAAAAGCTCATCAAGACTTATTTCTTTAACAGATTTTTCTAACAAACTAAAATCTATAAGATTTGGGAGTTCCCCCCATAAAAAATCTCTTCTTTTTTTTGATGTATCTACTGAGTTTATACCCCAAAGCTTAACTCCTCTAATAATAAATGGCATAACTGTTGTATTTAATTTGTAGTTATTGGCATTACCGCATGCTGCAACAATTCCTTTATCTCTTATGTGTGAAAGAACATTTGCTAGGATATTTCCTCCAACGGTATCTACTGCACCATCATATAATCCTTTATCAAGAGGTCTAGCGTCTTTATCCAAATCAGTAGTATTTATAAGGTTTTTTGCACCTAAGGATTTTAAATAATCATGATTTTCTTTTTTGCCCGAAACTGCAGTAACATTTATACCTAATTTATTTAAAATCATTACCGCCATACTTCCAACTCCACCAGAAGCCCCAGTCACAATCACATCAACTACTTTTTTTTGTAACAATAGCTCTTCTCTTGCTTTAACTGCAAATGCACATTGAATAGCTGTGAGGCCCGCTGTTCCTAATATCATTGATTGCTTTGCTGATAGATTTTTTGGTCTTTTCACAAGAAACTCACCTTTTACTTTAGCGTACTGTGAATATCCTCCATAATATAATTCACCAACTCTCCATCCTGTACAAATAATTTCATCACCTTCCTTGTAATTTTCATTTTTACTTTCTACAACAGTCCCTGAAAAATCTATTCCTGGTATATGAGGAAACTCTTTAACCAATTTAGCCCCGTTTTTTAAAATTAGAGCATCTTTATAGTTCAAACCAGAATATTCTACTTTTGCTAAAACATCTCCGTGTTTTAAAAAGTCTTTATTTACTGATTTTACTTCTCTTGAAAATTTATCACCCTCTTGATTTATAACTAATGCTTTGAAATTATCAGACATATCTGAAAATTATTATACAGATATTTATTTGCTTATAAATCTTAAATATCTGTTTTGATAACTTAGATCTTCTTTGAATTGACCTAAATAGTAATTAGTTACTGTTGTTGCTTGCTCTTTTTTTACTCCCCTCATGGTCATACACATATGATTAGAGTCTATTGTTACAGCAACGCCTTTTGCATCTAGCGCTTCCATAACAGTTTTAGCAATCTGCATGGTTAATCTTTCTTGTGTTTGAAGTCTTTTAGAAAAAGCTTCTACTACTCTTGCTAACTTACTTAATCCTACAACTCTCTCGTTAGGAATGTAAGCTACATGGGCTATACCAATTATTGGTGCCATATGATGTTCGCAGTGACTTTGAACAGATATATTTTTTTGGATTACGATATCGTTATATCCATCCACATCTCCAAATGTTTTTGATAAAATTTTATATGGATCCTCTTGATAACCTTTGAAATATTCTTTGAATGCTTTTCTAACTCTTTTTGGAGTTTCTAGTAAGCCTTCTCGACCGGGATCTTCACCAATATATTTTAAAATTTTAACGAAAGCTTCTTCTGCTTCCTTATCAGAAATTTCACTTTCTAATGCGGATTTGTTTAATTCTTTAACTAATTTCATGGAAGCCCTTATACATATAAATACTTATTTTTAAAATATTTAATATATCTATGAATGTGCTACATAAGAACAATATATGTTTAAAAAAAGAGAAAATGTTGCAGAAATAGAGGAAGGTAAGCTCTTATCACCAAAATTTGATAATGATGGCTTGATACCAGTTGTGACAACATGTGCCAATACAAAAGAAATATTAATGCATGGTTTCATGAATGTAGAAGCACTTAAATTAACAATGGAAACAAAAGAGGCGCATTATTGGAGTAGATCAAGAAACCAAATTTGGCACAAAGGTAAAACTAGTGGATTTGTTCAAAAAGTTAAGGAATTAAGAATTGATGATGACCAAGATTCTATTTGGATGAGTGTTGATATTGGTGAGGGTGCTAGCTGCCATGTTGGTTATAGATCATGTTTTTATAGATCGATTCCGTTAGGTAAAATCGATAATGCTAGAAATATTGAAATGAAATTTGAAGAGAAAGAAAAAAAATTTGATCCAGAAGAAGTTTATAAAGGACAGCCAAATCCTACAAAAATTTAATGGAAGATAATCAAAAAAATGTTTTAGGAGAAGATCTTGAGGATTGTTCTATGGATCCGTTAACTGGATGGTATAGAGACGGATGTTGTAAAACAGACGAGAATGATAAAGGGGTTCATACAGTTTGCGCTAAGGTAAATAATGAATTTTTAAATTGGTGTAAGACTGCAGGTAATGATTTAATCACTCCTCATCCTGAGTTTGGTTTCCCGGGATTGA
>CACGHU010000011.1 GCA_902572945.1 uncultured Pelagibacteraceae bacterium
CACCACCACCGACAAAAATTGGGGCTTTTCTACTTGCGTGCCTTGCATTACCAGTCCCCTTTTGTGCATAAATTTTTGAAGTAGATCCGATTATTTCGTTCTTCTGTTTTGTTTTAGCTTTTCTTCCCTTAAAGTTCGCATTTGTCTTATATAGAAGGCTGCTCACTAACTTCTTATTTATTTTCGCAGCCACAATTGAATCCAGTATATCTATTGAGTCTTTTTTTCCGTCTAAGCTAATCTTATCTATTTTCATATTATTTTTTTTTCTTTTCTGGAATTTTTTTAAGTTTTTCTATTACTTCTACTTTTTCTTTAGTGGTTAGTTTGGTAATATTTTTAACAGATTTTTTTACTAGTACTTCTGTATTTTTTGCGCCTGGTATAGAACCTTTTATAAACAAAAGTTCATTTTCTATATCTGACTTAATGATTTCAATGTTTTGAATTGTTCTGATTTTATCACCCATGTGTCCAGCCATTTTCTTTCCTTTAAATACTTTTCCAGGATCTTGTCTTTGACCGGTTGAACCATGGGATCTGTGTGAAACTGAGACACCATGAGTAGCTCTTAATCCACTAAAATTATGTCTTTTCATTCCACCAGCAAATCCTTTACCAATAGTCCTTGATTTTATATCTACAAATTTGATATCTTTAAATATCTCCAGACCAAATTCATTTCCAGGTTTATAAACTTCGGTATCTAGGACTTTGAATTCTTTTAATCTTTTTTTAGGTTCTGTATTTTTTTTTGTAAAATATCCTTTCATAGCTTTTGATAATTTCGAGTTTTTTATTTTACCAAATCCAAGTTGAATAGCTTTATAACCTCTATCTTTTTCATTTATCACATTAACAACTCTGCCTTTTTCAATTTTCAATACAGTCACAGGAATAGATTGACCTGTCTTATAAAATTCTCTTGTCATTCCTATTTTTTTTCCTATCAATCCTATCTCACTCATAATATTTAAATTTTTATTTCTACATCCACTCCTGATGCTAGATCTAATTTCATTAGTGCTTCAACTGTTTGTGGTGTTGGTTCAATTATATCAATAAGTCTTTTGTGCGTTCTAGTCTCAAATTGTTCTCTGCTTTTTTTGTCTATATGTGGGGATCTTAAAACTGTATATCTCTCAATTTTTGTAGGCAAGGGTATTGGTCCCTTAATATTTGCACCAGTTCTCTTAACTGTATTTACTATTTCTTCCGTAGACTGATCTAAAACTTTGTTATCGTAAGCCCTTAATTTTATTCTTATATTTTGTTTTTGCATAATATTTTATCCAGTTTTTTTAGTCACTTCATCTTGAACATTTTGAGGCACTTTTGCATAATGATCAAAAAACATTGAATACTGTGCTCTTCCTTGAGACATTGATCGTAAATTATTTATATAGCCAAACATATTGGCTAGTGGCACCATAGCAGTAATTACTGTAGCATTACCTCTTTGCTCTTGTGTATTAATTTGTCCTCTTCTGCTATTTAAGTCACCAATTACATCACCCATATAATCTTCTGGTGTCACAACCTCGACTCTCATAACTGGTTCTAACAATTTCAAGGTTGCTCTCGTACAAGCTTCTTTAAAACATTGTCTTGACGCTAATTCAAAGGCTAAGACACTAGAGTCAACGTCATGATGCAATCCATCAAGGATTGTAACTTTATAATCAATTAATGGAAAGCCTGCTAAAATTCCATTATCAGCAATTGTCTCAACTCCTTTTTCTACACCGGGAATAAATTCTTTAGGTATCGCACCACCTTTGATTTTACTCTCAACTTCTCTACCTTTGCCAGGTTCAAGTGGTTCGACTGAAAGTTTAACTCTCGCAAATTGTCCTGCTCCTCCACTTTGTTTTTTATGTGTGTAATCAAACTCTGTAGATTTTTCTATTGTTTCTCTATATGCTACCTGAGGAGCGCCAACATTTGCCTCAACTTTAAATTCTCTTTTCATTCTGTCTACAATTATATCTAAATGTAATTCACCCATACCTTTAATTATTGTTTGACCCGACTCTTCATCTGAACTTACTCTGAATGATGGGTCTTCTTTAGCGAGTCTACCTAAAGCTTCACCCATTTTTTCTTGATCACCTTTTGTCTTAGGCTCAACTGCAATTTCAATAACTGGATCAGGAAATTCCATTGGCTCTAACAAAACTGGGTTATCTTCATCAGATAAAGTATGACCAGTTATGGTGTTTTTAAGACCAGCTAAAGCTACAATATCGCCTGAGTTAGCCTCTTTAATATCTTCTCTTGAATTTGCGTGCATTAAAAGCATTCTTCCAACTCTTTCCTCTTTATCCTTAGAGGTGTTATATATAGCAGTTCCTGTTTTGACTGTTCCAGAATAAATTCTTATAAATGTTAAAGATCCTACAAAAGGATCATTGGCAACTTTAAATGCAAGAGCTGAAAATGGTGCACTATCATCAAATTTCATAACCATTTCTTCATCTGAGTTTGGTTTACTTCCCTTTATTGAACCAATATCCTGTGGACTTGGCAAATAATCTACAACAGCATCTAGTAATGGCTGAACCCCTTTATTTTTAAAAGCTGATCCAGTAAGTACTGGAACGAAATCGAAGTTTAGACAGCCTTTTCTCACACATTTAATTAAATCTTCTTCAGAAATTGCATCACCATTTAGATAACTCTCCATAAGTTTTTCATCCTGCTCCACAGCTGTCTCAACCAATTCCTGCCTATACTTTTCAGTGATTTCCTTTAAATCCGCTGGTATGTCTTTCTCCTCCCATTCAGCACCTAGATCCTCATTTTTCCAAACTATTGCTTTCATTTTAATTAGGTCAACAACGCCTTTTAAAGAAGCTTCTATACCAATCGGAATTTGCATAACTAAAGGCTTAGCACCTAATCTTTCTTTGATCATATCTACACATCTAAAAAAATCTGCACCAGTTCTATCAAGTTTGTTCACAAAACAAATTCTTGGAACTTTATATTTGTCAGCCTGTCTCCATACAGTTTCAGATTGTGGTTCTACACCTGCCACACCGTCAAAAACAGCTACAGCACCATCTAAAACTTTTAATGATCTCTCAACTTCAATGGTAAAATCTACATGACCAGGTGTGTCAATAATATTAATTCTAAAATCTCTCCAAAAACAAGTAGTTGCTGCTGAAGTAATTGTTATACCTCTCTCCTGTTCTTGTTCCATCCAGTCCATTGTTGCAGCACCGTCATGTACTTCACCTATCTTATGGCTTTTACCTGTATAGTACAAAATTCTTTCTGTGGTCGTAGTTTTGCCAGCATCTATATGTGCCATAATACCAATATTTCGATATTTATCTAATGTATGCGATCTACTCATAAATTTTTACCATCTAAAATGTGCAAAAGCTTTGTTTGACTCAGCCATCTTATGTGTATCTTCTTTTTTTTTAATTGCTGATCCTCTATTTTGGTATGCATCAAAAATCTCATTAAATATTTTATCTGACATATTCTTATCTTTTCTTTTTCTTGAAGCATCAATTAACCATCTTAAGGCTAGTGCTTGTGATCTCTTGGCTTTAACCTCAACAGGAACTTGATAAGTTGCACCTCCAACTCTTCTTGATCTGACTTCTACCGTCGGTTTTATGTTATTTATAGCTTGATTAAAAATATCAATAGGTTCATCCTTGGTTTTAGATTTTATTTTATCAATAGCATCATAAATTATTTTTTCTGCTATAGTTTTTTTTCCATCATACATAATGGAATTTATCAATTTTGGGATTACGGCAGATTTAAACTTTGGATCAACTACTTGAATTTTTTTAGGGGCTTTTCTTTTTCTGGACATTTCTACTTACCTTTTTTTGCTCCATATTTAGAACGCTGTTGTTTTCTTGCAGTTACTCCTTGTGTATCAAGATTACCTCTCAGAATATGGTATCTAACACCTGGTAAATCTTTTACACGTCCGCCTCTGATTAAAACTACTGAGTGTTCTTGTAAATTGTGTCCTTCGCCAGGAATATATGACGTAACTTCATGGCCATTAGAAAGTCTTACCCTTGCAACTTTTCTTAATGCTGAGTTTGGTTTTTTTGGTGTTGTTGTATAGACCTTAACACAAACTCCTCTCTTTTGAGGTGATTTTTCCAATGCAGGAACTTTATCCCTAGAAGTTGGTTTTTGACGTCTTTTTCTTAACAACTGATTTATTGTCGGCATATTTTTTTTTATTATTTTAATTGAAATGAGAAACGACCAGTGATGTTGTGGCAGCGTTTAATACCCCAATGGTATTACATTCCAACCAAAAATTATCGCCAAAATACTATAGAATCTGCATTTGTCAATTCAAAAGAGAATTAATAATATGATATTTTTATTGATTTACTTGGGTTTCTGAGGGTTCGGCCGCCTGTTGCTCTGTTAAGAATTTTTCATCATCTTTTAAAGCTTTTCTATTCCAATTGTTTTTTATACTTCCAGTACCCGCTGGCACAAGACGTCCAACAATTACATTCTCTTTTAAACCCTGTAATACATCAACTTTACCTTTAATTGCTGCATCTGTTAAAACTCTTGTAGTTTCTTGGAATGAAGCAGCAGAAATAAAAGACTCCGTCTGTAAAGATGCTTTTGTGATACCCATAAGTACTCTTTCACCAACTGCAGGTTTTTTATTATTTTTCTTTAATTCTTCATTCATGCTTTCGAATTTAATTCTATCAACCACCTCGCCAGGTAATAATGGTGAGTCACCAGAGTTTTTCACCTCCATTTTTTTTAGCATTTGACGAAGTATGGTTTCAATATGCTTATCATTAATTACAACACCCTGAAGTCTATATACTTCTTGAACTTGATTAACGAAATATTCAGTCAATTCCTCTATGCCCAAAATTCTAAGAATATCATGAGGCAAAGGTTGACCATCCAATAGATATTCTCCCTTTTTAATTTTCTCACCTTCATTAAAGTTAATATGTTTACCTTTTGGTATTAAATAATTTGAACTTTCACCATTATCAGAGACTATTGATATTCTTTGCTTTCCCCTAACTTCTTTGCCGAATAAAACTTTTCCGTCATTTTCAGCAATGATTGCGCTATCCTTGGCTTTTCTTGCCTCAAATAATTCTGCAACACGAGGCAATCCTCCAGTTATATCTTTTGTTTTTGATGTTTCTTTAGGTAACCTTGCTATAACATCTCCAGCTGAAATTTTTTGTCCATCTTTAACAGAAAGTATTGAGTCAGGAACCAAGTAATATCTTGCCTCGTTATCATCAGCTTTTTTAATTACATTACCTTTGTCATCTCTTAAGGTAATTCTAGGTTTAAGATCTGTATTTTTAGATTGTGATCTCCAATCAATAACAGATTTAGAAGATATCCCTGTAGCGTCATCAACAGTTTCGGATAATGAAACACCATCTATCAAATCAACAAAATTAACTATACCGCTCTTTTCAGCTATAACTGGTGTAGTATAAGGATCCCATTCACAAATTTTAGAATTCTTCTTTATTTTTTCACCATTTTTAAAGAATAATTTAGATCCATATGGAACTTTATAAATAGCAATTTGCAGACCTTTTTCATCTTCTAACGAAAGCTGTGTATTTCTGCCCATTACTATTAAATTTTTCTTAGAATCCTCAATTAAATTTGTATTTATTATTTTTAATGTTCCTTCATTCTTACTTACTATTTGTGAATCTTGTTTAATTGATGCAGTTCCTCCAACATGGAATGTTCTCATAGTCAACTGCGTTCCTGGTTCACCTATCGATTGAGCTGAAATCATTCCAATAGCCTCTCCGACATGTACCATTTTACCTCTAGATAAGTCTCTTCCATAACACATTGCACAAACACCTTCTTTAGAACCACATGTAATAACAGAATATACTCTTATTGATTTTACACCGGCAGCATCTATTTTCTCACAACCTGCTTCATCAATCATTTCATCTTTTTTTATAATTTTTTCACCAGTGATTGGATTTTTAATATCACCAGCAGCGACTCTACCTAAAGCTCTCTCCGATAAAGCCACAATCACATTTCCACCTTCAATTATTTCTGATAAAGATATACTTCCTTTTGATTTACAGTCACAATCTTTCTTTGTTATAGTTAAGTCTTGAGCGACATCACATAGTCTTCGTGTTAAATATCCTGAATTTGCAGTTTTTAACGCTGTATCAGCAAGACCTTTTCTTGCGCCGTGAGTAGAGTTAAAATATTCAAGAGCAGTTAATCCCTCTTTAAAATTAGATGTTATAGGAGATTCGATTATTTCTCCAGAAGGTTTTGCAATTAGCCCTCTCATTCCTGCAAGTTGTTTCATTTGTGCCGCTGAACCCCTTGCACCAGAGTCTGCCATCATAAAAATCGAATTAATTTTTAAACCGTCTTTCGTTGTTTCTGTAGCTGATATTCTTTTCATCATCTCGCCAGCAACTCGATCAGTACATTTTGACCAAGCATCAACTACTTTATTATATTTCTCTCCTCTAGTAATTAAACCCTCTGAATATTGATTTTCATAATCTGCTATAAGCTTCTTTGTTTCATCTATTAATTGAGATTTATTTTCTGGAATAATTAAATCGTCTTTACCAAAGGAAATTCCAGCTTTAAACGCGTGTTTAAAACCTAAATCTTTTAATTTGTCACAAAATATAACCGTGTTTTTTTGACCTGTGAATCTAAAAACAATATCAATTATTTCGGATACAGTTCTTTTAGGTAAAAGTCTGTCAATTAAAGAAAATTTAATATCTTTATGCTTGGGTAGTAGATTTGCTAACAGAAATCTTCCAGCTGTGCTTATAAATTTTTGTTTAATACTTTTTCCTTTTTCATCTTGTGTTTCAAATCTAGATACTATTCTTGAATGGACATTAATTGTGCCAGACTCTAAACCTTGCTCTATTTCTGAATTATTTACAAAATATCCTTCAACCTTCTCTGTCTGATATGGTGGTTGTGATAAATAATAAATACCCAAAATCATATCTTGACTAGGAACTATAATTGGTTTCCCGTTAGAAGGGCTTAAAATGTTATTAGTGGACATCATTAAAACTCTGGCTTCCAATTGTGCTTCTAGACTTAAAGGTATATGAACTGCCATTTGATCTCCATCAAAGTCTGCATTAAATGCTGCACAAGTTAATGGATGTAGTTCAATTGCATCTCCTTCGATCAATTTAGGTTCAAAAGCTTGAACTCCTAGTCTATGCAATGTTGGTGCTCTATTTAGTAATATTGGATGTTCTCTAACAATTAATTCTAGGGCGTCCCAAACAGCATTAGTTTCTTTCTCTACCAATTTTTTTGCTTGTTTAATTGTTGAGGCTAAACCTAATTTATTTAATCTTGCATACAAAAAAGGTTTAAACAATTCTAAAGCCATTTTTTTTGGTAAACCACACTCATGAAGTTTAAGATCAGGACCGACAACAATCACAGATCTTCCTGAATAATCAACTCTTTTACCTAAGAGATTTTGTCTGAATCTTCCTTGTTTTCCTTTCAGCATCTCGGCCAGAGATTTTAGAGGTCTTTTGCCAGTTCCTGTTATAACCCTGCCTCTTCTGCCATTATCAAACAATGCATCTACAGACTCTTGCAACATTCTTTTTTCATTTCTTACAATGATGTCAGGAGCCTTCAAATCCATCAATCTTTTTAGTCTATTGTTTCTGTTTATTACTCTACGGTAAAGATCGTTCAAATCAGAGGTTGCAAATCTTCCACCATCAAGTGG
Source organism: uncultured Pelagibacteraceae bacterium (assembly GCA_902572945.1). Classification (GTDB taxonomy): domain Bacteria; phylum Pseudomonadota; class Alphaproteobacteria; order Pelagibacterales; family Pelagibacteraceae; genus Pelagibacter. The sequence continues at coordinate 7,772 of CACGHU010000011.1, forward strand.
AACCAAAGGTCTCAATTCCGGCGGTATCACTGGAATTGTTGTTAATATCATCCACTCAGGCTTGTTCCCAGTTTCTATAAATGAGTCTATTAGCTTCAATCTTTTTATAGATCTCTCTTCTGCTACTTTTGATTTAGTTTCATTTATATTTTTTAGAAGAATTGCTCTTTCATTATTTAGATCAATTGATTTTAAAATTTCTAAAATAGCCTCAGCTCCAATGCCAGCGGTGAAAGACTCCTCGCCAAATTCCTCTTGGTACTTGTTTAATTCATCTTCATTAAGGAGTTGATTTTTTTTAAGACTAGTTAGGCCAGGTTCAATAACAATAAAACTTTCAAAGTATAATACTCTTTCAACCTCTTTTAATTTCATATCTATAGCTAATGAAATTCTACTTGGTAAAGACTTTAAAAACCAAATATGTGCAACTGGTGTGGCTAAGTTTATATGACCCATTCTCTCTCTTCGTACGTTTGATTTTGTAACCTCGACACCGCACTTTTCACAAATAATCCCTCTAAATTTCATCCTCTTATATTTTCCACATAAGCATTCATAATCTTTTATTGGGCCAAATATTCTTGCACAAAACAAACCATCTTTTTCAGGTCTAAAAGTTCTATAGTTTATAGTTTCTGGTTTCTTTATCTCACCGTATGTCCATGATTTAATTTTTTCTGGACTTGCTAATGTTATTTTTATGCTATTGAAATTTTGAGCTTCTGAGATATCGGTATCTTTAAATAAATCTTTTAAATCTTTTTTCATTTTAATTTAACTCCACGTTAAGAGCTAATGCCTTAATTTCTTTTACTAAAACGTTAAATGACTCAGGTATTCCTGACTCAAAATTTTCTTCCCCTTTAACAATTGTCTCATAAACTTTTACTCTTCCTGCTACGTCGTCAGATTTAACTGTTAAAATTTCTTGCAAGGTATAAGATGCTCCATAAGCTTCCAAAGCCCAAACTTCCATCTCTCCAAATCTTTGACCACCTAATTGAGCTTTACCTCCTAAAGGTTGTTGAGTGACCAAACTATACGGTCCAGTAGATCTTGCATGAATTTTATCCTCAACTAAATGATGTAATTTAAGCATATAAATTGTTCCTACAGTTACTTCTCTATCAAATTTTTCTCCTGTTCTTCCATCCCAAAGTAATGTTTGACCTGATTTTGGTAACGTTGCTAAATCCAACATATTGGTAACATCTTGCTCTTTAGCTCCATCAAAAACAGGAGTAGAAATTGGAACTCCGCTTTGTAGATTTTCGCATAAATCCTTAAATTCTGTTTTTGTAAGTTTATCTAAATTGTCTGAGAAAACCTCTTTTCCATAAACTGATTTTAAAAATGTTGAAATTTTTTCATTCTTTTCAACTCTTTTTTGATTTTCATTGACAAGTTTTTTCATGCTCTCTCCAAGCTCCGAGCATGCCCAACCTAAATGTGTTTCTAAAATTTGTCCTACATTCATCCTGCTTGGCACACCTAGTGGGTTTAAAACAATATCTACTGCTTTACCATTTTCTCTGTACGGCATATCCTCTACTGGAACAATTTTACTTACAACACCTTTATTTCCGTGTCTTCCTGACATTTTATCACCTGGTCGTAATCTTCTTTTTATTGCGACAAACACCTTAACCATTTTCATAACACTTGGAAGAAGCTCATCACCTTGTCTAATTTTAAGAACTTTATCTTCAAATCTTTCTTGGATATCTTGTTTTGCTTTATTAAATTGGTCTTTTAATTGTTCTAGTGCTGCTGTTTTTTTGTTGTCTGGTGATGAAATTTTTAAAATGTCAGAGACGCTAATTTTTTCTATTATTTCGCTTGTTAATTTTGTTCCTGCGTCTATATCTTTTATTTTTTTGTTGAGGGAAACACCTTCAAGTATCTCTGATGCACGCTGTTTTATACTTCTCTCTAGAATTTCTTCCTCTACAATTTTATCTTGTTGCACAGAATCAATTTCAGCTCTTTCAATTGTAATTGATCTTTCGTCTTTTTCTATCCCATGTCTATTAAATACTCTTACATCAACCACTATACCTCCACTACCACTAGGCATTTTTAGAGATGTGTCTGTTACATCTATGGCTTTTTCTCCAAATATTGACCTTAACAGTTTTTCTTCCGGGCCTGATGCTGAGTCACCTTTTGGAGTAACTTTTCCAACTAATATATCTCCAGGTTTAACTTCTGCTCCAATATACACAATTCCAGATTCATCTAAATTTTTTAAAGCTTCCTCATTAACATTAGGAATATCTCTAGTAATGTCTTCTTCTCCAAGTTTTGTATCTCTTGCCATAATTTCATATTCTTCTATATGAACTGAAGTAAACACATCATCTGTTACACATCTTTCAGAAATTAATATTGAATCTTCAAAATTGTAACCTTGCCATGGCATGAATGCGACTGTTACGTTTTTTCCAAGAGCTAGTTCACCGAGTTTAGTTGATGGCCCATCCGCAATTATATCTCCTGCTTTTACTTTGTCTCCTACTCTTACTAAAGGTTTTTGATTAATACACGTATTTTGATTTGATCTTTTAAACTTTTGCAAATTATAAATATCTACACCAGATTTTGTAAAATCTGTCTCGGATGTAGCTTTTATTACTATTCTCTTACCGTCAATTTTATCAACTATTCCCTCTCTTTTTGCAACGATCGTAACTCCAGAGTCAAGAGCAACATCGCTCTCAATTCCAGTACCTACTAATGGTGACTCAGGTTTTAATAATGGAACTGCCTGTCTCATCATATTTGACCCCATTAAAGCTCTATTGGCATCATCATTTTCTAAAAAAGGAATTAAAGAAGCGGCTACAGAAACAAGTTGCTTTGGTGATACATCTATGTAATCAATATTTTCAGGTTTCGATAATATAAAGTTTAAATTTTGTCTGCAAGAAACTAAATCTTCCGTAAATTTTCCATTTTTATCTATTTTAGAGTTTGCTTGAGCAATTGTAAATTTGGTTTCTTCCATTGCTGATAAATATTCAATATTTTCCTCAACCTTTCCATCTTTTACTTTCTTATATGGACTTTCTATAAACCCATATTTATTTATTTTAGAATAAGTTGATAAACTATTTATCAATCCGATGTTTGGCCCCTCTGGTGTTTCAATTGGACAAATTCTACCGTAATGAGTTGGATGAACATCCCTCACTTCAAATCCAGCTCTTTCTCTTGTAAGTCCACCAGGGCCTAAAGCTGACACTCTTCTTTTATGTGTAATTTCTGACAAAGGGTTAGTTTGGTCCATGAATTGAGATAATTGAGATGTAGCGAAAAAATCTTTTAACGACACAGTTAATGGTTTCGCATTTATTAAATCCTGAGGCATAGCAGACTCAACATCTAGAGTTGTCATCTTCTCTTTTATAGCTCTTTCCATTCTGTATACACCAATTCTCGCTTGGTTTTCTACCAACTCACCTACAGATCTTACTCTACGATTAGCAAGGTGATCGATATCGTCAATTTCATCCTTACCATCTCTTAAATCTAGCATTTTTTGGATTATTGCTAAAATATCATCATTCCTTAAGATGGTTATTTTGTCAGAGCAATCTAAATTTAATCTAGAATTCATTTTTACTCGACCTACATCTGATAAATCGTATCTATCAGAGCTAAAAAAAAGATTATTAAAAATTTGTGTCGCTATTTCTATAGTCGGTGGTTCACCAGGTCTTAAAACTTTGTAAATTTCATTTATCGCATCATTTTTTGTTTCATTTTTATCATTTAAGATTGTTTGAAGTAAATACGGACCTTTATTAATTGAGTTTGTAGATGATATTGATATTTCATACATATCATTTTCTAAAAATTTTTGAATAATTGTCTCATTCAATTCTGTGCCTATTTTAAATTTATCTTCCTTTATTTCATAATCTTTATGAAGATATTTTCCGTATAATGAGTTACTTGTTACAAAAATTTCTTTAAGTCCGTCTTCAAATAATTTTTTTGCAGTAAGAAAATTTATTTTTTCTCCAAGCTTTACTACAGTTTTTTGAGTTTTAGCATCAACTATTTCTTCAGAAAAGTTTTTAGATTTATAATTTTCAGGGTTAAATTTAGTTTTCCATTTATTTATTTTTTTATCAAAAGTATAAACTTCCTTACTATAAAACTCATTAACGACATCATTTTTGGAATAACCAAGGGCCATAAGCAAAGTTGAAACATAAATCTTCTTTTTCCTATCAATCCTGAAGTATAATAAATCTTTAACGTCATATTCAAAATCTAGCCAAGATCCCCTGTTTGGTATAACTCTACAATTAAACAATAACTTTCCACTAGCATGACTTTTTCCTTTATCGTGGTCAAAGAAAACACCCGGGCTTCTGTGCATCTGATTTACAACAACTCTTTGTACTCCATTTGTGATAAAAGTTCCGCTGTTTGTCATCATAGGAACTTCCCCCATATAAACTTCCTGTTCTTTTGCTGAGAGTATTTCTTTTGTATTATTTTCCTGATCTATCTCATAGACAACGAGTCTGAGAGTACATTTAAGTGCGGATGAATAGGTTAAACCTCTTTGAATACATTCTTCAACATCAAATTTGGGTTTTTCTAATCTGTAAGACACATACTCAAGAGTTGCCTTATCATTTAAATCTTCAATTGGAAAAATACTTTTAAAAACTCTATCAAATCCTTTAACTAAGTTATTATCAATATCTTCTTTAAGTTCTGTAAGTTCTTTGTAAGAATTTTTTTGAACTTCTATTAGATTTGGTATTGATAAGCCTTCTTTTAATTTTCCAAAATTCTTCCTGATATTTTTTTTTTCAGTAAAAGATAATTGCATCTATGTTACTATTGCTGACTAGTTTTATTAATCAACAATTTAAAATTTGTTAATTATTTAAGTTCTACTTTTGCTCCAGCTGCTTCTAATTTAGCTTTGATTTCTTCTGCTTCTTTTTTATTTACACCAGCTTTTACTTCTTTAGGTGCACCTTCAACTAAATCTTTCGCTTCTTTTAAACCAAGTGACGTTACTCCTCTAATTTCTTTTATAACATTAATTTTTTTATCACCCGCTGCTGCAAGTACTACTGTAAATTCACTTTTCTCTTCAGCTGGTGCTGCTCCTGCTCCACCTGCTGCGGGTGCTGCCGCAACTGCGGCTGCTGCAGTTACTCCCCATTTTTCCTCAAGTTGCTTTGACAACTCTGCTGCTTCAACAACTGTTAAGCTTGATAAGTCTTCAATGATTTTATTTAAGTCGGCCATAATATTATCTCAGGTTATTTTTTTGATTTTTCGAGCGCTAAAATAGCGATTTTTGAAGCAGGTGCAAGCAAAATACTTGCTATTTTTTGCGCAGGAGACCTTAAAATTCCAACAATTTTAGCCCTTGCTTCATCTAATGAGGGTAAAGTTGCTACATTTTGTACACCTGCAACGTCCAAAATGTCTGATCCCATAATTCCCCCAAGAATCTTAAGATTTGAATTTTCTTTTGAAAATTTTGTTAATATTTTTGCTGATGTAATTGCATCCTTAGAAAGTGCAACAGCTGTTGGACCTGAAAAAAGTTCAGACAAATCCTTACATCTTGTTTTTTCTATAGCTAATTTAGTAATCCTATTTTTTGTTATTTTAAATTGTATACCATGTTCACGCATTCTATTTCTTAAGTCATCTAATTGTTGCATTGTTAAACCTTGATAGTGAGTAACTATGACAGCTTCAGATTTATCAAATTGAGAAGTCATTTTTTCAATGTATTCTTGTTTTTTTTGTTTATCCATCATAATTATAAATTTTTACTTAATTTAATTTTATAAGAAACACCCATAGTTGAAGTAATAAAAGAACTTTTAATTAAATCACCTTTAATTGAAATATTTGATTTTTCTTTTTCAAGGGTTTCGATAATTGCATTAAAATTTTTAATTAGGTTTTCGTCTGAAAATGATTTTTTTCCTATAGTCAAACCTATGTTGCCATCTTTATCATTTCTGATTTCAACTTGTCCTGACTTAGAGTCTTTAACCGCTTTTTTAACATTTTCTGTTACAGTACCTAATTTCGGGTTAGGCATAAGTCCTTTTGGTCCAAGAACTTTTCCTAATTTAGATAACTTTATCATCATGGATGGGGTACAAATTAATTTTTCAAAGTCTAGATATCCACCTTTAATTTTTTCAATTAAATCATCAGCTCCTATTAAATCAGCACCACCTTCTTTCGCTTCAGAGTGTTTTGACTCTTCACATACAACTGCAACCTTTACGTTTTTACCTGTGCCTCCAGGCATATTAATTACAGTCCTTAAATTAATCTCACTCTTTTTTTGTTTATTATTTATTTGGAAACTTAAATCGATTGCTTCGTCAAATTTTGTAGTACAATTTTTTTTAATTACTGGAAGTAATTTATCAATCGTATCAGATGCTTTGTCTCTGGTTTTTTCTGGTAGTTTTTTATATCTTTTAGATGACATTATTCTTTAACCTCTATTCCCATTGATCTAGCGGAGCCCATAATAATTTTTGTTGCTTGATCTAAATCATGTGCATTTAAATCTTTCATTTTTTTTTTTGCAATTTCCTCTGCTTGCTTTTTTGTAATAGATGCAACAATATTTCTTCCAGGTTCTTGTGAACCTCCTTTAAGTTTTGCTGCCTCTTTTATAAAGTGAGATGCTGGAGGTGACTTAATAATAAAATCAAATTTTTTATCTTTGTATACAGTAATTACTACTGGAACCGGTTTTCCCATAAAGTCTTTTGTTTTCTCATTAAAAGCTTTACAAAATTCCATAATATTAATCCCTCTTTGTCCAAGAGCTGGACCAACTGGTGGTGCAGGATTTGCTTGGCCACCTTTAATTTGTAATTTTACAAAACCACTAATTTCTTTTTTTGCCATTAACTTACCTTCTCTACTTGATTATATTCTAATTCTACAGGCGTGGGTCTTCCAAAAATTAAAACAGAAACTTTAAGTTTTGATTTATCCTCATCAACATCTTCCACTAAACCATTAAATGAAGCAAAAGGACCATCAATTACCTGAACTTTTTCACCAACTGAATATTCAATACCTGTTTGTGCTTGTGTTACACCGTCTTTTATTTGGCCTAGTATTTTTTCTATTTCTTTATCTGAAACTGGCGAAGGTATTCCCTTTGCACCAAGAAAACCACTAACTTTTTTAATACCTTTAATCATATGGTAAATATTATTATCCATCTCACTTTTTATTAAAATGTAACCTGGAAAATATTTTTTTTTTCTTTGAACTCTTTTTCCCCTTTTAACTTCAGTAACATCTTGAGTTGGTACCACTATTTCTTCAAATTTATCTGAAATCTTAGCCTTTTCAGCCTCATCTTTAATAATCTGAGCAACCTTATTTTCAAAACTTGAATGTGATTGAACTATATACCAATTTTTCATTATAAACTTACCTTTAATATTACATCCAATAATGATTTAAATATTTGATCAATAAGTAGAAAAAAAATTGCTGCAATTATTGCCATAGCTACCACCATCAAACTTCCTTGAACAGTTTCTTTTCCTGTAGGCCAAGTAACTTTGAATGCTTCTTGTTTTACTTCTTGAATAAATTTTAAAGGGTTTTTCATAAATTTTTTTGGCAGGAGCGGAGGGAATCGAACCCCCAACCTCCGGTTTTGGAGACCGGCGCTCTACCAATTGAGCTACACTCCTATTGGTAGCTTATTTAATAATTTTTGTTACTACTCCAGCTCCTACTGTTCTACCACCTTCTCTAATCGCAAAATTTAATTTCTCACTCATTGCAATAGGTGTAATTAATTTCACTTTAAATTTAGCATCATCACCTGGCATGACCATTTCAGTTCCTGAAGGCAACTCAACCTCACCAGTTACATCAGTTGTTCTAAAATAAAACTGAGGTCTATACTTAGTGAAAAAAGGTGTATGTCTACCACCTTCTTCTTTTTTAAGAACATATGCTTGAGCTTCAAACTCAGTATGTGGAGTGACTGAACCTGGCTTAGCTAAAACTTGGCCTCTCTCAACATCTGTTCTCTCAACACCTCTTAATAATGCTCCAATATTATCACCAGCCTCACCAGTATCTAATATTTTTCTAAACATTTCTACACCAGTACAAACTGATTTTTTTGTTTCTCTTATCCCTACTATTTCAATTTCTTCTCCGGTTTTAACAATACCTTGTTCTACTCTTCCTGTTACAACTGTTCCTCTTCCAGAAATAGAGAATACATCCTCTACAGGCATTAAAAAAGGTTTGTCTTTTGGTCTGTCTGGTTGAGGAATGTGTTCATCAACTGCTTTCATTAATTCCATGATAGCATTTTTTCCTATTTCATCGTCTTTACCTTCAACTGCAGCTAATGCTGAGCCTTTGATAATCGGAGTTTTGTCTCCTGGAAATTTGTATGAAGTTAAAAGTTCTTTTATTTCTTCCTCAACAAGTTCAATCAACTCTTTATCTTTTACTTGATCAACTTTATTTAAGAAAACTACAATCGCAGGTACACCTACTTGTCTAGCCAAAAGTATGTGCTCTCTTGTTTGAGGCATTGGTCCATCAGCAGCATTCACGACTAATATTGCTCCATCCATTTGCGCTGCACCAGTAATCATATTTTTTACATAGTCGGCATGACCTGGGCAATCTACGTGTGCGTAATGTCTTTTCTCAGTTTCATACTCTACATGTGCAGTAGAAATAGTTATTCCTCTCTCTTTCTCTTCTGGTGCTTTATCAATTTGATCGTATGCTACGAATTGAGCTCCACCTGCTTCAGCTAATACTTTAGTAATCGCAGCTGTAAGAGTTGTTTTACCGTGGTCCACATGTCCAATTGTTCCAATGTTACAATGTGGCTTACTTCTATTAAATTTTTCTTTCGACATTACTTTTTTTACCTCATAATATTTTTTAATTTTTGGAGCGGGTAAAGGGAATCGAACCCTTACATCCAGCTTGGAAGGCTAGCGTTCTACCATTGAACTACACCCGCATAACCAAGTTACTCCAAGTTTTTAAAGCTTAAGAATGGTGGAGGGGGAAGGATTCGAACCTTCGAAGACCGAAGTCAACGGGTTTACAGCCCGCCCCATTTGACCGCTTTGGTACCCCTCCTTTTCAGTAGGGGAAGCGTCCCCTTGTTCAATAAAGCTTTAAACAACATGCGTTTTATATATTTTTATCGCGTAAATGCAATATTAGAAATTAAGGGAAATTGCTAAAAAAATAGATATAAATGGCTTAATTTATGTCAAAATCCTCGTTTTTTATAGTTGGTAAGCATGCAGTTATTGAGGCACTTAAAAATCCAGAAAGAAAAGTTTTAAGACTTTTTCTTACTGAGGAAAGTAAGAAAACTATTCATAGATATAGTCCGCGCAAAAATTTACTAAAGGATCAGAAGATTTTTTTTAAAACAAAAAAAGAATTAGATAAATATTCAAAAAATGAAGGGATACTGCATCAGGGATTTGTAGCAGAAATTGAACATTTAGATAAAATAGAATTAAAGAAATTTATTCAAAATAAATCTAATACAACACTTGTGTGTTTAGATGAAATAACAGATCCAAGAAATATTGGATCTATAATAAGAAGTGCTACATCATTTAATATAGATGGTATAATTATTAAAGAAAGAATATATCCCTCAGAAAGTAAATTAATGTATAAATCTGCTAGTGGTGCAATTGAAAATATGAATATATTCGAGGTTCCGAATATAAATACTACTTTAAAATATTTGAGAGAGCAAAATTTTTGGGTCTACGGATTTGACTCTAATTCAGAGAAAGATTTTACTCAAATTAAATGGTCTGGAAATAATGTCCTGTTATTTGGTTCTGAAGGATATGGAATTAAATTACATACAAAAAAATATACTGATTTTATAGTTAAAATTAAAATTGATCAAAAAGTTGAAAGTTTAAATGTTTCAAATAGTGCAGCTATAGCATTTCATTATCTTAGTTTAAAAAAATTTACTTGATAATCCTATAAATAATATTAAAAAACATGTTGTGCCCTTGTAGCTCAGCTGGTAGAGCAATTGATTTGTAATCAATAGGTCCGCGGTTCGAATCCGTGCGGGGGCACCACTAAAATCTCATTTTTTTTTAATAAATCAAAAATTCTTAAAAAAATTTTTATAAATCAAAATCATTCAATTAAAACATTAATAGGAAGGAAATAGAAATAAGTGTAGTCGATTTGTAGTCGATTTATATTAATTAAATTTTTCCTAAAAAATCTGGCCAACTCTTCCAATACTTTTTATAGGCAGGCGTCATATCTGGATTAGCTGGTGCTATAAATTTAAATTTTTTACTTTTAATAAACCTTTGGTAATCATAACTTGTTTTAATTCCATGTTTGCGCACTAATTTTTGCAATTTATAAAAATTTATATATTTATATTTAAGTAAATATGGGGCAATAACATTTGATCCAAGAAAATGTCCCCAATTTACCCAACCTCTTTTTTTATAATAAACTGATGGTGCTGAAGGTATATTTTTTGGTCTTTTATTACCTAACTCAAAAAAATTTTTTGAACTCTGAAGATTAAGTTTTTTTACAATTTTACTTGCTTCATCATAATTTAAAAATATTGGATCTTTGCTTAAAAAATCCTCAGTACCTCTCCAAGACCCTTTTATTCTATAATATTGTAATGGTGTTAATGGCAGATATGTAATTTTGTTTGTTTTAACAAATTTTTGATATTGTTTAATTGATTTAAACTTATATTTTTTTATGAATTCTTTAGCTTTATTATATTCATAGATGGGTGTTTGATTGAAAAACTTTAATTTGTTATAATTTTTATAATACCGATTAGGTAAAGAAGGCAAAAAATGAATTTTGTTATTAATTTTGATTTTAAATATTTTTGCAAAATTTTCATATTTTTCCCAATTATTTATCTTATTTTTCTTTAATATATTTCTAGCTTTTTCGTAACTTACAAAATTTTTATCTTGAGTAGATACAATATCTGTTCCCAGAAAATCTCCCCAACCATTCCAACCATTTCTACTATAAATTAAATCTGGTCTTGTAGGAACAGAAGGGTAGTTTTTCTTGATTGTGATAATATTTCTTCTCCAATCAGATACACTTTTTATCTTTAATTCTTTTACAATTTTTTTAACAACTTTTTTTATTTGTTCAATTGGGAGAGCTTCCTTCCATTTAAACTGATCAGCTACCCTACCAGTTCCAAAAAAATCCCCCCAATTTTTCCATCCTTTAAATTTATAAGTAAAGTCTGGTGCAGAAGGCATATCCTTTGGTTTTTGAAAATTTCTAAACTGTGAATTTGAAATAATATTATTCTCTTTAACAAATCTTTTTGCTTCCTCAAAAGTCATATAATTTGCTTTTGCAACTTTATTCCATATTTTTAATTTTACTGCTTTATCAAACTCGTCTGCTTCAACTTTATAAAGTTTATTTATAGATGTAACTCCCTCTACTGGAGATCCTCCAACAGGTTTTTTTCCTTCTGATATTGCTTTAAGATATTCTACAATTCTAGTGTCTGTTGTTGATAGAGCTCTGACTGTTGTTGAGACATCTTCAAATCCTTGTTCTTTAGCAGCTTCATTAAAATCTACACCATCTGATATATAAATTGGAATTAAAATATAACCAAATTTTTTATCTTTTGATAATCTCAAGGCTCTTCCTGCGGCTTGAACAATATCAACTTTGCTTCTTTTAGGATCTGTGAAACAAACACAATCAATTGCAGGTAAGTCTACTCCCTCAGTTAAACACCTTGCATTTGTCATTAACCCCTTTTCTTCTTCGAAGGATAACATTTCTAAAGCACGATCTGAGGTTGGCATATCTCCTCTAACATGAAATGTTTTTAACTTTCCATAGGTTGGATAAATCTTTGATATTAAATCTTGTTGTTTTCTAAAATTTTCAGCTCTTTTAATAGATCTGTGAAATGAAATAGCATTTTTAATTTTAAGTTTTTTAATAGCTTTTCTAAGTGCAATAGCTGTTGCAAGCTCTCTAGCTGTAATATCTTTTAGATCTCTCTTTACCTCTAAATACTTATTATCTTCTGCAATCTTTTCTATTTCTGGAGTGGTAATGCCGAAAGTTATGATTTTATAGTCAGATATTATTGGTGGTTTTGAATTAATGGCTTTTTTAAAACTTAATTCATAAATTAGATTTCCATAGTCCCTTGGATCATCCATAGACATATATTCATCACTATCACCTCTGAACAACCTTTCTGTAGCAGTCATAAATAAACGTTTATTAATTTTTATATTATTTTGGTGAAGTAGATGAGCCATTGGCTTTTTACCTGAACCAACAGTTTTATGGGCTTCATCCATAATACCTAGATCATATTTAAAACCTTTTGATCCAATGGCAGTGGCTCTTCCTGATTGATAAGTGGTAAATACTATCTTTAATTTCTTAGTCTTCTTTCTTAAAAAATTCCTAATAACTCTTGGATCGGTATCTACTTTAATTCCAAGATCTGCAGAAAAAGTTACGAAATCATCCTGCTCTTCTTTAACTGTATCATCAGAACATACACACAACCAATCAGGTTCAATATTATTTAACAAGAACTCTCTGGTCCAAACTTTAAGTGTTTGCTGTAATAATGCTAAGCTTGGAACTGCAATCAATATTGATTTTGGTTTCATTTTTTCAGCTATCCAAAATGCAGTTAAACTCTTACCTGTGCCACAAGGCATAATCATTTTGCCTCTTTCATTTGATTTAAAGTAAGAAATTGTTTTAGAAATTGCCTCTTTTTGGTGAGGCCTTGGACTTAGTTTCTTTGGTTTAACTATCTTACCTGCTGCTTTATGTTTAATCTGTTCAAATAATTCTCCACCATCTCTATCTAATTTTAACCACTCATTGAGTAAAATATAACCAACTTTAAGAAGCTGCTTTTTCTGTGGAGGTCTATTTACAGTAGCAGCAATAAGACCATGAGAAATATTTTTACAAACAGTAAATGCAAGATTATTAAATGTAGCCAAGTCCCCTTTTACTTTTAAAGTTTCAGTTTTGTCAGAACGATATTTGCACTGGATAGCCCAATATTCATTATCAAAAGTTTCTGCGATTAAATCAATTCCCTCATCTGTATTTGGGAGTTTGAGCTTTCTTTTAACAGCTATTGGTATCTCATTTAATAAATAAACTTTTTTTAATTTAGTTTTATACTCAGGAGATACCTCTAAAAATAGTTTAGTTAAATACTCAAATATGGATCCAGCAAGTTTAACCTTTTTATTCTTTATCAGCTTCTTAAGAGTTCTGTCTAAATCTTTAAATGATCTAGATTGCTGAATTATTTTTCTTTCTTGCATATAAGAAAGGTACAAAATTTTCGAAACAAAGTGTAGTCGATTTGTAGTCGATTTATTAAAGCTAAGTTGACGAGACTCTAAAACATAATAGTATCAACACTAATGAATGAGAAAAAGTTTAGACTCTTTGATTTGTAATCAATAGGTCCGCGGTTCGAGTCCGTGCGGGGCACCATAGCTCAAAAACAATATTAACTTTCTTTATAATATTTTATATTTAACAAAAAATTTTATTAAATTTAATGTACCAATAATTAAATCTTTTAATTTCATTTTTGATGATCCAATTACTCTAGCAGGTAAATTTATAGGAATTTCTGATATTTTGTATTTTTTTTGCTCTAGTAAAAAAGTACTTTGCCAAAAAAAATTATAATTGTTATCTTTAGACTCTAAAATATCTTTAAGTTTAACTTTTTTCAAATCATAAAGTCTAAAACCACCCGATCCATCGAATTTAGTACCTAAGAAAAACCAAACTAAATAATATCTTAACTTAGTAACTAAAATTCTTCTTAAATCCCATCCCTTTAATGAATTTTTTTTTAAAAATCTGTTTGTTATTACTAAATCGCTATTTTGAATTTTAATTAGCATTTTTTTAATATG
>CACGHU010000012.1 GCA_902572945.1 uncultured Pelagibacteraceae bacterium
GCAAAATTATCTAAAAGCTCATTTGCTTTATCAACTGTATCTTTTGTTCTAGGTCCGTATTGACCTTTCATATCAGAATCTTCAGGAACTTTAGCATCTAAAGCTGGTTCAGGCGCGGGGATACAACAACCATCAGCTTTTCCAACAATCACATGTTTTAAAGGATCCCACTCATTCCAACTGTTAACAATTGTTTTATGTGAACTCATAAATTAATTCAAAGCTATAAATCTCCTGTTATGTTTAATCATTAAACTGTAATAAATAATTGCTAAAAAAATTAAAAATCCACCTATGACAGTTGTATTTGATGGAACTTCATTTATTCCAAGTATTGGTAGCCAAACCCAAAAAATTCCTCCAATTACCTCGGTTAAGGATAAAAGTGTAAGTTCTGCTGCTGGAATTACTTTTGATCCTATTGAATAAAGTATTAAGCCCAAACAAACTAAAGTTCCATGAACTGCAAACAAACCTTGATTTAAACTTGATGATAGAAAGGAGGATTGAGTTTCTATTATTACAAAAGATGAAAATATAGCACAAAACATACCTGCAAATGCAACTGTAGTGAACTTTGGTGTTTCTTTTCTCCATCTAAGAGTTACTGAAAATACGGAAAAACCTAATGCAGAAATTAGACCAAAAATTAAGCCAAATAATGAACCCTTTTCAAAGTCGCCTATTGCCATAATAAAAATACCAATTGTTGCGATAGCTATTGCTATCCAAACATTGGTTGAAATTTTTTCCTTTAAAAACAAAAAACCTAGTAAGGCAGTCATAAAAGGCATTGCTGATAAACAAAGCAAAGTTATTGCTGCTGTAGTATGAGTAATTGACCAGATGAATGTTATCATTGCAGTACCTAAACCTGCGCCGCCAATTATACCTGAAAGACCAATTTTTAAATAATTTTTATAAAAACTAAATCCTTCTTCAAAAAATAAATATACGTTTAATAAAACAAAAATTGTAATACCTCTCGCAAAAAGGTATTGCCAAGGTACTAGATTCGGCTGATCCATATAACGAACTACAAGAGGTCCGAATGACCAAAGAATTCCAGCAAATAACACGACTGGAACAGCAATACTCTCGTTTTTTAATTTTAACATTTTGAATTTTTAATAGTAATTTAGTCATACTACAATATAATTTTTACTAAATTAAAATATCTAATTTAGATAGATCGTATTCAAAATGGATTTAAATGTAATAAAGATAGCTGAAAATACAACAAACTATAAATCTGTTAAAAACTATTCACATAAATATAAGCATAAAAATGCAATATGTGGTGATGAAATTGAAATCACTCTTAAAATAAGAAATAGAAGAATTATTGATTTTGGTTATAAAACAAAGTCCTGTATATATTGTCAAGCATCAGCAAGTCTTCTCTCACGTAAATCTAAAAATATAGAAGTAAGTGAAGTAAATAAGTTTTTAAATATTGCAAATATTTTATTCAAAGATGATCATATTCAAATTCCTAAACATTGGAAACCATTTGATCAGATTTTAAAAAAAGAAAATATTCAAAGAAAAGAATGCTTGCTCTTGCCAATAAATGCTTTAATTAGGATTATAAAAAATTATGATGGATAGAAAATTAATATTACAATCTTTTTTTGCAGGAATTTTTTCAATAGTCACTATAGGTGTTTTAACTATTTTAACATATAAAACGTCTTATGGAGTATTTCTGATAGCTTCTTTTGGTTCTACAATGGTTCTCCTTTACGGTTATCCAGAAAGTCCCTTTGCACAACCAAAAAATATTATCTTAGGACATTTTTTAACTGCTCTGGTAGGTATAATTTTTTTAAATTATGTTCCTTTACCAGTTTTTATTAATATTCCTTTAGCTGTTGGTTTTGGAGTTATGTTTATGATCTTATTTAAAGTTACACACCCCCCAGCAGGTGGTAATCCAATAATCGTAATTATAGGATCTGTTTCATTTGATTATTTATTAACGCCAGTCCTTATTGGATCAAGCATCGTGGTTATGTTTGGTATTATAATTAATAAATTTTTATTTAAAAAGGAATACCCAAAGTAGACATAATTTGATTGCTAGCTCATATATTTTTATGGTAGGATTTTGATTATAAATAATCATTAATGATTTAAATTTAGATTAGGAGATAAAATGAAAGTATTGTGTATATTGTATGATGATCCAAAAGGAGGAATGCCAAAATCATATCCTCTTTCAGAACTTCCAAAATTAGAAAAATATCCAGATGGTATGACTTTACCGTCTCCAAAAGGTAGGGATTATAAACCTGGTCAACTATTAGGATGTGTATCAGGTGAGCTTGGTTTAAGAAAATTTTTAGAAAGCAACGGCCATGAGTTGATTGTTACAAACAGTAAAGATGGTGATGGATGTGAAGCTGATAAACACATTGTTGACGCAGATATCGTTATTTCTCAACCATTTTTCCCGTACTATTTAACCAAAGAAAGAATTGCTAAAGCAAAAAATCTTAAAATGGCTATTACTGCAGGAATTGGGTCAGATCACGTAGACCTTCAAGCTGCAATGGACAACAAGATTGATGTTGTAGAAGTAACTTTTTGTAATTCGAGATCAGTTGCGGAACACATAGTGATGATGATTGTTTCAATGGTTAGAGATTACCACAATCAACACAGAATTGTAAATGAAGGTGGTTGGAATATTGCTGATGCAGTACAAAGATCATACGACGTTGAAGGTATGCATATTGGGACTGTTGCGGCTGGTAGAATTGGATTAGATGCTTTAAGAAAAATGAAACCTTTTGATGTTCATCTTCATTATTTTGATAGACATAAATTACCTGATAGTGTTGAAAAAGAACTTAATTTAACATTTCATGAGTCTGTAGAATCAATGGTAAAGGTTTGTGATGTAGTTACAATAAATTGCCCTCTTCATCCAGAAACAGAAAATTTGTTTGATGATGCTATGATAAGTAAAATGAAAAAAGGTGCTTATATAGTTAATACTGCAAGAGGTAAGATTTGTAATAGAGATGCAATTGCAAAAGCACTTAAGAGTGGTCAATTAAGTGGATACGCAGGAGATGTTTGGTTTCCTCAACCTGCTCCAAATGATCATGTTTGGAGAACTATGCCAAACCACGGTATGACACCGCATACCTCTGGTACATCGTTGACTGCACAAGCTAGATATGCAGATGGAGTAAGAGAAATCTTAGAATGTTTCTTTGAAAAAAGAGAAATCAGAAACCAGTATTTAATTGTAAAAGACGGTCAATTAGCTGGTATGGGAGCTCACTCTTATAGTAAAGGGTCAGCTACTAGTGGTTCTGAGGAGGCTGCAAAATATAAAAAGAAATAATATTTTTAAGAAGTTTATAAGACCATTTATTGTAACTTATATATTTTTTAGTGTTGCAATAAGTTTTTATCCTTCTTTTGATTTTTATTCTTTAAAAGGGCAGCTGCTCATTATTGGTGTATCTTGTTTTAATGGTTACTTGGGTACTGTAGTTAGAAAATTATAAAACGTAAGGTTCAGGTCTTGCATTTTCATTAAAAATACGCTCAACACCGAAAACACTTATATCGATTGTTTGGTAAGATCCTGTTGTAATTAATTCTGTCAATGCTCTACCAATTCCTGGAGCTTGCATTAAGCCTCTACCAGTAAAACCACTAGCCATATAAACGTTGTCATATTTAGGATGTTTACCTACTACAGCGTTATTATCTAATTTATTGCAATCATAAAAACCAGCCCAACCCCCTGTTAGTTTTAACTCTTCGAATATCGGAACTCTTTTTGCAAGAGCTGGCCACACAAGTTCTTCAAAATCGTTCCAAGCTGGTTCTAAATCTTTTGAGTCAAAAGTTGAAATAGGTGATCCAGCTAAATATTCTTTGCCCTCTGGCCTCCAATAAACACCTGTGGTCAAATCACCTGTTAAAGGCATTTCAGGAATATGTTTGGGGCACTTAACTCTAAAAACAGTATGCTTTTGTGGAACCACAGGAATGTCATCTAAAAGCTCTTTTGTCCAGCATCCTGCAGCTGATATAATTGTTTTAGCATTTATTTCGTCTAAATTTTTGATGTTCCCTTTAATAAATTCAGCTCCAAGTTCCATTGCTTTTCCTTTTAAAGCTCCATGAAACATGAACGGATCAATCCATCCTTCAGTTCTATTGTCAGTGTAAGTTGCAGTTTCTATGCCTTCAGAATTTATATAAGGAAATACGTGTTTTAATTCAGATCCTTTTATATTTTTAGTTCCAGCCTCACATGCTTTATGGTTTTCAAGAGCTTTATACTGTTCCTCAGCATGCTCAGGTCCAAACATCAATAAATAGCCATTTGGAACCATACTAGCAGTAGGTTTTGGATTTTTTTCAGTTTTAAGTAATTCTGGAATTTGATTTATAAACTCCCTAGCAAACTTTCCTAATAATATATTCTCTTTTTGAAAAAATTGTCTTCTAAAACCTCCAAGAGACAGAGGGAAAGAAGCTTTTTTATATGTTGGATCTCTTTCGATTACTTTAACTTTTCTTCCTTCTTTAGATAAAAAATAAGCCGTAGCAGCACCAATTATACCGCCGCCAACTATAACAACATCATCCATATTAATTTAATATATATAAGCTAGTATTTAGAGTTAGTGCATAAATGCACCAAAGTAAATATGGAATCATTAATATAAAACTTAAATTACTTATTTTTTTATACTTAATCATTAAAATGATAATAAAACCTATTATTATTATAAGGTTGATTAGTGCGGCAAAAATATTATGAAAAACAAAAAATACAATACTCCAAGTTGTATTAAAAAATAAATGCATCAAATAAATATAAATTATATTTAAATCTTTATAATTTTTATGCCACGCAGACCAAATTGCTATAGTCATGAATAAATATAATGTTGTCCAAACAGGAGCAAATACCCAATCAGGAGGATTAAGACCTGACTTATTTAAGGAAGAATACCAGGGTTCTTTCGATGTAATTGTCGCTATACTCCCAATAAATGAAGCAGAAAATGTGACAAATCCGAAAATTAAAAAAGATAAAAATTTATTTTTAAACATTATGATATATATATCATTTCATCATGAGCAATAAAGTAATTTGGATTACAGGTGCCAGTACAGGTATTGGAAAAGCAATAGCAATAAAGTTTTCTAAAAATGGTTGGAATGTTGCTATTTCTGCTAGACGACTTGAATTACTTGAAGAAATATCAAAGCAAAATCAAAATGTTTTTTCATTTCCTTTAGACGTAACAAATAAAAATGATTGCCATAAGGTATTCACTGAAATTAAAAATAAACTAGGAAAAATTGATTTATGTGTTTTTTCAACCGGAACATGGGATCCAAAAAAAGAAAAAGAAATTGATGTTGAACAAATTGAAAATGTAATGAAAGTAAATTTTTTTGGTACATTAAACTCTATTAAATCTGTAGAAAAATATTTTAAAGATTTAGGGAAAGGTCACATCTCAATTGTTTCATCAATAGCTGGTTATAGGGGTTTGCCAAATTCCACTGGCTACGGTCCATCCAAATCTGCATTAAATAACTTAGCTGAAAGTTTATATTTTGATTTTAAAAGATATGGAGTAAGAGTTTCATTAATATCACCAGGTTTTATTAAAACACCCATGACTGATAAAAATGATTTCAAAATGCCTTTTCTAAAAACAACTGAATATGCTGCAGATAAAATTTATGATGGTTTAGTAAATTCAAATGTATTTGAAATTCATTTTCCAAAACAATTAACTTTAGTTTTAAAATTTCTTAAAATATTACCAAACTGGTTATATCTTAAATTATTGAGTAAGCTTACAAAATATCAAAAACGTTAGTCTTTAACAAACATAACAGTTAGTTCAGCGACTTTTATACCAAACTTTGTCATTGTAGCTCTGTTAATAGCAACTCTATCGTCTTGTTTAAATATCCAATCGTCAAAAGTAATTTTAATTTCTCTACCTTTAACGGGAACTAGAAGAACATATTCAAATTTAAATGCTGGACCATAGGAATATCCTTTTGCTTTTCCAACAACATCACTTGCTGTTCCTTCATAATTATGATCATCAATTTTATTTATTTTCCACTGTCGTGTTTGAACTTCTCCATCAGTCCAATTGAACTTTTCGTCTAAAATAAGTTGATTACCATCCCATTTCCCATCTAAATCAGCAGAAAATTGACGTGTTACCTTGCCTGATCTATTCTGAAGAATACCCCAGGCTTTAACATTTCCTGTCAAATAATCTTCAATTATAAGCCTAGGTTTTTGGTCTTTGAAATCTTCAGGTTTCATTACGTTATGTCCAGAGCAACTTGTAATAAATACAAAAAAAATTAGCAATAAAAAATTATTATATAAATTAATTTTTTTCATAAATTATTTATTCTGTAGTGAAAATTGAATTAAATCTATATTTTTTGATTTAAATCCAGCTTCACAATAAGATAAATAGAAATTCCACATTCTTTTAAAAGTTACATCAAATCCCTGTTTTGAAATATTATCCCATTTTTTTAAAAATTCATCTCTCCACATCATTAAGGTATTAGAATAATGTAATCCGTATGAATTGCACTGATTAAAATTTAAATTTGTTTCATTTGCGTATTTTATTAAACTTTTTTTACAGGGTAAAAACCCACCTGGAAAAATATATTTTTGAATAAAATCCTGTTTAGTCTTATATCTATTATATAAGCTATCATCGATTGTGATAGCTTGAATAGCTGCACTTCCATTTGGTTCCAAGTTTTGTTTTATTTTTTTAAAAAAACTTTTTAAATAATTTTGACCTACCGCCTCTATCATTTCTATAGAAGCTATTGCATTATATTTATTGTTTACATCACGGTAATCTTGCATCTTTATATTTACTTTTTCATTTAATCCATTTTTAAATATTCTTTCCTTTGCATATTCATACTGTTTTTGAGATATTGTAATGCAATCTAACTTTATGTCATAATTTTTTCCCACATACTCTGCAAAACCTCCCCAACCACATCCAATCTCTAACATTCTATCACCAGTTTTTGGTTTAACTAAAAACGATAGTTTTTTATATTTATTAATTTGTGCCGCCTCTAGATCAGTTTTATCTTTATCAAATATTGCACTTGAGTAAGTTAAAGTTTTATCTAACCACAATGAAAAAAATTCGTTTCCAAGATCATAATGTTTAGAAATATTTTCTTTACTTCTTTTTTTTGTATTCTTAATAAATAAATATTTGAAAAAATTTATTAATGGTAAATCTAAAACTCCAGAAAATTTATGCACCTTTTTGATATTTTTAGCAGTAATTTCTATTAGATTTGTTAAGTTATCAGTTTCAAATTCTCCACGCATATAAGATTCGGCTAGACCAATACTTCCTTTGTTTAGAATATTTAATGTTAATCCAGGTTTATTTATTATTAAATTTGCTTTTAAAGGAGAGTTTTCGTTTCCCAATTTATATTCTTTGCCATCGTAATTTTTTAAATTTATTTGCCCATATTCAAAATTCTTAATAGATGAAAATACTATTCTATCTGCAAGAGAGACTAATTTCATTTTTTTTCTATACTTATATTATTTTTAATTTTTATTTTTTTAGGAACTAGTTTAATTCCTTTTAGCCATAACCTTAATGCCTCAAAATGTATCGCTGATATTATTTTAAATGTCATTAAAGGGTTTTTTAAATACGAAAATATAAGGTTTTTAGAATTAAGGTTTGTTCTTCTACCGTCTTGAGATGCGAATAGCAATTTTCCATCTTTATCTATTTGATCTATTATCACAGATAAATTTTCACCAGGATTCGCGATTCTAAAAAAATACTTTGAGTCCAAATCCATGAATGGAGAAACATAAAACCTTTTTATACAATCATTTTTGATGTTTTTTGTTTCTTGATTTGTTTTAAATACATATGTGTGTTGTTCCCCAAATGTATTCTTTACTTCATAAAATATTGCTATAAGTGATGATTTTGAATTATAAACAAAAAATATGCTTAACGGATTAAAAACATATCCAAAAATTCTTGGATAACATAAAATTTTAATTTTAATATTTTTTTCGTTAATATCTATGTTTTTTAAATTTGTTATTACCCATTCTTTTAAAGAATTATTATTCCTATCACCGTGATCTTTGTCATGGAAACTTATTAGATTAAACTTATTATATGAGAAAAAAGGTATTTCCTTGTCAATTTTGTTGATCTCATCTAAATCTAAAAATAAAGAAAATACTTTGTAACTAAAAGTATGTTCCTTTGGTTTAAATCTTTTATGAATTACCCTGCCATTATAAATATAAGACTCTTCAATCATCTAAAAATTTAAGCATATCAATTGATGATTTTATTCCATCTTCATGAAAACCATAACCGAAATAACTTCCGCAAAACAAAATATTTTTTTTATTTTGAATATTACTTAAATTTTTTTGAAAACTCAAAGCTTCCTGGTTGTAATAAGGATGGGTAAATTCAATTTTTTTAATTATTTTATCTTTATCAACTTGAAAAAAGGGATTAAGCGTTAAAAATATATTTTTTCCAACATTTAAATTCTGTAATAAATTTAACCAATAAGTAATAGAGCTTTCTTTCAAATTATTTGAATTAATTGAAGAGTTCCAAGATGACCATGCTTTTTTATTTAATGGCATCACTTTTTCATCAGTATGAATTAATGCAATATTTTTTTTATAATTAAATTTAGTTAGTAAATTTTTTTCTTCACCAGTAGGATTTTTAATTATAGAAATAGTTTGATCTGCATGCGTTGCAAAAACAACCTTATCATAATCAAAAAATTCGTTTTCATCTCCATAAAATACTCTCACTCCATTTACTTTTCTCTCAACTTTATTGATATTGTAATTTTTAAAATACTCGCCACTGATTTTTTCTAAAATTTTATTTACATAAGTTCTGCTTCTATTTTTTACTGTGTACCACTGAGGTCTTTCTTTAAATTTAAATAGTCCATGATTTTGGAAAAATTTTATAAAAAATTTTAAAGGCATTTGACCTGCCTCATAAGGTGGCATAGACCAAATAGCTGAAACCATAGGTAAAATATGATAATTAATAAAATATTGAGATAATTTTTTATTTTTAAGAAAAGTGTTTAAAGTTAGTTCATCATTTAATTCATTGAGCTTATCACATTGATTATAAAATTTTATTATTTCGAAAAACATTTTTAAAAACTTAAGATTAAAAATATTCTTTCGATTAATAAAAATACCATTAAGTCCCTTTCCACAATATTCAATATTTTTACCTTTTACTGAAACAGAAAAGCTCATGTTACTTTTTTCTATTTCAATATTATTTTCACTAAAAAAATTTATGAGATGTGGGTAGGTTTTATAATTGAAAACAATAAATCCAATATCAATTGGCAAATTTTTCTTACCATCTTGGTTATAATCAATGTCAATAGTATGAGCATGTCCGCCAAAGTGATCTTCTTTTTCAAATAAATCGACTTTGTGTTTTTTTGATAAAAAATACGCAGAGCTTAAGCCAGAAATACCTGAACCAATTACTGCAATTTTCATTAACCTTTAAGCTGCATCTTCTTTGAATTCATCCATACTTGGACAAGTACAAAAAAGATTTTTGTCACCATATACATTGTCTACTCTTGAGACTGGTGGCCAAAACTTATTAGATTTTAAAAATTTTGATGGATATGCTGCATCTTCTCTAGAATATTTATGTTTCCATTCATTCGATGCTAATTCTAGATCAGTATGTGGAGCATTTTTAATTGGATTATCAATCTTATCAAATTCTCCATTTTTTATTTTATCAATTTCTTTTTTAATTTTAATTAAAGTGTCACAAAATCTATCAATTTCATTTAAACTTTCACTTTCAGTCGGTTCTATCATCATAGTTCCTGGCACTGGCCAAGACATTGTTGGCGCATGAAAGCCAAAATCGATCAATCTCTTAGCGATATCTTCTTCTGTTATACCCGTATCATTTTTTATAGACCTGATATCAATTATACATTCATGAGCTACATTTCCATTTGCACCTTTATATAATATTGGATAGTGGTCTTTTAATTTGTGAGCTATGTAGTTAGCGTTTAAAATCGCTATTTGTGATGCAAGTTTAAGACCTTCAGAACCCATCATTTTTATATACATCCAAGAAATTGATAAAATACTTGAACTTCCCCAAGGGGCTGCAGATATGGGCCCAATACCTGTAGCTGGACCACAATCTTTTATTACTGGATGTGTTGGCAAATATATTTCTAAATGTCTTTTGCATGCTATTGGTCCCATACCTGGACCACCACCACCATGTGGAATACAGAATGTTTTATGCAAGTTTATGTGACAAACATCTGGTCCAAAGTTACCAGGTTTAGCAATACCAACTAAAGCGTTAAGGTTTGCGCCATCCATATAAACTTGGCCTCCATGCTTATGGATTAATTCGCATATGTCAGATATTCTTTCCTCAAAAACTCCATGAGTTGACGGATAAGTAACCATTAAAGCACCAAGATTTTCTGAATTATGTTCGACTTTCTTTTTAAGATCTTCATAGTCGACATTTCCATCTTTATCACAATTAACAACGACAACTTTCATTCCTGCCATTTGAGCGCTTGCAGGGTTTGTACCATGTGCCGAACTAGGGATTAAACATACATTTCTATTTTTTTCACCTCTCTCCATATGATATTTTCTAATCACCATAAGACCAGCATATTCTCCTTGGGCACCTGCATTTGGTTGCAAAGAAACTCCAGAAAATCCAGTTACTGATCTCAACCAATTTTTCAAATCAGTAAATAAAGTTCTAAAACCTTCCATTTGCTCTATTGGAGCGAAAGGATGTGGTTCTGAAAATTCTCTCCAACTAATAGGTATCATTTCTGCTACAGCATTTAGTTTCATTGTACATGAACCCAAAGCAATCATTGTTCTATTAAGAGCTATATCTTTATCCTCAAGTCTTTTTAAATACCTAATCATTTCTGTTTCTGAGTGATAACTATTAAATACTTTGTGTTCTAAATAATTAGAAGTTCTAAGTAAATTTTTTGGAAGATTAGGTAAACTTTCCGTTGGATTTTCTTTTATAGCTTCAGCACAATTAAATATTTTTAGAAGTTGATTTGCTCTGTAAACATTTTTCTTTTCATCAAAAGACACTGCTAACATTTCAGAATTTACTTTTCTGATATTCACTTTTTGAGATAAAGCATTTTGAAATATTTGTTCAGTTTTATCCTTTGTTAACACCGTTACAGTATCAAAGAAATAGTCTGAATAAAGTTCATAACCTGACTGTTTTAGTTTATCTGCAAAATTTTTAGCAAGTTGAGAAACTCTTTCTGATATCGTCCTAATTCCTTTGGGCCCATGATAAATTGCATATGCTGCAGAAACAATTGCGAGCAGAGCTTGAGCAGTACAAATGTTACTTGTCGCCTTGTCTCTTCTTATATGCTGTTCTCTAGTTTGTAATGCAAGTCTATATGCTTTATTTCCATGTCTATCTATAGAAACCCCAATAATTCTTCCTGGCATGGATCTTTTAAATTCATCTTTAGTCGCAAAAAATGCTGCGTGTGGTCCCCCATAACCTAAAGGAATTCCAAATCTTTGTGAACTACCTACAGCAATGTCTGCGCCTAATTCTGCTGGTGTTTTTAATTTTGCTAAAGATAATAAATCACAAGCAAGTATAGCTTTTCCATTTCTTTTTCTAATTTTACTAATATTTTCACTTGGATCTTTTATATCACCCAAGGTTCCAGGATATTGAAGAATTCCACATACAATATCATTTTTTATATTGTTTAGCTCTTCATCATCTCCAATTAAAACTTTAAGCCCCAAAGGTTCTGCTCTAGTTTTTACTACTTCTATGGTCTGAGGGTGACAATCTTTAGAAATAAAAACAAGATCACTATCTTTTTTATTAAGTCTGTGACTGAGACCCATAGCTTCAGCAGCGGCTGTCCCCTCATCTAACAAGGACGCATTTGCGATATCCATTCCGGTGAAGTCAATTATCATTTGTTGAAAGTTTAGTAACATTTCCAATCTTCCCTGAGCGACTTCAGGTTGATAAGGAGTGTAAGAAGTATACCAACCAGGATTTTCCAATATGTTTCTTATAATTACGTTTGGGGTATACGTTCCATAATAACCCATACCAATAAAATTTGAGTAAATTTGATTTTTTCTAGATAAACCTTTTAATATTCTTAGTGCCTCATATTCAGAGTTAGGTTCACCAATATTTAGCTCTCCTTTAAACAATATTTTTTCTGGTACAGTTTGACTAATTAATTCATTTATATTTTGATAACCGAGCTGTCCTAACATATCTTTTTCATCTTTCTTAGATGGTCCAATATGTCTTTTGATAAAATCTTTTTCAGAATTATGTAACATTAACTAGTACTCTCCTTTGCAAATTTGTCATATTCATCCCTATTCATTAAAGTGTTCATTTCAGCTGGATCTTTAATTTTAAGTTTAAAAAACCATCCATCCCCTTCAGGATCAGAATTAATTTTAGATGGGTCGTCTACAATTGATTGATTTGTATCGACAACTTCACCAGAAATAGGTGTATAAACATCACTAGCAGCTTTAGTCGACTCGACTACACCTGCCGTAGCATCCTTATTTACATTAGAACCTTTCTCTGGCAATTCAGCAAAAACAATATCACCTAAAAGCTCTGTTGCGTGTTTGGTTATACCAATAGTTGCTACCTCACCATCAACTGTTATCCATTCATGCTCTTTTGAAAATTTAATTTCTGACATTGTCTCCTCCTTCTCTAACATAGTTTTTTTTATAAAAAGGCATTTCACAAATACTTGCTGGTACCCTTTTTCCTCTTACTTCTAAAAAGATTTTTGTATTTTTTTTTGAATAATCGTTATGAATATATCCCATTGCTATAGGACCATTAACGCTTGGTCCAAAAGTTCCACTAGTTACTTTTCCAATTTCATTATCTTTTTCATCAAATATTTTTGTAGACTCTCTTGCTATCACTTTTGTTTCAGGTTTTATTCCAACTCTAAGTTTTGAAACACCTTCGTTATACTGTTTCTTAATAAATTCTGAACCTGGAAACTTTTCATTAATTTTGCTTTTTGAAATTGCCCATTTTAGATTTGCCTCAATTGGACTAGTATTCTCATCTAAATCGTGACCATATAAACAAAGTCCAGCTTCTAATCTTAAAGTGTCTCTAGCTCCTAAACCAATCATTGTAGAACCTTTTTCAATAAGTTTTTCTACAAAACTTTCCACAATTTTATTGTTAATCGAAATTTCGAAACCATCTTCACCAGTATAGCCAGATCTAGTTATATAGATGTCTACGTCTTTGTACTTAAATTGATTACCATTCATAAATTTAAGTTTAGTAACACCTGGTACAAGTGAATCTAGAACATCTTTTGCTTTAGGTCCCTGTATTGCTATTAAAGATAAGTCATCTGATAAATTAATTTGATATTTTTCACCAATTTTACTTTTTAAAATATTTAGATCTGCCTCTTTACAAGCAGCATTTAATATTATCATGTAACCATCTTTTAATTTTGTAATTATAAGATCATCATATATTCCACCATTTTCTTTCATCAAAAAAGTATACTTGCTTTGGTTTATTGAAATTTTTGCTAAATCAATTGGGAATATTTTCTGTAAATCATTTGTTAATTCATCGCCGCCTTTTAAAAATAACTGACCCATGTGAGATACATCAAATATTCCTGAATTATTTCTAGTGGTTATATGTTCTTTTACTATGCCAGTTTCATATTGAATTGGCATTTCATAACCAGCAAATTGCACAAATTTTGCACCATGCTTTTGATGAAGATTGTACAGAGGCGTTTTTTTCATAAAATATTAACTCTTTGCCCCCTCTGTCTATGTGCCTGAGAGATTTGCTCCTTCGGCGAGAATTTTTCTCTTTCCAGAGTTAATATTTACGGTCCTTTTGCCTGAGAGTTTCCGGGGTGGTTGCTCCTTCGGCGCCACACTAATGTGGTCTCTCCCGTGAGGTTCTTATAGCATAAATTTAGTAAAATGATAGCCTTTTAAGATTGTAATGGAGCCTTATTTTTTTTTAAAAGTGGTAAAAATTGAAGCAGAACAGCTATAATTACAATACTACCTCCAATGAGGACCATTAAAGGAGGTTGCTCATTAATAAAAATCCATGCCCACATGGGCCCTAAAACGGCTTCTGTTAACATTATGATTCCCACTAATGCTGATGGGGTTCGTCTTGCTCCAATAGTAATTAAAATAAAACCAAAACCTAATTGAAAAAATCCTGCTAGAAATCCTAGAAAAATATCATAAAAAGAAATCATAATTTTTCCAGCAAATAAATAACCAACAAACATTGCAAATATGCCTGCGATCAATTGTAATGGCACCATATCAACAGTGGGATATTTTCTTACAATTAAAATTAAAATTGCAAATGATACTGGCATAATGAAAGCTGCAATATTACCTGACATTTGGCCTGGGGATAAAGAAGTTCCAACCATTAAAATTATTCCTGAAATTGCCAAAATAATCGAAACTAAAGTTAATTTTGAAACTTTTTCCTTCAGAAATAAATATCCAAATATTGCTAAAAATATTGTTTGAGTTTGAATTATAAAATTTGTGTTTGCAACGGTGGTATTATACATAGCAAAAACATACCCGCAAAAACCAGTGGATAATATTAGCCCACCCACAAGTCCAGGTATTCCAGAACTAATAAAAGCAGTAAAAACTTTTTTTCTATATGTCAGTAATAAAAAAATACTAACAACTAATATAAAAAAAATTGATCTCCAAAACAAAATTTGCCACAAATTTGCACCTTGAAATGATTTAACAATAAGCCCTCCAAAACTGAGACTTAATGCTCCAAAAAAAACCAAAAGCGGACCAGGTAATTTAGAAATTATGATCATTATATTTGACTTAAAAGATTTTCGGTTTCCATTTGATATAATTTGTAAAGTTTTTCTGCTTCTTTTAATTCAATTAATTTAAATTTAATTTTTTTACTTGGAGGTGTTTGCACCAATCTATCATAATCAGCACTAATAACTACACCAATTTTCGGGTATCCTCCAATAGTACCATGATCAGACAACATGATAATCGGATTACCGTCTGCTGGAACTTGGATTACACCTTTAATTAGACCTTCTGATCTAATGTTTGTTTCTTTTAAATTTTTTATTTTAGGCCCTTCAAGTCTCATGCCCATACGATCAGAAAGTTTGGTAACTAAAAATTCTTTAGAGTAAAATTCTTTTATTGATTGTTCAGAAAAATAATCGAAATTAGTTCCTTTCAATATTCTTATATATTCAATTTTTGAATTCATATATTTAAGACTTTTATTGGAATAACTATCTTTAAAATCTTTAAGTAAAAATTTTTCGTCTTTTTGAATCTTATTTCCATTGTTTGCGCCAACATTTGATCTTACATGAGTAGAAAAGCTTCCAAAATTTTTTTTAAGCTCAAAACCACCGCTGACTGCAAAATATCCATAAATTGAATTATTAGTTGATATAATATCTACTTCATCATTTTTTGATAAATTATAATTTTTGTAGCAATCACCATTTATTAATTTACCATTTTTTTTTATATTAAATTTAATATCGCCCGATATAGCAAAATTTATATTACCTTCCTCGATTTTTATAAGTGGTCCTTGGTACGCAAATTCGATAGCAGCCTCATTATGTTTGTTTCCAACCAATTTATTTGCTATTAAATAATTTCGTTTGTCCATGACACCGCTAAAAGGTAATCCTATATGGTAAAAATTATTCCTTCCTAAATCTTGAAAAGTTGAATTTATACCTTCTCTCAAAATTATAATTCTATTCTTTT
This sequence comes from uncultured Pelagibacteraceae bacterium, assembly GCA_902572945.1. Taxonomy (GTDB): domain Bacteria; phylum Pseudomonadota; class Alphaproteobacteria; order Pelagibacterales; family Pelagibacteraceae; genus Pelagibacter. The sequence goes on from CACGHU010000012.1 coordinate 15,971, forward strand.
TCATTAAGTTTGATGTATTCCTTTTTGTTAATTTCATAAAATAACACCGTATCACCGGGATTAATTAATATTGGTTGTTTCTCATTTTTTTGATCAAAAATTTTAATTGGGGTACTTCCTAAAATATTCCAGCCACCAGGACTCTCAAAAGTGTAGATATTTGTGAACTGTTCTGTAATGCCAACGGCTCCTTTTGGCACTTTGACTCTTGGTGTTTCAAGTCTTTCTTGTCTAATTTTTTTATCAATATCACCTAAGAAAGGCATTCCAGCAATAAAGCCAGTCATGTAACAGAAATACTCTTTATTTAAATATTTTTCTAAAATTTCTTTTTTTGTTAATTTTAATTTTGATGAAAGTCTCTCAATATCTAAAGCAAATTCATCATCACAACAAGTTGGAATTTTTATTATTTTATGGTCCTTTTTAATATCCTTTTCAGAAATATTAATGTCTTCAATTTTTTTTTTAAGTTCTGTAAAATTTATTACATTTAAATCAAATGATATTATAAGTTTATTGTAAGAGGGTGTTATATTATTTATTCCTTTTATTTTTAAATTTTTTATATTTTCAAAATATTTTATTACTTTAATGTTTGTCTTTTGATTTACCTCATTTCCAAAATCACAATATAGTGCTGCGTCACCAAGATTTGATATATTTTTTATCATGACATGTTATACTTTAACAATGGATAGCATGGAAATTAATATTAATTGTGATTTAGGAGAAAAATCCAAGCATCATTCAAACGTTAACGATCCAAAATTGTTAGAAATTGTCAATTCAGCAAACATTGCCTGTGGGTATCATGCTGGTGATTATGAAACTATGGATAGTACTATTTTGATTTCAAAGAAAAATGGAGTAAGTATCGGTGCCCATCCATCTTTTAATGATCCTGAAAATTTTGGTAGAAAAAGACTTGTTATTTCTGAGAAAGAAATTGAAAAACTTATTAAAGACCAATATGAAATTCTTCAAAATATAGCTGAGAAGCATAATGAAAATGTAACCCATATCAAGCCGCACGGAGCTTTAAATAATATGGCTTGCGAAGATATTAATTTAGCAACCATACTTGCTAATATAATTTACAAACTAAACAAAGAGTTAATATATCTTGTTCCCACAGGGTCAAAAATGGAAACAGCAGCAAAAAAATTAAATATGAGAATTGCTTGTGAAATTTTTGCTGACAGAAATTATGAAGATGATGGTAATTTAGTTTCTAGAACTAAACCAAATGCATTAATTACAAATCCTAATATAGCTAAAAAACATATTTTATCTATGGTCAAAAACCAAGCCATAAATTGTTACTCTGGTAAACAAATTCCGTGTGAAATCGATTCTATTTGTATTCACGGAGATAATGAAAATTCTTTAAATACAGCAAAAATAATTAAAGAAGAACTTTCTAAAAATAATTTAAATTTAACACCTCTTAATAAAATGAAAAAATTTACTTAATGAAAAATTTTTATTACATACTTTTATTATTTTTTTTAATCTCAATATTATTAAAAGCTTATGCATACGAAGGTAAACAAGAAAACTTAGGTAGAGAAGGACCTCTCCCATCAGGACCCTATAAGCTTGGTTATAAAGAGTTAGAAAGAGCACTAAAAACTGAAAAAAAAGGTAAATTTAAAAAGGCTAAAATTAAATTTGAAAAAGCTTTAGATTTTTTTTTAGAAGCTAACGCTGAGGATCCTGCAAATCCTGATATATTAAATTACTTAGGTTTATGCAGTGCAAAATTAGGATTTAATGATAATGCTGAAATTTACTATCTTTTAGGTTTAGAGTTAAATGAGCAGCATAATAGTATAAAGTACAATTTAGGAATTTTTTACAAAAATCAAAACAGAATTAGCGATACCAAGGAAATACTTAATTCTCTTAAAAATTGTGGGTGTGAAGAATACGAAGCTTTAAAAATACAAATAAATTAGTCTAAATAAAGTGTAAAATTGTCCACTAATTAAAAAGATGGTTGTTAAAAAAACTTTAATTCCTATATTGCAAATATGTTCAATAAAATTACTGTTCTGATTGTTGTTTTTTTACTTTCGGCTGTACCAGCTTTTTCCGCTGGATCTCCCGGAGATACTGATGGAGGAAATGAGGGCAAAGTTTCAAAATACGAAAAAGGTCATAAACTAGTTTTGTCAGGCAAGCATTTAGAAAAAAAAGCAAATAAGTTTTTGAAAAAAGGTAAATCCACTAAGGCTGAAAAGAGTCTAGCTAAGGCAGAAAAAAAATATGAGAGAGCTTTTAAATTGTTTTTTGAATCTAATAAAGAAAAGCCGAATAATGCAGATACGCTCAATTATTTAGGATTTACAAGCAGAAAACTAGGCAAATTTATTGAAGCTGAAAAATATTATTTATCTGGTTTAAAAATCAAGCCAAATCATAAAAGAATAAACCAATATCTAGGTGAACTTTATCTTAATACAAACAGAAAAGATAAAGCAATCGAGCAATTGACTATTTTAGAAAGTTGCAATTGTAAAGAATACGACCAGCTCAAAGAAATAATTGACGGAAAAAGGATTTCAAAGTATTAATAAATTTTTCCTACTAAAGATTGGAAAACATTAATTTTTTAAATACAGACCACCTTGATAGAAGAAATTGTAATATTAACCCAAATTATTTTTATTGATATAATTTTAGCTGCGGATAATGCAATAATAATAGGATTAATAGCTGCTAACTTTGTACCGAAAAACAGAAGACAAATAATACTTTGGGGTGTTGCAGGAGCATTAGTATTCAAAGTAGTTTTTGCATTATTCGCCACATATTTATTTAAATTTTATTTTATTAAAATTCTCGGTGGTTTATTGTTAATTTGGATTGTTTATGATCTTAAAAAAGACTTATTTGAAATAAAAAAAGTTAAATCACCAACAAAAAAATCAAAAGAACCATCTTATATTCAAAGCGTATATAAAGTTTTATTTGCAGATATAACAATTAGTTTTGATAATGTTATTGGTGTGGTTGGTGCATCAAAAGGGCATTTTGGATTTATGATATTTGGATTAGTTTTATCTGTAATCTTAACTGGTGCTCTTGCTACCGTTCTTGCTAATTATATTCAGAAACATTTATGGATTGCTTACGTGGGATTAGGTTTTATTTTGTTAGTTGCTCTTCAACTTGTTATAGGTGGACTAGTGGATTTAGAAATATTATCAATCAATGAAAACTTTAAAAAATATTTCTAATAAGAGTATTTTTTTGTAGGATATTTTTTTGATTTAACCTCAGATTTAAATTTTGAAACTGCAATATTTATAATTTTTTTGATATTTACATATTTTTTAACAAATTTAATTTTAGCATCAGTTAAACCTAAAATATCATCTGTAACTAAAACCTGTCCATCGCAGTAAACTGAAGCTCCGATACCTATAGTTGGAATTTTTAATAATTTAGAAATTTTTTTTGAAACATCACTATAAGTGCATTCTAAAACTATTCCAAACACCCCACTATTCTCCAAAGCTTTAGCATCTTTAAATAGTTTATTTTTCTCTTTTTCAGTTTTACCTACTGATTTAAATTTACCTTTAATAGTCTGCGGTGTTAGCCCAATGTGGCCCATTACAGGGATTTTATTATTTACTAGGTGACGAACTATATGTTGTACTCTAACTCCGCCTTCTACTTTAACTGCGTCGCACTTTGTTTGTTTTATAGCAAGCTTTGAGTTTTTGAGCGCCTCAGATTTATTTCTATATGTGTTATAAGGCATATCAATTACGAGAAGACTTTTTTTTACACCCATCCTTACACTTTTTGTGTGCTCTAACATCATTTTAAGATTAACTTTTCTTGTTGTATTATAATTGTAAAGCACTGACCCTAAAGAGTCGCCAACTAGAACAATATCTGCATGCTTGTCTACTATTTCCGCAATATTTTTAGAGTAAGCGGTAAGACAAACAATTTTAGATTTATTTTTTTTGTTAATAATTTTTTTTATTTTGTTATTCATCACTCTAATTCTATGGTGCTTGGTGGTTTAGATGTTATGTCATAAACAACTCTATTTATACCTTTAATATCATTTATTATTTTATTTGAAACAATCTGCATAAATTCTTTATTAAAATCAAAGGTGTCAGCAGTCATGCCATCTTCTGAAGTAATTGCTCTTAACAAACACATATATTCATAAGTCCTATTATCTCCCATAACTCCAACAGTCTTGACTGGCAACAAAGCAGCGTAGGCTTGCCATATCTTGTCATAGAAATTGAAATTTTTTAGTGAGTTTATATAAATATCATCGGCATCTTTTAAAATTCTGATTTTATCTTTCGTTATTTCCCCGGGCATACGAATTGCCAATCCTGGTCCTGGAAAAGGATGCCTCATTACAATTTCTTTTGATAATTTGAGCTCTAAACCTAATTTTCTAACTTCATCCTTAAATAATAATTTCAATGGCTCAACTAATTTTAATTTCATTTTTTTTGGCAAGCCCCCAACATTATGGTGAGATTTAATTTTAGAAGTCTGGCTCCCTGTTACTGACCTACTTTCAATTAAATCTGGGTATAACGTCCCTTGTGCTAAATATTTAACGTTTTTAATTTTTTTTGCGTATCTCTCGAATATTTTAATAAATAAATTTCCAATTATTTTTCTTTTCTTTTCAGGATCAGAAACTTTACTTAGCTTCTTTAAAAAAAGATTTTTAGCATCCACATAAATAAGATTTATTTTAAATTTTTGTCTAAAAGTTTTAACTACTTGTATTTCTTCATTTTTTCTTAACAAACCAGTATTTACAAAAATACACGTCAGTTTATTTCCTATTGCATTATGAATTAACTTTGCAACAACACTACTATCAACACCTCCAGAAAGAGCACATATCACTTTAGAGTTCCTCACAATTCTTTTCACTTCATCTACAAGGATTTTTTTTTGATTTTTAGATGACCAGTTTTTTTTTGTATTACAGATTGTGAAAATAAAGTTTTTTAATATTATTTTCCCTCTTTCAGTATGAGTTACTTCTGGATGAAATTGTATCCCATAAAGTTTTTTAGAAGAATTTTCAATGATCGAAAATTTTGAGGTTTCAGTTTTTGCAATTACTTTAAATCCTTTCGCTAACTTTGTTACTTCATCTGCA
>CACGHU010000013.1 GCA_902572945.1 uncultured Pelagibacteraceae bacterium
GGCTTCTTTCATTTTTTTATTTAGGCCTTTTAAATGTTTCTTTAGGTTTCCACCTATGTTCGATCCTTCACTAATTTTTACATAATCTTTTTCATATACACTTTCTAAAATATCACTTATTTCCTTTTTGACAGATTTAGCATCTATCTTATTCTTTTTATTATATTCTAATTGAATTTCTCTTCGTCTATTTGTTTCCTTAATAGCTTTTTTGATACTTTTGGTTTCTTTATCTGCGTATAGAACAACTTTTCCCTCAACATTTCTTGCCGCTCTTCCAATCGTTTGGATGAGTGATGTTTCTGACCTCAAGAATCCTTCTTTATCAGCATCAAGAATGCCAACTAAGGCACATTCAGGTATATCTAGTCCTTCTCTTAAAAGATTTATTCCAACTAATACATCAAATACACCCATTCTTAAATCTCTCATAATTTCTATTCTTTCAAGTGTATCGATATCAGAGTGTAAATATCTAACTTTAATACCATTTTCATGTAAATATTCTGTAAGGTCCTCAGCCATTTTTTTGGTCAAAGTTGTAACTAGGACACGATGATTTTTTTCTACAACTTTTTTACATTCATGCATTAAGTCATCAACTTGATTTTTAGCTGGTCTTATTTCAACTTCAGGATCAATAAGACCAGTTGGTCTAATAACTTGATCAATAAACTTACCTTTTGTTTGTTCTAGTTCCCATGGACCGGGTGTTGCAGAAACAAACACTGTTTGTGTTCTCATTAAATCCCACTCCTCAAATTTTAATGGTCTATTGTCCATACAAGAAGGCAATCTAAAGCCATATTCAGCAAGCGTACTTTTTCTTGATCTATCTCCTTTGAACATTCCATTTAATTGTGGAACTGTGACATGGGACTCGTCTACAAAAATTAAAGTATTATCTGGAAAATATTCAAATAATGTTGGTGGTGGTTCACCTGGTTTCCTTCCAGATAGAAATCTTGAGTAATTTTCTATTCCAGCACAAGTTCCTGTCGCCTCAATCATCTCTAAGTCAAATTTAGTTCTTTCTTCTAATCTTTGTGCTTCTAAAAGTTTGTTTTCCTCTTTATGTTTTTTTAGAGTTATTTCTAATTCCTTTCTAATATTTATTATTGCCTGTTCTACAGTTGGCTTTGGAGTAATATAATGACTATTTGCATAAACTTTTATTAAGCTAAGCTCTCTTACTTGATCACCAGTTAATGGATCAAATTCCTCAATTTTTTCTAATTTATCTCCAAATAAACTTAATCTCCATGCTCTATCCTCAAGATGGGAGGGGAATATTTCTAAATATTCTCCTCTTGCTCTAAAGGTTCCTCTATGAAAATTTTGATCATTTCTTTTATACTGTAAACTTATTAAAGATTTTATTATTTGTTCTCGATTATAATCATAATTTTTTTGAAGAGTAAGTGTCATCTTACTATATGCCTCGACAGAGCCTAATCCATAAATACATGACACACTTGCAACTATTAAAACATCATCTCTTTCTAATAGAGATCTTGTTGCAGAGTGTCTCATTCTATCAATTTGTTCGTTTATTGATGCCTCTTTCTCAATATAAGTATCGGAACGAGGAACGTAAGCCTCAGGTGTGTAATAATCATAATAGGAAACAAAATATTCCACTGCATTGTCAGGAAAAAAAGTTTTCATTTCACCATAAAGCTGCGCTGCAAGAGTTTTATTTGGAGCTAAAATTAAAGCTGGTCTGTTCGTAGCTTCAATAACTTTTGCCATTGTAAAAGTTTTTCCAGAACCAGTAACTCCAAGTAAAACTTGATTAAATTGATCTTTATTGGCTCCATTAACTAGTTTTTTTATTGCGTCAGGCTGATCTCCCGCAGGTTTAAAATCGGACTTAATTTTGAATTTTTTACCACCTTCTAGTTTACCGCTAATTTCAGGTTTTTTTCCCTCTAGATCTGTAATTAAATCTTGATATGTATTTTGCATATAATAAACAAAGTAATAAAATAAAATTATATTTCAATGAGCATTATATCTGATAGCCTTAAAAGAATAAAACCCTCACCAACCTTGGCTGTCACCCAAAAAGCTAGAGAACTTAAAGCTGCGGGTAAAGACGTGATAGGTCTAGGTGCTGGAGAGCCAGATTTCGATACACCAGATAATATAAAACAAGCAGCTATAGAAGCTATTAAAAAAGGTGATACTAAATATACAGCTGTAGACGGGACACCTGCTTTAAAAGATGCCATAGTTAATAAGTTTAAAAGAGAGAATAATTTAAATTATAAAGTAGATGAAATTACAGTTGGAGCTGGTGGCAAACATGTGATTTATAATTTGATGATGGCAACTCTTAACAAAGGTGATGAAGTTATAATACCAGCACCTTATTGGGTTTCATATCCAGATATTGTTTTATTAGCGGGAGGAACTCCAATAGTGATTGAATGTTCAGAGGAACAAGAGTTTAAATTAACAGCTAAAGATCTTGAAGGCAAAATAAATAATAATACGAAATGGGTAATTTTGAATTCACCATCAAATCCTACTGGAGCATGTTACTCTGAACAAGAATTGAAAAATTTATCCCAAGTTTTAAAAAGAAAACCACATGTAAATATTTTGAGCGACGATATATATGAGCATGTGACTTATGATGGATTAAAATTTTTCACAATGGCGCAAGTTCCTGAACTAAAAAGTAGAGTTGTGACCATGAACGGGGTAAGTAAATCTTATGCAATGACAGGGTGGAGAATAGGATATGCTGGAGGTCCTAAAGATATAATTAAGGCTATAGCAAAAATTCAATCTCAATCCACAACAAACCCCTCTTCAATAAGCCAAGCGGCAGCAGTAGAGGCACTTAATGGTAAACAAGATTTTATTTCAATTAGATCTAAAGCATTTCAAGAAAGAAGAGATTTTGTAGTAAACTCTTTAAACTCAATAAGTGGAATTAATTGTTTAAAACCAGAGGGAGCATTTTACGTATTTCCAAATTGTAAAGAATTAATTGGAAAAAAAGATAAATCAGGTAAAAAAATTGAAAATGACTCTGACTTTGTTCAGTCATTATTAGAAAACTATGGTATTGCAGTTGTCCAAGGTTCTGCATTTGGATTAGAAGGCTTTTTTAGAATATCCTATGCCACGTCAATGGAAAATTTGAAAAAAGCGATGAAGAAAATTAAAGAATTTTGCGAAAGTTTACACTAAACCTAATTTTACAACTGATTTAGCATTTTCACTTATACAATCTTTTGCTCCTTTAAATTTAAGTCCCAAAAGATCTTCTGCATAGGTAGTATCTGTTTGCATCATAATCCCAAGATCTGGAATCATTGTCTTAGCACTTGAATCTATATAACTAATTAATTTTACCATAAAGTTAGGTAACTCTTTTTTTGGAACTTTCTTTGCATACTCAGGCATCGCTTCAGCCATGATTTGTGACAACTCAACAAGTTTTTTTACTTCTTTCCCAACAATCAATCTTCTTCCACCAACTTTTTTATTCCGAATACATGCTACATGAGATTTTGCAACATCTTTGACGTCAGAAATTAAAACTGCAAATTTAGGAGCTGCTGGAAATTTTCCTTTAAGAAATTGTCTGACATATTCAATTGATGTGCCACCTTTTTTGTCTAAAGCATCTCCAAATACGCCCCCTGGATTAATTGTTGTTAACTTATTTTTTAGACCTTTACTTTCCATAAACTCCCAAGCAGTTCTTTCAGCTCTAGTTTTTGATAGGAAATAGTCACTTACACCTTCAATCCAATTTTCATCAGTCCAATCATTTTCTCCAAATGTGTAAGGATTACTTCTATTAGGCTTTCTAAACATTGCTACAATTGATGAAGTTACTATTATTTGTTCAACATTATTTTTTATACTTGAATCTAATACTCTTAGAGTACCATCAACAGCCACTGGTAATAATTTTTCTCTATCATTTGAAACTTTCATTGGAAAAGGAGATGCAATATGCATTACATATTTGCAGTCTTTTATGGCTTTATCCCATCCATCATCTTTCAAAAGATCTAATTCTACAAATGATAATTTATCTATTGGAGCATATTTGCTTATTGTATGTTTAGTTTGCTCAATTAAACTTTTATTTCTGACCGTGCCTAAAACTTCAAAGTCTAGGTTCAACAGTTCTATTGCTGTATGTTTAGCAATCCATCCGCTTATTCCAGTTAATAAGACTTTATCTGACATATTCATTAGTTATGAGAAAGATATTTTTCGGCTTCAAGTGCCGCCATACACCCCATCCCAGCTGCTGTTACAGCCTGTCTAAATATTTTATCTTTTACATCCCCAGCAGCAAATACTCCAGGAACATTAGTTTCAGTTGAATCTGGTTTAGTAATTAAATAACCTTCTTTATCCATTTTAAGCTGATCTTTAAATAATTGTGTAGCAGGATCATGACCTATAGCAATAAAAAGACCATCAATCTTCATTTCATCAGATTGGTTTGTTTTTACATTTTTTACTTTTAAACCTGTTACATTTTTAGGGTCATTATCTCCTAAAACATCTTCAACAACTGTATCCCATACTATTTCAATTTTTTTATTTTCCATTAATTTTTTTTGCAACATTTTCTCAGCTCTTAATTCATTTCTCCTATGAATAAGTTTTACTTTAGATGCAAACTTGGTAAGAAACATTGCTTCTTCTACAGCTGCATTTCCACCACCTACAACCGCTACAGTTTTATCCTTAAAAAAGAAACCATCACATGTTGCGCAAGCAGAAACCCCAAACCCTTTATATTCTTGTTCAGATTTTATATTAAGCCATCTAGCTTGTGCACCAGTCGAAATTATAATCGAATCTGCAGTATATTTTTGACCACTTTCACCTATAGCCTCAAAAGGTTTTGACTTTAAATTAACTGAAGCAATATGATCTTCTATCATTTCAGTGCCAACTGCTTTTGCTTGATCTTTCATTTGATCCATCAACCATGGACCCTGAATAACTTCTGCAAAACCAGGATAATTCTCAACGTCAGTTGTTATTGTTAATTGACCACCTGGCTGCATGCCGTGAACTAAAATTGGCTTAAGCATTGCTCTAGCAGAATAAACTGCTGCAGTATATCCAGCTGGGCCAGATCCAATTATTAACACTTTTGCGTGTTTAGTTGGATTTTGATTCATATCAAAGCTATATAGTAACAAATGACTAAATTAAAAGCATTATTATTAACTGAGGGGCTACATGGGATGATTAGTCAGACCGAAGGCTTAGCAAAAGCCTTAAATTTTGATTATATTCACGAGAAAATTGAATTAAATAGTTTTTGGAAATTAATACCCACATCTTTTACACCAGTAAAAAAATTTGTATTTAAAAATCAAGTAGAACAAGATTTTGATGTTATAATTTCATGCGGAAGAAAAAGTATAATCCCTTCAATATTTTTTAAAAAAAACTCAAAAAAAAAAATAATAAATATCCATATTCAAAATCCCAAAATATCACTAAAACATTTTGATTTTGTTGTGTGTCCTGAACATGACAATCTTGAAGGGCCAAACGTTTTAAGAACAAAAGGAGCCATTCACTATTTAACCCTTGAAGAGATAAATAATTCAAAAGATTATCTTTTAAACAAATTGGAAAGAGACAAAGATGTTATCACTTTAATTTTAGGAGGCCCAAACAAGTACTACAACTATAGCGATGAAAACATGATAAGCATATTCTCAAGAATTAATCGAATTTTGAAAGAGCATAATTTGCAACTCGTTGTTATCCCATCCAACAGAACTCCAAAGAAAACAATAGAATTATCCAAAGAATATTTTACTGACAATCGAACGGTCATTGATGTTGTAGATAAGTCTGCTTATCTGTCGAGTTTAGCTTTATCAAAATATTTGGTTGTGACTTGCGACTCCACCTCAATGATTTCCGAGGCTGCTTTGACTGGAAAACCTGTATATGTCGCAATGATTCCAGCTTTAAGAAATGATAAAAGGTTTCAAAGGTTTAGAAGTTTATTTGAAAAACTTAATATTATTAGAATATTAGAAAATAAGCTTGAAACCTGGAGCTATGAAAAACTAAATGAAGCAGATAGGATAGCTTTAGAAATAAAACAAAAAATAAATTAATGTCTTTCTTTAACTCTTTAAATAATAAATCAAAACAATTTGACTCACCATTTAGGCATTGGGAACTGAATGAACCATTAACCTCTGAGGCGATTAATGAAATAATAAAAGCTGATATAGCTAACCCAAATGAGCACAAACTTGAGTATGATGGAACCAGAGCAATAGATGGGGGAGAGGGAAAGTTCAGGGAAGGAATTAGTTCTGGCGGTAAAGCTTTAAAGTTTAGATGTTTTGTAACTAAGGAAAATTCTGAAGATTTCCCTGGTCTAACTAAACTTATTGAGGAACTCAGACAGAAAGAAACTCATCATAAAATTTCTGAAATGATTGGAAAGGATCTATCAAATTCATTTGTACGAGTTGAGATTATTTGTGATAGAAAAGGATTTTGGCTCAAACCTCACTGCGATATAAAAGAAAAACTCTTGTCGTGTTTGCTTTTTGTCAATAATGAAAATGAAAGTGAAAATCTTGGTACAGATTTCTATGATAATAATATTAAATTAGTAAAAACATTACCTTATAGGCACAACTATGGTTATTTTTTCTCAAGTGGACCTAATACCTGGCACGGAATGGAGAAAAAGGAGATAATAAAAGAACGTAGATGTCTTCAAGTAAATTACGTGACTTTCAATACAGATTGGAAAGTTTATTAATTATCTTGTAAAGATTTAACTTTTAACTTTGTTGTTTTCAAAGATTTTATTGCTTCTAGAAAAGAGTAAGCAGTTGACATATTTGTACAATATGGGATTTTATTTGCTAAAGTTCCTCTTCTTAAAGCTCTTGCATCATCTATTCTATGTTCTGAATTTCCTCCACCAGTATTAATAACCAAAGATATTTTTTTTGAATTTAAAACATCAACTATATGAGGTCTTCCACTACTTACTTTATTTATTTTTTTACATTTCATTCCATTTTGTTTTATAATTTCGCAGGTGCCGCTTGTAGCTGACAGCTTGAAACCAAGCTTTATTAATCTTTGAGCAATACCAACTATTTCCTGTTTGTGTGAATCTTTAACAGACAAGAATGCCATACCTTTTGTTGGTAGTGAATTTGATGCAGCTATTTGACTTTTTGCAACCGCCATTCCGAAATCATCGTCAAATCCCATAACCTCGCCTGTAGATTTCATTTCAGGCCCTAAGAGTAGATCGCTATCAGGAAATTTATTAAATGGGAATACGGCTTCTTTTACTGCATACATCTTATTAGTTTTATATTTAAGTTTATATTTTGTTAACTTTTCACCAGCCATTATATTTGAGGCTATTTTAGCAAGCGGAATACCATTAGCTTTTGACACAAATGGCACAGTCCTGCTTGCTCTAGGATTTACTTCAATTACAAAGATCTCATCGTTTTTAATTGCAAATTGAATATTTAAGAAACCTTTAACTTTTAATGATAAAGCAAGCTTTTTTGTTTGGTCTTTCAATTCTTCTATTAGTTTATTTTTAATTGATACTGGGGGCAAACAACATGCAGAGTCACCTGAATGAATTCCAGCTTCCTCAATGTGCTGCATTATACCAGCCACATAAACATCTTTACCATCCGAAATAGCATCCACATCAATCTCCATTGCATTATCTATAAATTTATCAATTAATATTGGGTTTTTTTCAGACGCTTTGAAAGCTTCTAAAATAAAATTATTTAATTGTTTTTTTTCATAAACAATCTCCATTGCCCTGCCTCCCAAAACGTATGAGGGTCGAACAACTACAGGCAAACCGATTTTTTCTGATATTTTTACCGCTTCTGAAGGTTTAAAAGCTATACCACTATCTGCCTGTTTAAGTTTTAATTTAATGAGAAGTTTTCTAAATCTATCTCTATCTTCAGCCAAATCTATTGAAGTATACTGTGTGCCTAAAATTGGTAGGGAATTTTCGTGAAGAAACTTTGCAAGTTTAATTGGAGTTTGTCCGCCAAATTGGGCTATAATCCCAATTAAATTTCCTTTCGATTTCTCCTTTAAAATAATGTTATAAACATATTCCTCTACAAGAGGTTCAAAATATAATCTATCACTTGTATCATAATCAGTAGAAACAGTTTCAGGATTACAGTTGACCATAATTGTTTCAAAACCAGCTTCTTTCAATGCATAGCTAGCTTGACAACAACAATAATCAAACTCAATCCCTTGGCCAATTCTATTAGGCCCACCACCTAGAATGATTATTTTGTTTTTTCTTGATGGTTCAGCCTCACACTCCGAGTAAGTGGTAAAATTTCTTTGATAAGTGGAATACATATATGGTGTGTATGACTTGAATTCAGCAGCACAAGTATCAACTTTTTTATAAACTGGAAAAACCTTCAAGGCCTCTCTTTTTCTTCTAACTGTCTTTTCATCAATATTACACAATTGTGCTATTTTTTTATCTGAAAATCCTATGGATTTAATTTTATTAAATTCAATAAAGTTTTTAGGAATACTTTTTGATTTTATCAATTTTTCTGTATCTACGATTTCTTTAATTTGATCTATGAACCAGGGGTCAATGCCAGATAGCTTATGGATTTTGCTTGTAGTGAATTTTTTTCTTAAAGCTTCTGCAACTAAAAGAATTCGATTCGGAATGTTAATTTTTAAATTTTTTGTAATTTCTTTTGTAGAATAATTAAAAATTTGATCTAATCCAGAAAGTCCAATTTCCAAGGAGCTCAAAGCTTTTTGTAAAGATTCTTTAAAATTTCTTCCAATAGACATAGCTTCACCAACCGATTTCATTGAAGTACCTAAAATAGCTCGAGATTGTGAAAATTTTTCAAATGTAAATCTTGGAATTTTTGTAACGACATAATCAATTGTGGGTTCAAATGATGCTGGAGTTACTTTAGTAATTTCATTTTTTAGTTCATCTAGAGTGTAACCCACAGCAAGTTTTGCAGCAACTTTTGCAATTGGAAATCCTGTTGCTTTTGAAGCAAGAGCTGAAGATCTAGAAACTCTTGGGTTCATTTCTATTATAACCATACGTCCATTTTTAGGGTTAATAGCAAATTGCACATTTGACCCCCCAGTTTCGACACCAATTTTTCTTAAACAAGCGATCGAAGCATTTCTCATTATTTGATACTCTTTATCTGTAAGTGTAAGCGCCGGAGCCACTGTTATTGAGTCACCGGTATGGATTCCCATTGGATCAACATTTTCTATCGAACATATTATAATACAATTGTCTTTTTTATCTCTAACAACTTCCATTTCGAACTCTTTCCAGCCTTCTAAACATTCTTCTATTAAAACTTGCGAAACAGGAGACTCTTGAAGACCATTTTTAATGATTTTAAAAAATTCTTTTTTGCTTTTTGCTATTCCACCCCCCCAAACCACCCAATGTAAAAGCTGGACGTATTATTGCTGGTAACCCAATTTTTCTTAAAGCTTTTTTTGCATCTTTTTCTCGATTAACTATTTCCGATTTTGGTAAATCAAGTCCTATCTCCGACATATTTTTTCGAAACTTTTTTCTATCCTCAGCATTAGCTATTGCACTAGAATTTGCACCTATAAGATCAATATTATATTTTTTTAAAACACCTTTCTTTTTTGCCTCCATAGCTAAATTCAATGCTGTTTGGCCACCCATAGTTGGTAAAATTGCATTCGGTTTTTCTTTAATAATTATTTTTTCTAGTATTTCTAAAGAAATTGGTTCTATGTATGTTTTGTCAGCAACATCAGGATCAGTCATTATTGTTGCAGGATTTGAATTTAGAAGTATGACTTTATATCCCTCATCTTTAAGAGCTTTACATGCCTGTGTCCCAGAATAATCAAATTCACAAGCTTGCCCAATAATTATTGGACCAGCTCCGACTACAAGTATTTTTTCAATATCTTTTCTTTTTGGCATTTTGTTTTATCTCATTAATAAATTGGTCAAATAAATATTGGCTATCCTGAGGTCCTGGGTTCGCTTCTGGATGATACTGTACTGAAAATACTGGTTTATTTTTTAATCTAATTCCTTCAATAGAATTATCAAATAGTGATTTGTGCGTTATAATTACGTTTTTTGGCAAACTTGATTTTATTACCTCGAAACCATGGTTTTGACTTGTGATTTCAACTTTGTCAGTTAAAATATTTTTGACAGGATGATTTGCTCCTCTATGTCCAAGTTTCATTTTTTTTGTCTTAGCATTAAGAGCCAAAGCTAAAAGTTGATGGCCTAAACAAATACCAAATATAGGTATATTTAAAATTATAAGTTTTTTGATAATTCTTACTGCATACTTTCCTGTTGCGGCAGGATCACCTGGGCCATTAGACAAAAAAACTCCGTCTGGATTTAACTTAGTAATTTTATCTACACTTGTATCGCATGGTACTACTGTGATCTTACAATTATGATTTGAAAAATATCTTAAAATATTTTTTTTTATTCCATAATCTATTGCGACAATATTAAAAATATTTTTTTTATTTTTCTCAAATCCAATATCTTTTTCCCAAGTTTTAAAATTATTCCAGTTATATTTTGATCTAGTTGATACATTTTTGGCTAAATCTAAACCATTTAAACCATGCCATTTTACAGATTGATTTAAGAGCTTTTTTATATTGAAATTTCCATTTTTACTTTTTTTAATAGTTCCTTTTGGTGCACCTTTGTCCCTAATAAAATTTGTCAAACTTCTTGTATCAATACCGGTCAAACCAACAATCCTATTTTTTTTTAGCCATGCATCTAGATTTTTTAAAGATCTGTAATTTGAGGGACTTGTTATTTCAGCATTAAATATAACCCCTTTTGTCCATATTTTATCAGATTCATGATCCTCTTGATTAGTCCCTACATTTCCAATGTGAGGAAATGTAAAATTAATTATTTGTCCTGAATAAGAGGGATCAGAAATTATTTCTTGGTATCCGGTTATTGAAGTATTAAAACAGACTTCACCTGTAGCTTCTCCCTCGTGACCAAGACCTATGCCCCTAAATACTTGCCCGTTTTCAAGAACTAAAATACCAGTTGATAATTTTGATTTTTTGTAGGAGTTAGTTTTATGTTTTTTTTTCAATTACAACTCATGAGTTAAAGGTTAATACAATAAAACCTATTTTTCCGCAACAGATGTAATATAATTTTTCTTTCAAAATACAATTTTTTCTTTAAAAATTTTGTATAAGATAAATGTGATGTCACTAAAATCTAAAATAGAAACTGATTACGAAAATTCATTAAAATCAAAAGATAAAATTGAAATATCAACTTATAGGTTAATATTATCTGGTATAAAAGATTTAGAAATTTCTAATAGATCTGGTTCAAATAAAAAGGAGACTGACGATAATGATGTAAAACAATTAATCAAAAAAATGATTAAACAAAGAAACGAATCAATCGATATATACAAAAAAAACAACAGAGCAGATTTACTTGCTGTAGAAGAAAAAGAGGTAAACATTTTATCCTCTTACCTTCCTAAACAATTAAGCGATGATGAAACAAAGGATGTATGCAGAAAAATAATAAACGAATCTAACGCACAAAACATTAAAGATATGGGAAAAGTCATGGGGATACTTAAGAAAAATTATTCTGATAATATAGATTTCTCAAAAGCAGGTGCAATTTTAAAAGAAATGCTTAATAAATGATGAAATACCCTAAGGAATATTTAGATGAAATAAAAACAAGATTAAAAGTTTCAAATGTTGTTTCTAAATATGTCCAACTCAAAAAAAGAGGAAAAGAATTTGTTGGATTATCTCCATTCAAAAACGAGAAAACACCATCATTCACTGTAAATGATGATAAAGGATTTTTTCATTGTTTTAGTACTTCTGAGCATGGAAATATTTTCGACTTTTTAATGAAGACTCAAAATTTAAAATTTGGGGAGGCAGTGAAAACATTAGCTTTACAAGCTGGAATGAGACCTTATACTTTTTCAAAAGCAGATGAAGAGAGGGAAAAAGCGTGGAAAGAATATACAGGAATATATTTAGATTATGTAACTTTCTTCCATAATGAATTGATTAATAACCCTGGCTCAAAAAAAAGTCTAGATTATCTTAAAAATAGAAAGTTAAAATTTGATATAATTAAAAAATTTAAATTAGGTTATGTAAATTATAATTCAAATATATATGAAAAGTTAGAAAAAAAATTTGGTAAAAAATCAGTTCAAGAATGTGGAATATTTTATTTCGATGAGAAAAAAAATATATACGTAGATAGATTTAGAGATAGAATTATTTTTCCAATAAATTCAATATCTGGTCAGCCTATTGCTATAGGTGGAAGAATAATGAAAAATAATTCTTTTTTTGCAAAATATATAAATTCTCCTGAGACACAATTTTTTAAAAAAGGTAGTAATCTTTACAATATTGAAAAAGCCAGAGGATTATCAAATAAGCTTGATCAAATTTTTTTAGTCGAGGGATACATGGATGTTATTGGATTAAATAATAATGGAATTGAAAATTGTGTGGCAAATCTTGGAACAGCTTTAACTGAAAGACAAATAACAATTTTAAATCAATTTTTTAATGAGATTGTAATTTGTTTTGATGGAGATGAAAGTGGATACAAAGCTGCTATACGTGCTGCGGAAAAATCTGTCATAGAACTTCAACCCGAAAAACAAATTTCTTTTTTGTTTTTGCCAGAAGGTGAGGATCCAGATACTTTTATTGTAAAAAACGGAAAAGACAATTTTATTAAATATTATGAAACAAATAAAATATTGATTCATGAATTTTTATTTGAAAATTTAAAAAAACAAACAAATAACTCGCCAACATCTCTTGCAATCTTGGAAAAAAAACTAAGATACATTAGCAATTCAATTAAAGATCAATACATAAAAAAATATATTTTGGATTTTTTTCTAGGAAAAATTTCTAGTTTGACACCTAATCTTAGTAGGGGCAAACAATTCACAATTAAACATGTTGCATCTTTAACTGCTACTAAAAAAATTTATAACGATAGTATTTCTATTACAAAAGAACAGCTACAAGAGTTTTCTATACTTTATTTAATAATTAATAATTTTGACTTTTTTAAAAAAAATTTCGTTATTTTAAATGATATAAATTTTGTCACAGATGAGGGAACTAAAGTTTTTTCTAAATTATTAAAATTGTTGGAGACTAAAGATGAAATAGACCTTGACAAATTACCTTTAGATAATGACACACTGGAAAAAATAAACAAATTTGCCTCCATAAAACACATATCAAAAAATATCGAAAGAGATGAAAATAAAATAAGTGAAATTTTTTATGAAATGAAAAAAGATCTTAAAAATCTGATACTTGATAGGCAGATATCACAATTAGAATCAAAATTTTCTGAAGATATGGACCAAACCACTCTTAATCAGATAATTGAATTGAAAAAATTACAAAATAACAACTAATTTTCGTTATTTTTAAATGGATTTTTTTAAAATAGTCATTATATAAGCTGTTCTAACATTTATTACCGTGGAAAGAATTATTACAAAATCATTTGCAAGGTTAATGGGTCGTGGGATCCACAGAGGCTTTATAACACACGAAGAACTCAATAAATCTCTTGGTAAAAGAAACCTCTCTCAAGAAAATCTTGCTCAAGCTTTTATTCATATTCTAGACGAAAAAATTTCACTAGTTGAAAAGAAGTCAGACTTTAAAGTTCTTAAAAAAAGAGATGGACAAAATAAGGAAGAAGGGAAATCGATAGAAAAAAGCGACGATCCTATAAGAATGTATTTAAGAGAAATGGGTGGTGTAGAATTACTTTCAAGAGAAGGTGAAATAGCAATTGCTAAAAGAATTGAAGCAGGAAAAGATGTAATGTTAAATGCTTTGTCTCAAAGTCCAATTACAGCTCAACAGTTTTTTGATTGGAATGAAAAGCTTCATAATGATGAGATTTTGGTAAGAGAAATAATTGATATTGACACCAATTATATGGAGGAAGAGAATGCTTCTAATATTGCCAAAAAAGATGAAGCAGGAGAAAAAGTTGAAAAAAAAGATTCATCTGAAAAAAGTGAAATATCAAGTGAAGAAGAAGATGAATTTAACCCTACATTAGCTGCAATGGAAAGTGAAATTAAACCTAAAGTTTTAAAAACAGTCAGCAACCTAACCAAAGAATACAATAAGTTAATCAAATATCAAAAAGAGAGGTTAAATTGCGTATTACAGTCAATGACTTTTTCAAATTCAAAAGAAAAAAATTACAAAAAAATTGTAGAAAATATATTAGCGGATATAAAATCTTTGCAATTGTCACCGTCTGTTTTAGAAGAACTTGTCCAAAAACATCACTCTGAAAATAAAAAAATCATATCGCTTGAGGGAAATTTATTAAGACTTGCAGTAGATCATAAAATTTCTAGAAATGAATTTTTAAAATTTTATGTAGGAAACGAAATTAACCCAAACCTTAAAACATTTTTAGACACCAATTCAACGTGGAAAAATTTTTTTCAAAAAAACAAAGAAGAATTTAAAAATATAAGAGATAGGTTAGTCGAGACTAGCAAAAGATTAGGTGTTTCAGTCACTGAGTTTAAAATGCTTCTAAGCAGGATACAAAAAGGTGAAAAAGAGTCAAGAATAGCTAAAAAAGAAATGGTTGAAGCAAATCTGAGATTAGTAATTTCGATTGCAAAAAAATATACAAATAGAGGCTTGCAATTTTTAGACTTAATCCAAGAAGGAAACATTGGATTGATGAAGGCTGTTGATAAATTTGAGTATAGACGAGGATATAAATTTTCCACTTACGCAACTTGGTGGATAAGGCAAGCAATAACAAGATCAATTGCTGACCAAGCTAGAACAATTAGAATCCCTGTGCATATGATCGAAACAATTAATAAAATCGTGAGAACTCAAAGATTAATACTTAGTGAATTTGGTAGAGAGGCAACACCAGAGGAATTGGCAAAAAAATTACGTATGCCTTTAGAAAAAGTAAGAAAAGTTTTAAAAATATCTAAAGAACCAGTGTCCCTTGAAAAACCTGTAGGCGATGAAGAAGATAGCAGCTTGGGTGATTTTATTGAAGATACAAAAGCTTTAGCTCCTTTAGAACAAGCAATTAAATCAAATTTAAGTGAAGCAACAACAAAAATTTTATCCACATTAACACCTAGAGAGGAAAGAGTTTTAAGGATGAGATTTGGTGTTGGAATGAATACCGATCATACTTTAGAGGAAGTAGGTTTACAATTTTCAGTAACTAGAGAAAGAATCAGACAGATCGAAGCTAAAGCACTTAGAAAATTAAAGCATCCAAGCAGATCTAAGCAATTAAAAAGTTTTCTTGAAAGTTAATTAAGATAAATTTGCATGAATGCATAATTTTAAATTGAATAGGGAATTAGCACAGCTTGCAATTCATCAAAGAATTGAATTGTGTAGCCCTATACTCAAAAGACTTAGAAAAATTTTCGGCAGATATTTGTTTTCAACATTTCTATCTAAATATTTAATAAACCCAAATGAAATATCCAAAAAATACTACAATTTAATGGAAAAAGAACTTTTATTAATTGAAAAATACTTTGTTCATAATTCTAAAGTTCTAAGTATTGGATCTGGGATAGGTGGTGTTGAAGTTTTGCTTAACAAAAAATTTAATACTCATATCTCATTAATTGAAAAAAACTATGTATCAAAAAAAATCAAATATGGATGGGATGAAAAAAATCAAGAAGCTTACAATAACATAAATTTGCTCGAGAAATTTTTGATAAATAATGGTGTAGAAAAAAAAAACATTAATTTATTTGATTTTGATAAGGACAAATTACCTAATGATAAATTTGATGTTATTATTTCGTTATATTCATTAGATTATCATTATGATTTTGAGATTTATAAGGATTATTTGTTAAAGGTATTGAAACCAGATAGTATTCTGATATTGGACACAGTAAGACCAGGCTACTTTAATGAAATTTTTAACAAAATTGATGTAATCAAGGAGGACGTTGATACTGTCCATAAATCAAAAAGAATAGCGTGCAGAAATTTAAAATTTAAATGATTAAAGAATTTGAATACAAATTTGTTATTTTGTTATTCTCATTGATACCAATTTCTTTCGTTTTTGGACCATCAGCATCTTTAATAAATATTATTATAATTTCAATTTATATTATATTTAAACTAACAATATTAAGAAATTTTGATTTTATAAAAAGTTCATCATTTATTTTACTTGCTGGGATTTATCTTTACTTAATTGTTAATACTTATATTTCTCTTGATTATGGCTTTAGTTTTTTAAGAAATTTCGGTTTTATAAGGCTAATTTTGTTGTTTTTAGCAATCAATTATCTTTTCTTTGAATTTAAAAAACACGACTTAATTTTTAAAATTTGGGGCATCACAATACTTTTCATTATAATTGACTCATTCATAGAATACTTTTCAGGTACAAATATTTTAGGGTATGGCAAAGATATTTATGCAAATAGAATTGTAAGCTTCTTTAAAGATGAGCCAGTCGTAGCCGGGTATTTAAATGGTTTTTTCTTTTTAATTCTTGGTTATCTATTCAATACAAAAAAATCAGAAAGTAGATATATTTTAATAGCGTATTTAATTTTTACTTTTTTATTTTTAACATGTGTAATACTTACAGCTGAGAGATCTAATACAATTAAGGCAATCATTGGTTTAAGTTTATTTTTTTTTTTAAATGATAAATTTAAAGTTAAACATAAAATAATCGCTTTTTTAAGTTTGATAATTATTTTGATGACATTAATTTTAAATTCTGACTACTTAAAGTATAGATATTATAAAAAAGTAATTTATCCAATTTTCAACTCTGAAATAAGGTCAGAATTTTTTAAAGAAAATATTTATTTTAGACATTATAAATCTGGGTATGCGGTTTTTAAAAATTATCCTTTGATGGGAGTTGGAAATAAAAATTATAGGATTGAAACTAGAGCAAATCATCTAAAAATTAAACACTATATTCCAGATACCCATCCTCATCAGGTTTATTTTGAGCTGTTATCAGAACATGGAATTATTGGAACTATAATTTTATTATCAATATTTTTTTATATTATATTTAAAAACTTAAAAATTTGTATTCTATCAAAAAACACATTACAATTAGGAGCATTTAGTTATTTAATTTTAAATTTTATCCCAATTTTACCTAGTGGTTCATTTTTTAGTGATTTTAATATAACATTATTTTTTATAAACTTTTCTGTATTTTTAGCATGTAATCCATCATCAAATATATTTAATAAAATAGTGAAAGATAAAAAATTTATTTAAAGTTGATAATATTACAAAAAGAAAGTAAAACAAAATTGTTTGGGCCTGTAGCTCAGTTGGTTAGAGCAGTACACTCATAATGTATTGGTCCCAGGTTCGAGTCCTGGCGGGCCCACCAAAACTATTCCTTGACAAATTTCTCTAAGCTTTCGAATAGGGCTTCGATTTTGTTCTCATTACTTTTAATAATGGAATTAAATTCTTCCTTTTGCGTTCTTGCTAAACTTAAGCCCTCAATTATTAAATCCCTAATTAAAGGCTTCTCAGGATTTTTAGTATAGATTCTCCAATCAATTTTTACCTCTGGCCTTTCCTTAGTCGCAACAAGAATACTTGAGACAATTGTGTATTTTTCATTTTTTTTATCTTTTGAAATAACATTTATTTTAGGATTTGAGTATTCTGACAATCGACTGGAAAAACTTTTTAAAAAATATTTCTCAAACAACTCTGAGTATTTAATTTTTTCCTCATCTGAAATTTCTTTTCTATATTTACCTAAAGTATAAAATCCAATACCCTTTATATCTACAGTATCTTTAGCTAATTCTTGAAGCTCTATCATTTTCTCTTCTTTAGGAATATTTTTACTTAGAGTTTGTGACGCTCTATTAACAGTTGATTGAACAAAAATATCTGGTTCGATTGATACTGAAAAATTTGGAAAATTTAATAGAAAAACGAATATAA
>CACGHU010000014.1 GCA_902572945.1 uncultured Pelagibacteraceae bacterium
TAGTAGCTCTTAGTAAAATGATTTTTATTATCTAAAGACTTAAACATAAAGTCATAGGTATTTAACAGAAACAAAATTTTTTTTTTTTTCATTTTAACGATTAAAAATAAATTTATTATTGAATAACTTTATTTTTTTCAATTAAGTCACCTCTTTCAAGGTCTAATAGTTTGTCATAATTTTTTAAATTTTTAAATTTATGAGTTACCATTATAATAGTTGAATTTAATTTTATTTTTGAAAGAGTGTTCAAAATTAATGTCTCATTATCTTGATCTAACGAACTAGTTGGTTCATCTAAAAAAATTATCTCTGGTTCATAGTATAAAGCTCTTGCTATACCTATTCTCTGCTTTTGGCCGACTGATAGATTTGAACCATTATTCTTAATAATATAATTCTCTTTCTCTTTAAAAGAATTTACAAATTCTTTAAGATTGCATTTTTCGATCACGTTATTTAATTTATTGATATCTATCTCATCCTCATATTCTGCGAACGCAATATTTTTTTTTATTGAAGTGTTTAACAAAAACGTTTCCTGTGACACATACCCAATGCTTTTTTGAGGTAAGGCAAATTTAATTTCACCTTCGCTTGGTTTTAAGATATCTAACATTAAATCTAAAAATGTTGACTTACCGACGCCACTTTCACCTACGATAATATAAAATTTATTTTTAAGGAATTTAAAATTATCTATATTAATGATGTTTTTATCTCTGAAATTAAACTTTAATTTTTTTATCTCAAGAGATACAAATTCTCCTAAATTGCTCTCATATTTAATATTAGATTTATTGTTATCTTTTTTATTTTTTTCCAGTTTTTTTAATTGATCTAAGAGCGTATTCACGTCAAATTTTCTAGCACGTATTAAAGAGTAATTTTGAGTTACTACTTTAAAATATGATAATATTCTTAAACTTCCATAAACTACAATTCCAACATTAAATAATATTTCAGATTTTGGAATATTTTGTTTAATTGTCAAAAAAAAATAAATACAAATAAAAAGTACTCCTATAAACTCTAAAAAATAATTTGGTAAACCACCAATCAAGGCATTTGACTGCTCGTTTTTTTCTTTTTTTGTATTTTTATCTATAAGTTCGGTTATAAAAAAAAATATTTTTCTATATATTAAAATATTCTTTATTCCTATGAATGTTGATTGTAATACATCTAATCGCTCTCTAGATGCTAATGCAGTAAGCTTACCGTAATTAGAAATTTTTCTAGAAAAGATAGAATAAAATAAAATTAATAAAAATAAAATAGAGAAATAAAAAAGAAGTAAATTTCCAGTGCTAAAGAAAATAACTATGAATAAAATTGAAAGACAAATTATAATACCCTTAAATAAATTTAAATAATTTGAGATTATCCCGGCAAAAGTATCAATTAATACTGTAAGCCAAATTTTATGTGAAACTGGAGTATTTTGTATTTCTAAATAATTTTGATTTAATGTGTCTTTGAACCATTGATGTGTTAATCTAATTCTTATTCTTTTAATAGCAACATATTCAAGTATAAAATGAAAATAATTAATTAAAGATTTTAAAAAAAATAGAATTATTATAAAAAAGATTAAACCTAATTTTGCATCATATTGGCTTAAAAAATTATTTAATAAATTAGGAATTTTATCATATTCAGTTAGGCTTCCAAAATCTAAAATTTTAGCAAAAATTAGAGGTATAGCTGTTACACCCAGCATTTCAAAACCCATAACTATAAAAGAAATTAAAAAAATACAAATCAGGAAAAGTTTTTCACTTTGATTTAATAAGCTTAAAAATTTCGAAAATTTTTTCATTAAAATTTAGACAAGTTTAATAAATTTAATATAATAATTTTAATTTTTTTTCATTTATGTTTCGCAAAACCGAATTAATTTAATTTAGATAATTTAATCAAATATTCAACCATATCGTCAGGATTACCAAAATTTTTATTTAACCATCTATTTTTTAAATCTTGAGTTTTTCCCGTATTCCACCATTCTGAGGGATTCTCATAAACATCTTTTAAAAGTTTTGCAGCAGAGTCGGGTGTTGTATGAACAATCTTTGCCTCTATAAGCTCGTCAAAAAAATTGGGGTTTTTTTTGTTTAAATACATACTTTCAGAATCTAAAAAACAAATAGTTGGTATATTCATCTTTAAAGACTCAAGGTAAGAGGTAGATAAAAAATCAATTATCACAATTGATGATGAAGCCATTTGATCTTTGTTTGTCTCACCTTTAAATTTATATGAGGATAATTTTTTAGTGTACTTTAAATCATCTTTTAATATAAGCTCTTTATCATAGCTTAAGCTTTGATAAAAATAGTCCTTTGGATACTCTCTATAAGAAATTTTTTTTAAAATCTCAGGTGATAATTTTTTAAAAAAAGCTGCTACAAATTTTAGCTGTTTTATTGCACCATTGCCAGAATGACCATAAGAAGATGAGTAAAAAGTTCTTCTGTAACGAGCCGGATTGCTAACATACAATATATCAAATTTTTTTTTTTTAATTTCATTTGTAAAGGGAAACAAGCTAGCTAACTTAACAAATTTTGGATCTTCATTATCCCATCCAAAAGTCAAATATTTATCAACTAATTCAGCTTGAATGTCTGTTAAATTTCCAACATATGGATGAAATATACAATTGTGTTCATTATAAAAAGTTTGGACACCCTGCTTTTCATATGCAAATGATCTAAATAAATTAATTGAACTAGATCCCATCCAAGCCTCGGATATTAATATTTTTAAATTTTTAAATTTTTTAAGGTGTTGAGTTATATTAATTATTGAACCAGTAAAATTTTCGACTAAATATTTTGGAATTAAATACTTTAACGAGAAAAAAAAGAATTTATCAAAGTCATCCATATCTACAGTTATTTTAGATAACTGTGTTCTCATTTCAAAATCTACATTATTATTATAACTCAAATTTGGAATTGAAATATTCTTAATTTTACCAAACGACTTCATTTTGAGCTCATTGAAATAAAATTTATCAAAATAGCAACCCATAATTCCAATAGTTACATTGCTGTTACTATATTTAAAACGATCAGTGTATTGATAAAGTTTATTTATAATTTTTTTTTTATTATAATTTTTTATATTAAAAAAATTTTTTATGTTAAATTTAAAATTATTGTTAATTTTTAAATCATCATTTTTCCAATCAAATTCTCTGAAAATATTAGGATAAAAACATTTTAAATATAACGATAATAGTTGTTCTTGCCCAAAACAACTACCATTTAGTAGTTCTCTTTGTTGCTCAAAACTATCAACAATCTTATAGCTTTTTTCAGAGAGAATACTGCAAGTATGTTTTTTCAAATCAAAATTTTTTGATGCATAAATGTAAAATTGATGCATCCCTGAAATAAATCTCAATAAATCTAGGGAAAATACTCTTTTCCAAAATATATTTGAGTAATTGGTGCCATGTAAATTATTTAATCTTGCGCCAATAATATTTAAATATTTTAAATATTTTTTTTCAGTGTAATCCCAAAAAGATTGAACTTGTTCTTTATTATAGTCTAAAAATTTCGCTACATTATTTGAGTCTATATCAAGACCATACTTATAAGCGCAATATTGAGCATGAAAGAAAGATTTTCGAACATTTTTAATAGTTCTTAAGTTAGACACAATATAATTAATATCAGACATGAATAAACTTAATCATCTACTCCATCTTGATTTACAGTGTGTCTCAATTTCCAAGTGCCCACCTTCTTTTTCCAGAGATGTTCTGGACGAAAATGATCACAAATATTAAAAAATTTATTCTCTTTTATGTTTAAATATTCCATAACTTCGGAAAAATACTTATCTGGAAATTCTCCATCATATTTTTTTACTAAATTTTTTCCTTCATCTCTTGTTAAATGCTTATTTCTAATCTCTTGGCTGGCATCATAAGTAGTTCTACCAATTCCAAATTTTATAAATGTTGTGTAGTAGTGTAAATCATCAATTTTATCATCTATACTATTATATTTACTAAAAGTGCCTTGGGTCCTAAAAGGTCTAGGTGCAAAACCTGTATTTTTGACTGCATAATAAAAAGCCTCTTGCGGTGTCCACTTTAAATAATAACCAAGATAGTGAACTTCGATTTTAGTTTTTTTTAATTCATTATCATTTATTGGTAAAAAAATCTGAAGATCTCTTTTTTCAAAATTATACTTTTTAATAAGTTCTGAAATTTTAATTCCAGCCAAATAAATATTTTTATAATTTTTTGCTGCAAAGTAACTTTTTTTTCTTAATGAAATATTGTTTTCAGCAATAGGGTTACCATATTCCGCTTCATTTTCACCATAAAACACAAGCTTTATTCCAAATTTTGATGCAATTTTTGGAGCAATATTTTTTTGTCCTAAAATAAAAGTTTGAAAAGGATGTAGCAAATTAGTTATAGAAAGTCTTGTTAATTGCCTCATAGTATTACCGTTAGGCTTGACTACCAATGCATCAAAGCCACCAACATTTATCCAGTTATTATAATTTTTTAATCCATAATCTGTGTACATTATTGGAGGCCAGGTAATCACCAAAGGGTTCATTTTATATTTATATTTTAAAATATGTGCCTGATATGCACTATCTTTTCCTCCGCTTCCAGGGACTATACAATCATATTCACCATTTTTTTTTCTGTTTTTTTCTAACAATTTTATTAATTTTTCTTCACGATCTTTCCAATCTATCTGATCTTTAATTTCATTTTGTTTGCACGCATCACAAATTCCATCTTCATTATTTATTTTCATGTATTGGGCATTTTTTCTATCTCTTTTATGTAAAAATTCTGAAATAGAACTAGGTCTTTGATTTGACATAACACATTTTTTACAAAAAATTACTTTTTTGGGTAAATTGTATTTTGTTTTCACCTTTTTTTTATCCTATCTAAAAAATTTTTAATAATATTAATTCCATCCTTTGAGCTTTTTTCTGGATGAAACTGTACGCCAAATAAATTCTTGTATTGAACTGATGATGTAATTTTTTTCCTTCCAAAATTTATGGTGGATGTTACTAATTTTTTATTTTTAATTTCAGCAAAATATGAATGTATAAAATAAATTGACGGTTTTTTTTTTTTAAACCCTTAAATAAATAATTCGATTTTTTTTTTACATACTCTAGCTTTTTCCAACCCAAATTTGGAACTATATCATTTACTTTCAATTTTTTTAAAGATTTAATTTTTCCATTTAAAATATTTAAACCCTTTGTATATTTAAATTCTTCACTTGATGTAAATAGCATTTGAAAGCCAAGACAAATCGCTAATATTGGTTTTTGCATTTTGTGATATCTTTTTATTACCTTGTCTAAACCTTTAGTTTTTAACTTCTTCATGCCTGCTGGAAATGAGCCAACACCTGGAATAATTAAACCAGATGATTTCATAATTATATCCTCTTTATCTGAAACTATTGTTTTAAAACCTAAGTAGTTAACAGCTCCTATTATGCTCCTTATATTATTTATTCCTATATCAATGATTACAATATAGTTCATAATCTAACATCTATTCCTTTTTTTTTTAAATACTTTTTTAATGATATAATATTAATTTTTTTAAAGTTAAAAGTATCTTCAGAATTTTTTAAAAAGTTGATATTTCCTTCTTCTTTAATGTCTTTTTCAAAATTAAAATCTTTTGCTCTTATTAAAGAATAATGTAATACGGATGATAATGCTACACCAGATACCTTGTCATGCTTTAAAATATCAAAAATTTGTCTTTCATTACCAGCTCCCCCATGAATAACAAATGGAATATTTATCTTATCATAAATGAGTTCTAAAATTTCCTCATCAAATCCATTACCCATTCCATCTCTCGAGATAGAAGTTACAACTACCTCGCCAACTCCAAGCTGTTGGGCTTCGCAAAACCAATCAAATAGTTTTTTATTTGAAAATTCGCGGCCATAATTACTTAAACATATAAATTCATTATTATGATTTTTTATAGTCTCTATTGATAAACAAATATTAGACGATCCAAATCGTTTGGTTGCTTCGATTAAAAATTTTGGTTTCTTAATAGCTGCAGAATTAATGAATACTTTATCTGCTCCTGAACTTAAAACTTTCTCTATATCTTTTAAACTTTTAATTCCACCACCAACAGAAATAGGAATAAAAATATTTGATGAAGTTTTTTTTATCAGCTCTAAAAAGCTTTTTCTATCATATAAACTTGCAACACAGTCATGATATATAATTTCATCTATCATTTGATTAAAATATTTTTTTGCAAATAAGCTAGGTTCTCCTAAAACTCTCAACCCCTCAAGATTCACGCCTTTTACAAGATTTGGTCCTTTGATATCTAATTTAGAGATAATTCTTTTCATCTTTTACAACTAAGGTATTTACAGTAAATTAAATCTTTTATAAATAAATTATGCTGAAAATAAAAAAAAAAAATATAAGAAAAATTTATAACACTCCTGAAATAGTAAAATTCTGCAAAAACTGCGTAGTATCCAATCAAAGACCTAGAATTAGCTTTGATAAAGATGGGATCTGTAATGCCTGTGTAAATATAAAAAATAAAATTAAAATTAATTGGAAAGACAGAGAAAAAGAGCTCAAACAATTGTTATCAAAGTACAGAAAAAATAATGGAAAATTTGATGTTATAGTTCCCTCTAGTGGTGGTAAAGATAGTGCAGTAGTTGCTCATAAGTTAAAGTATAAATACAATATGAATCCACTAACAGTAACATGGGCACCTCACGTGTATACTGACATTGGATGGAAAAATTTTCAAGCATTGATACACTCAGGTTTATCAAATATACTAGGTACTCCTAATGGTCTTGTGCATAGAAGACTTACTAGAGAGTCTTTGATTGAGATTGGAGATCCTTTTCAACCATTTATATACGGTCAGGTTAGTTTTCCAGTTAAAATGGCTTTACAATTTGATGTTAAACTTATAATGGATGGTGAAAATGGTGAATTTGAATATGGAGGAGATAATGAAGCTTCTGAAAAATCTTTTTCACCAAAAGATGAAATAAAATTTTGGTTTTCAGACTTCGAGGCAAAAAAATGGTTAAAAAAAGGGTTCACAAAAAAAGATATGGATATTTATATTCCTCCGTCTATAGATGAGATTGTTTCAAAAAAGATTAATAGACAGTTTTGGAGTTATTTTAATTTTTGGGACCCTCAAGAACATTATTATTATTCCACAAAAAACACAGGCTTTAAAGCAAATCCAGATGGAAGATCGGAGGGAACTTATTCAAAATATGCATCTCTTGATGATGCTATCGATGGTTTTCATTTTTATTTTATGTTTTTAAAATTTGGAATAGGAAGAGCAACATCTGATGCTGCTCATGAAATACGTGATAATCATTTAACAAGAAATGAAGCTGTAAGATTGGTAAAAAAATATGATGGTGAATTTCCAATAAAATATTATAAAAAATTTTTGGAATACTGCAATTTAACTGAGGTAGAATTTCAACAAATATGTGATTCATGGAGAGCAAAACACTTGTGGACAAAAAAAAATAAAAAATGGCAATTGGTAAAACAGGTAAGTTGATGAACATTTGGCTTGATTGGATCACATTAAACGAAATTATAGCACAGAAAAAAAAGGTTTACCTGTTTGGTAGATCAGAGGATTGGGTGCCTAAAACAATATCCAAATTAAGAAATAAAAAACTAAAATATACAATTTTAGATAATAACCCAGCATATGAAAAAAAAAGTTTCTTAGATATTCAGATTGAGAAACCAAACATACTTAAAAAATTTGACTATGAAAATGAATATATAATTATAACAGCTGAACCAGATACAATTTTACCTGAACTTTTGGATTTAAAGTTAGAGCCGAATAAACATTTTTGTTGCACGCCTGAAATAAAGGATTGGGGACAATTACAATATATTAAAAAAAATTCAACAAACTTAATATTTTCATCATCAGACTATTTTGATTTAGGTAGAGCTAGAAGTAGTAAACTTGGTGGAGGAATTTTTTTTGCAAACATTGCAGATCAAAAATATGAAAAAAAAATTGATGGGCAGTATAGGCAATTTATCAAAGTGGAAAATAATTTTTATGTTGTTGAATTTGTTAAAAAAGAAGTACATGTATTTGACAAAAATTTTAAAATCTTAGAAAAATATAATTTAGATCAATCTAAGAGCTTAAGCGAAAAACCAAATTATTGTGGTATTACGTATATGCCTAGTAAAGAAACTTTTTTTATTGCAAACACTGCTAGTGATGAAATATCAATTTATGATAAAAAAAAATTTAAGCTTTTAAATAAAATAATTTTTTCAGATAAATCAAAAAAGTTTGCAGATGGTCAATGCCATATCAATGATTTAACTACTATGGGGTCGAGCTTAATTGTCTCGTATTTTTCTAGATCGGGCTTGTGGAGGAAAGGAATATTCAATGGTGGCATTTCTGAAATTGAAACTGATAATAATAAAATAAATGATCTGATTTTGGGTTTAAGTCAACCGCATAGTCCTGAAATTATCGAGGGCCAAATTTATGTTCTTGATTCTTTAAATAAAACTTTAAATCATGGAACAAAAGTTGTTTCAAAATTCCAAGGTTTTGTAAGGGGTTTAGCCTTTGATGGAAATTGCTTTTATATTGGCCAAAGTGAAGATATGTATTTATCAAAGGAAATGGGCCAAAATAAAAATATAACTATGTGTAATGCAGGAATTTTTCAATTAGACATGAATAAAAATATAACTAGATTTTTATCTACTCCAGATATAATGAATATTCACGATATTTTAGTATTTGATTAATTTAAGACGAATAGAATTTTTTCGAATATGATTTAAAGATTAAAAAATTCACAGGATTGTAAAAATCAACCTAATTATGATTTGAAATTTAACCAGGAGTTTTTTGTAGAAGTTTTTAAACTTTCTGAAAAATTATCCTCATTGAGTTTGATAATTTTTGTTTATCGATAATTGCTTGAGTTAAATTTGTAAATTTTTTTAACTTATCATTTAATTTAATTTTTTCTTTGTATTCTATTGCCTGAAAGTAATCTTTAATATCTAATCCATAATATTCAATCGATTTAATCTTTAGATTAGTTTTTTTACATAGATATTTTAAGGATAAATCATTAAAAAAACATAAGTGTCGAAAAACTGCTAATAAATTTAAGTCTGACCTTAATAGCTCGAAAGATAATGAATTTATGTTTGGTGTATAAGCTAAAATATATCCCTTTGACTTTAATTTTCTAGCAGCCAATTTTAATGTCGAAATTGGGTCATAAAAATGCTCAATCGCGTCAAACATCGTTATTAAATCGTAAGAATTATTTTTTTCATCGTAAATATCTGAGCATTCAGCATTAAGTTTTTTATATTTACAAAAATCTACTCTACTTTTGTCTAAATCTATTCCTTTATTTTTAATTCTATTTTCTTTTAAAACACTAATAAAATACCCAGATCCACAGCCAAAATCTAAAATTTTAAAATTTTTATTTATAGGGATTTTTTGCTTTATATATTTTAACCTTTCCAAACCAAAATTTTTTTTTCTATAATTAAATGTTTTTATCATCTCCTCCCTAAAGTCTTTTAATACTCTTTTTTGATTATAAAAATTTGACTCTTTAAATTTTTTTGTATTAATATTGCTAAAAATTACGCCACACTTAAAACATCTCCTCAATTGATATTTTTTAAAAGACAAAAATAATTCACTTTTTTTATTTTTGCATAAGTGACAAATATTTTGCTTCTTATTCAAATATTTATTGTACTGCTTATAAAATTGATTTCTGTTGGAGATAGCATTTCTATAAAAATTTTTACTTCTTAATTTATTTATATCAATATCAAAAACGCTCAATTGATTGAAATTATTTATTATGTATTTTTTTTTCATTTTAAATATGATTTAAAAACTAACAAATCCTCAGGGTTGTCAATATCTACCCACTTATGATTAGATGTTAAAGCATAGGTTTTTTTTGGAGATTTGATTTTTTTTTCAAATAGTTTTGATCTGTAAACAAATATATTTCCCGTTGAAACATAACTATATTCAATATCTTGAGATCTTATATTTTTTTTATAACTCGGATTCCACATATTATTTTTTATAATACCAGTAAATTTTTTATTTTTTGCTACATGTATAAGACTATCAAATTGTTTTTTAATATTTAAGATCTTTAGTGAGCTTTCGAAAAGACTTTTGTCCCTAAGTGGTGATGTTGGTTGTAATAATATTATATATCTATATTTTTCTTTTAAATTTTGTAAAACGTTGAAAATTACTTCATTCATTTTTGTATTGTCAGAACATATTTTTTCTGGCCTTTTTAAAAAATATATTTTTTCTTTGGTGCAAATTTTTTTTATTTTATTGCAATCGCTACTTACTATTATATCAACATTATTTGTTTTAATTTTTTTTGCATAATCAATTGTCCACCATATCAATGGTTTTTTTAATATTTTAACTAAATTTTTATTTTTTATTCTTTTTGAACCCTTTCTGGCGGGTATAATGACTAAATCTTTTTTCATTTTCTTAGATATTTTTTTTAATTAAAAATAATAATTTTCTATTTTTGAAATTTAATATCATATTCTTCATTAGCTTTTTGAAAATCTCCCATTCTACCAACATCTAACCAAGACTCAATTATTGGAAAGGAAACTGCTTTATACTTGCTAGATATTATTTTTTTAAACAGTGATGTCATGTCAAAAAATTTTTTTGGTATTAATTTTATACATTTTGGATCTAACACATAAACACCAGCATTTACAAAAAATTTATGCTTGGGTTTTTCCTCAATGGAGGAAATATTTATATTGTTTAGCCCAACTTCACCATAAGGTGAATTTATAATATATTCAGTCACGCACATTGTAGCGCTTGATTTGTTCTTGAGATGAAAATCAAGTAATTTTTCGAAATCAAAATTAGTTAACAAATCTCCATTTATTACAAAGAATGATTCTTTGAGTTTATTTTTTAAAAGGCTCAAGGCTCCAGCAGTGCCCATTCTTTTTTTTTCGTGAACATAATCTATTTTAACTCCAAATTTTTTCCCATTACCAAAATAATCTTTAATTACTTTCGACTTGTAGTTCACACACATTATAAAATTTGAATATCCACTTAATTTAAATTTTTCTACTATAGTTAGAAGTATTGGTCTATTTCCAACTTTCAGCATTGGTTTTGGGATATTTTTAGTAAGCGGCCTCAATCGCGTGCCTTTGCCACCAGCCATTATTATAACTTTATTAGTTTTTTCTTTTACTTTTGTAAGGTCATCCAATAAATATATTCCTATAAATTTGCGTTTTTTATCTATTATTGGAATTTGATGAATTTTTTTTAAAAGTGCAACTTTAAGAAGTTTTTCTTTTGTATCGTTTTTTTTTGCTATAATTGGTTTTCTTGTAATTATTGACTTAATCGGACTATTTACATCAAGGCCTTTTAAAAATCCTCTTCTAATGTCTCCATCACTTAAAGTACCCAGCAATCTATTTTCTTTATCTACTACAATCGCAATCTTAACGTCACCTTCAGATATTACTTTTAGAGCCTGTTTAATTGTTGAGTCTTTAGTGATTTTTAATTTTTCAATATTTTTCATATTTTTAAATTAATATTATAAAATTTTTTTTTTAAAATACCCTTTAGTTTAAAACTTCTTAAAACTCTAATTATTTTTTTACTTGATGTTCCATTATCGTAGGGATTTTTAACATTTTTCAATAGCATTTGAAAATTCTTAGAATAAAGCTTAACTAAAGATTTTTGAATACTTTTTTTATTTGGCAGACAATCAATTACATTTTTTCCTCTAATTCTACCTTTTTGTCTATCACCTATATTTATCGCTCCTGTCTTGAAACTTGGAGCCTCAAGTAATCCACTTGAACTATTTCCTATTATAGCGTCTACATATTGCAAAGCACTAAGATATTTTAGTTGTCCCAAAGATGTAAATGCAATTGAATTTTTTGAGTTTTTTTTTGTAAACTGGTCAATCATTTGATTGATAATATTTCCATTCAGATCACTATTTGTTTTAGTGAAAATAATACCAATATCATTTAAATCATTGATTGCATTAAGCAATTCCTGGAATTGTTTCTTTGAGGTATTATTTTCTAAAGTTACAGGATGAAAGGTTATTAATATATTTTTTTTCTTTAATTTAAAATTAATAGATTTTTCTAATTCATTTTTGCTTAAAAGTTTTAATTTTTTTATATTTTCAATTCCCATCCCTCCTATGTTAAAAACTCTTTTAGGGTCTTCCCCTAACTGGATTATTCTATTCCTATATTCCTCTGTGGCTGTAAAGTGAAGATGTGCCATCTTTGATATGCAATGACGGATACTATTATCCCATGACCCCTCTGTTATTTCGCCTCCATGAATATGAGCAATTGGTATGTTAGAAATCATAGCCGCACTTGCAGCACTAAAAATTTCATATCTATCACCTAAAACTACCACAATGTCTGGTTTTAATTTTTTGTAAGCTTTTACTAAAGATGTTTGGGCTATTCCCATCGACTTTGAAATACCTATGCTATTATCAGAGTATAAATTCATATCTATTTTTTTATCAATTTTAAAATCTTCCTCTATTATTTTATAAGTCAAACCAAAATTTGGACTCAAATGCATTCCTGTAACAATTAGTTGCAGTTTAAGATCGTTGACAGTTTCAATTTCT
The DNA here is from genome assembly GCA_902572945.1 of uncultured Pelagibacteraceae bacterium. Taxonomy (GTDB): domain Bacteria; phylum Pseudomonadota; class Alphaproteobacteria; order Pelagibacterales; family Pelagibacteraceae; genus Pelagibacter. The sequence continues at coordinate 12,792 of CACGHU010000014.1, forward strand.
TTAATCAACCAATACAAAAGTCCGTATTCTGCTCGTGATCCAGTAACTACGCAAATTTTTCTCTTGCTCAAATTAACTCGTCTTTTTTGTAATTTTTTTTTGATTTAGTTCCAATAAACTCATCCCATCTCATAGGATTAACACCCTTGCCAGGCCTTTTAATTGTTAGGTTATCTGTGCTTAGAATATCTCCTTTTTTAATCGCTTTTTTTGCAACAATTGATTTTCTGACAACTCGCAAATTTGATAATTCACTTCTAGAGGGTTTTTTTATTCCATTTCCAAGAGCAACTTCAATATTTCTTATGGCTTTAACCATAGCTTTTAATTCATAGGGTTCAAGACTGGCTTTATGGTCAGGCCCTTTCATATTTTTATCTAAAGTAAAATGTTTTTCCACACAAGTTGCACCCATTGCAACTGCCGCGATATCTACTTCTATCCCTGCGGTGTGGTCACTATATCCATAATTTACATTAAAAGTGTTTCCTATAGTTAACATTGCTTTTAAATTTACATCTTCCATCGCAGTTGGGTATTCAGTATTTGCATGCAAAACAGTTATATTATTTTTTTTAGTACCTGAATCGATTAAAACATTCAAAGCATTTTTAATCTCATCCATATTTGACATTCCTGTTGAGAGAATTAATTTTTTACCTAATTTTCCTATATGTCTAAGATATGGAAGATTTGTAATCTCTCCGCTAGGTATTTTGAATATTTTCAAGCCTAAATCTTTTAATAATTCTATACTTTCGTGATCAAATGGAGATGATAAAAAAATTATTTTCTTGGTTCTGCAATACAAAATAAGTTCTTTGTGCATTTCAACACTAAGCTCTAGCTTTTTAAGCATATTGAAATGAGTCTCTTTTTTATTTGTTGTTTTTTTTTGATAGATTGCTTTTTGAGTTTTTTTAGTTGCAATATTAGCTGCCTTAAATGTTTGAAATTTAATTGCATCAACCCCTGCAGAAGATGCAACATCAATCAATTTTTTTGCTACATCAAACGAACCATTATGGTTTACGCCCGCTTCTGCAATTATAAATACGCTCATTTTATTAAAGTTCCAGCTTTGATAAAGCTCTTTTCTTTTATTGTAATGTTATCCTTTGTTATCGCATTGCTACCAATAAAACATTCTGGTCCAATTTTTACCCCACCATTGATAGTAGCATTAGTAGAGACATGACAATGATTTAATATTGAGCAGTCATGTTCAATCAGGGCCTTAGAATTTATAATACAGTTATCACCAATAGATGTATTGGCATTAATTATTGCATGATGCATAACTACAGTGCCATTTCCAATTTTAGTATGCTTTGAGACATAAGCATTTGGAGAGATGATAGAGGGAAACTTAAATCCAGTTTTGACAGCTAAATCAAATAGTTTTATTCTCGAAATTGGTGATTTAATATGGCCAATTGTTATTAAAGCATACTTATATTTTTTAGCTAAACTTTTTAAATCGTAATCTTTACCAATTACCCTGTATCCTAAAATTTTAGAGCCTAAAAGATTTGATTTGTCTACTATGCCAGCAATTTTAAATTTTTTTTCTTGCTCAATGACATCAATTACTGATTTACAATGTCCACCTCCACCAATTAAAATAATTTTATTCATAATTTAACACTACTTGGTATATTGACAACTCGTTCGGCGAGCCAATTTGAATTTATTAAATAAACACATTGTGCGTTTTTAAACATAGGTAACTTATTCATTAATATCCAGGTTGGTCTTGTCATAACACCATTTGAATTTGTCTCATCTAAAAATTTGTCTCGTTGAGTTTTATCTTTAAGAATAATGGAGTTTAACCAATAATTTGATCTACTATTTTTTGGTTCTTTAAAAAAATTATAATCTGTGTCTTTAAAAAAAGTTTCATAAATATTCGCTAAATTGCGTTTGCTAGCAATGAAGTCATCTAATTTTTCTAATTGTGCAACTAACAACGCTGCATTTAAGTTGGGCATACGATAGTTATAACCAACCATATTATGATTAAAATCCCATTTATGATTGACTTTAGCAGTCGTAGTTAGGTGCTTAGCTTTTTTTGCAAGAAGTTTATTGTTGGTAACAATACAGCCTCCTCCACCTGATGTAATTATTTTATTCCCATTAAAACTAATTACACCCAATTCGCCAAAAGTGCCTGTATGTTTGTTTTTATATAAACTTCCCAAACTTTCAGCAGCATCTTCAATTAAAAATATATAATACTTTTTAAGTATTTTTTTTATTTCATCAATTCGGCAAGGATGTCCATAAGAATGTGTTGGAATACATGCTTTAATTATTTTTTTCGTTTTTTTATTTATACATTTTTTATTTTTAATAATTGTATTTTTTTCAAGAAAAGATTTCAGAGCGGATGGTGATAAACTCATTGTATCTCTATCAACATCAATAAATATAGGTTTTGCGTTACAGTAACTAATTGCGTTACAAGTTGCAACAAATGTTAACGGTTGAGTGATCACTTCACTATCTTTATCTACCTCAGCTAATATCAAAGATATATGAAGTGCACAGGTACCATTTACCGTTGCTACAGCATACTTTGCTCCAGTGTATTTTGAAATTTTTTCCTCAAATTCATCAACGAATTTTCCAGCTGACGACACAAATGTTGAGTCAATACATTCGCTTAAATATTTTTTTTCATTTCCTAAAAATCTTGGCTCATGGAGAGCTACAAATTTTTTCTTATTATATATTGCTTTGATAAAATCTATTATTGCTAAATTGTTATTATTTTCTTTCATGCGGTATATTATAGTATTTTTGATCCTCAGGATTTTTAATTAAGTGATTTTCAATTAGATGTTTAATTTCCATAATTCCATCTGGAACTGTCTTACTAATTTTAAAACCAAGCTCATTTTTAATTTTATCGCAATTAACTCTATAGTCTCTTGGATCATCATTTTTTTTTGTTATTTTTAAAATTTCATTTAAAGAGGAATGTAATTTTTTAAATTTTTTTGGAATTGGATATTTATTATTATTATAATAAATTAAGTTTTTTGTTTTGTATCTTCCTGATGTGACTGCTTCCGTATTGGCTCCCTCAAAATAGTTAATATTGATACATCTTGAATAGTCC
>CACGHU010000015.1 GCA_902572945.1 uncultured Pelagibacteraceae bacterium
GATTTTGATGACAGAAATATTGAAAAAATAGAAATTGAACAATTTAGGAAAGCTATAAATTTTTTAATTTCAGATAAAAAAAGAGCCGGCGTTTTTGCCAATCAGATTGGTACTTACTATGATATGTGGGGATTAATAGATGAAAAGTATTGTAAGAACGATTTTTGGGCAAAAATATTAAAAGACATAGTTAAAAAAATTAACCCAAACGAGCAAATTAGCTCAAAGATATTAAGTGATTTTCAAAGGCACATTGATATGAAAAAACTAAGTTTCAATCCAGATCTTGGACCAATCAAAGTAAAATCTGCTTACGGAGGTTTAGGTATTTACAAAATTAATAAAGTTATAGAAAATCAAAGAAAATATAAGGGAGATCAAATTGTTGAATTAAATTTTAAAGATGGAACAAAAAAAAATATTTTCTACCAAAAAAATGAAATTGTTAATTTTAATCTAGGCTTTGAGGATATTGGAACAGAACTCTATATTTTACCATATTTAATTAATAATAATAATTCAGATTGTTACTTTCCAATAAAGGCAGCATTTTCATTGATAATAAAAGAAAATGGTAGCCTTAATATTTAATAAATTAGAAAATAATTAGATAAAATAATCAATAAAGAAATAATTTTCTTTAGTAAAATTAAAATACTATAAAGGACAATTTACAAAAAAGATTTTCAATTTATAATATCTATAATTTAGATATCAAATTTATGACAATCTACGCACTTTCATCAGGCCCTGGTATCTCTGGAGTTGCAGTAATCAGAATTTCTGGAGCTAATACAAAAAACGTTATTAAAGCAATAACAAACGGTACATATCCAAAACCCAGAGTCGCTACCCTAAAAAAAATCATCCATAAAAAAACAAAAGAGCTAATAGATGAGTGTATTTTAATTTGGTTCCCGGGACCAAATAGTTATACAGGTGAAGACATGTTAGAAATCCACGCTCATGGAAGTAGAGCAGTTATAAAATCTATTTTAGAAAGTATATCAGAAATAGATAATTGTAGATTAGCAGAGGCAGGAGAATTTACAAAAATAGCTTTTCAAAATGATAAAATAAATCTTTTAAAAGCCGAAAGTATTGGTGATTTAATAGCTTCAGAAACAGAAATTCAAAGAAAACAAGCATTAAGGATTATGAGTGGAAAAAGTTCAGAAAAGTTCAATTATTGGAGAGAAGCATTGAAAAAAATATTATCAAAATTAGAAGCAAAAATAGATTTTCCAGATGAAGATCTTCCCAGCAATATATTAGAAAATATTAAAATTAGCTCAGAAAAAGTAAAGCAGGAAATAAAAACAACATTGGAAGATAGTAAAGTAGGAGAAAAAATAAGAGAAGGCTTTAAAATTGCAATAATTGGCCCATCAAACGCTGGAAAATCTAGTTTACTCAATTATTTTTCTAAGAGAGAGGTAGCAATTGTTTCTGAAATTGCTGGAACTACAAGAGATATAATTGAGGTTCATATAAATATGGATGGTTTTCCAGTGGTGATGTCTGATACTGCTGGAATACGTAAATCTGAGGATGAAATAGAAAAAAAAGGAATAAAATTAGCTCTTAAACGAGCAGAAGATGCTGATTTAAACATTCTTCTCTTTGAGCCAAAAACTGTTGATTTTATTGACTTTTTGAAGGATCTAGATCTTAAAAAATCAATATTTGTAATAAATAAATTAGATCTTGGATTAAACAAAACCAACGAGTTAGAGAAATACAATCCCATATTAATTTCCATTAAAGATGAAACAAACATTGATAAACTTATAAATCAAATAAAAAAAAATTTAAAAAATAAATTTGTGAGTGTAGAGGACACAATAATAACACGGGAAAGGCATAGGCAACATCTTATGCAATGTGTTTATCACTTAGACGAGTTCATAAAAAAAGAAAATGAAAATGATTTTGATAAAGCGGCAGAGGACCTTAGACTAGCCGTAAGACATCTTGGAATGATTGTTGGAATAGTAGATGTTGAGGAAATACTTGGTAGTATTTTCAATGACTTCTGTATTGGCAAATAATAAAAAAATAACTATATTTTTACCATGACAAAAGATTTATTTTTTGATGTGGTAGTAATTGGTGGTGGCCATGCAGGTTGTGAAGCAGCTGCTGCTTCTGCTAGGTTGGGTATAAAAACAGCCTTATATACTCATAAAGTTGAAACAATAGGTGAGATGTCATGCAATCCTGCAATAGGCGGTTTAGGTAAAGGACACTTAGTCAGAGAAATTGATGCATTAGATGGTGTAATGGGAGTAGTAGCAGATAAGTCAGGTATACAGTTTAGACTTTTAAACAGAAGCAGAGGACCAGCTGTAAGAGGTCCTAGAACCCAAAGTGACAGATCTCTATATAAAGAATATATGCAAAAAAAACTTCTAAACTATTGTAATTTAAGCGTTTTTTCTGATCCTGTAATTAAATTTATATTCAACAAAAACACTGTAAATGGATTTGTTACACAGTCAGGTAATAAAATTAGATGCTTTAAGCTTATACTCACAACTGGTACGTTTTTGAATGGTCTTATACATATCGGAGAGGAAAAGACACCAGCCGGGCGATACAATGAAAAACCCTCTACAGGTTTAAGTGAACAGTTAAAAAAATTTAATTTTACAATTGGAAGATTAAAAACAGGAACTCCTCCGAGATTAGATAGTAGGACGATAAATTATGATAATTTGGAAGAACAGCTTGCTGACAATGATCCATACTTCTTTTCATTCTTAACTGTAAAAAACACTAATAAACAAGTTTCATGTAAGATGACGTATACCAATGATAAGGTACATAAAATCATTTCAAAGAATATCAAACTAAGTGCAATGTACTCAGGTAATATAAAGGGTGTTGGCCCAAGATATTGCCCTTCAATTGAAGATAAAGTGTATAAGTTTTCTGATAAACAAAGGCACCAAATTTTTCTTGAACCCGAAGGACTAAACGATATTACTATTTACCCGAATGGTATTTCAACTTCCCTTCCAGCCGAGATTCAGCAAGAAATATGTAATAATATCAATGGTTTAGAAAATGTTAAAATTTTGAGACCGGGGTATGCAATCGAGTACGATTATGTAGATCCGAGAGAACTTTTTTTAACATTGGAAACAAAAAAAATTAAAAATCTTTACCTGGCTGGACAGATAAATGGAACAACAGGATATGAGGAAGCAGCCGCTCAAGGACTTGTAGCAGGAATTAACGCAGCCCTATCCGTAAAGAAATGTGAGCCATTTATTTTAGATAGATCAGATGCTTACATAGGCGTTATGATCGACGATTTGGTTACAAAAGGCGTTGCAGAGCCGTATAGGATGTTCACATCGAGGGCTGAGTATAGATTAAGTCTTAGAGCAGATAATGCTGATTTAAGACTTACTCAGAAAGGTATTGATATAGGATTGATAAATGATCAAAGAATTGAAATCTATAATGAAAAGTCAAAAAATTTATCCAACTTAAACAAAATAATGACAAATTTAAGTATTTCTCCGTCTAAAGTCGCAAAATATAAGGTGAACATCGCAAAGGATGGAATTTTAAGAAGTGCGGAGCAAATTTTAAGTCAAAAAGGTGTTACAATGAGCAAAATTAGAGAAATATGGCCTGAAATACCCTATAAATCAAAGGATATTGATGAACAGTTAGAAATAAGAGCACATTATAGGGGTTATTTAACGAAACAAAAAGCAGACATATTAGCCTTTAAGAAAGATGAAAATCTTAAAATCCCCGATAGTGTAAATTATGATAGACTCAGCGGTCTATCCAATGAGGTTAAATCAAAATTTAAGAAAATAAGGCCTAAAACATTAGGCCAAGCACTAAGAATTGATGGTATAACTCCAGCCGCAGCATATATTTTGTTGTCTCACCTCAAAAGAAAGTCTATTAAGAACATAGCTTGATTGATTCGAATATTTTAGAATATAAAAATCTAGAGCCTCTAAATGTTTCACGTGAAACATTTCCACAGTTTGAGGCTTACTGCGATTTATTGAAAAAAGAAAATAAGAAAATTAACTTAATTGGAAAATCCACAGAGAAAGATATGAGAAAAAGACATATTGTTGACTGTGCGCAAACTATTGAATTTATTGATGAAAAATATGATATTTGTACAGATGTTGGATCTGGCTCTGGGCTTCCCGGAATTGTTTTGGCCATTATAATGAAGATTAAAAAGCCTGATATGAAATTTCATTTATATGAAAAGAGCTTTAGAAAATGTGAATTCCTATCCACTGTTAAAGAAAAATTGAATTTAAACGCTGAAGTTTTCCAAAAAGATATTTTTAAAGAAAAAAATATAGAAACAGATTTGATAATTGCTAGAGCTTTCAAGCCTTTGCCTATCGTACTAGACTTGGCAGAAAAAAATTTTAAAAAATTTAAAAGTGTTGTTTTTTTTCTTGGGAAAAATAAAAAAAATATTTTTGAAAAAGCTTTATCAAATTGGAACTTTGACTATAGAGAAAAAAAAAGCTTAACGAGCTCTGAGTCAAAAATAATCAAAATCTGTAATTTAAAAAAAAAATGAAAACTAAAATAATTTCAATTATTAATCAAAAAGGGGGAGTTGGGAAAACAACAACCGTAATTAATCTTGCCGCTGGATTAGCTAATGAAGATAAAAAAATATTAGTAATAGATCTTGATCCCCAAGGAAATGCAACAACTGGATTAGGACATTCAAATATAGATGGATCAGAAAAAAATATTTATAACGCCCTTAATGGATCTAAAACTATTTCAGAAATTGTACAAAATACTGAATTTGAAAACCTAGACATTATAACATCAAACGTTGATTTATCTGGCCTAGAGGTGGAAACTGCAGGAGATAATGGCAGAGCATTTATTTTAAGAGATAAATTATCCGAATATTTCAACGAAAATGGATCAAATTATAGTCATGTGTTTATTGATTGCCCACCATCATTAAGCTTGCTAACTGTAATGGCACTTGTTGCGTCAAACTCCTTGATAGTTCCTTTGCAAACAGAATTCTTTGCTTTAGAAGGTTTGACACAATTGGTTAAAACTATTGATAGAGTTAAAGAGGGCCTAAATCCAGAGCTATTCATTAGAGGTATAATTTTAACAATGTATGACAAGAGAAATAAACTCTCTAGTCAGGTAGAAAAAGAAGCAAGAAATTATTTTAAAGAGAAAGTTTATAACACAGTCATTCCAAGAAATGTTAGACTTTCCGAGGCACCATCGCACGGTATTCCAGTTTTGATTTATGATAAGTCTTGTCCAGGCAGTAAGTCTTATTTGAATTTAACTGAGGAATTCCTAAATCAAGAAAAACTTATGGAGAGTGCAGCATGAGTGTATTTAAGCAAAAAAAAGGCTTAGGTAGAGGCTTGTCTTCATTGATTGGTGATAATAAAAAATCAACAATTAAAAATAAAATTTCAATCAGCGAAATCGTTAGAGGCAAATTTCAGCCAAGAAAAATATTTGATAAAACTTCTTTAGAGGAACTGACCAGTTCAATAAAAGAAAGAGGCGTTGTTCAGCCTATAATTGTAAGAAAATCAAAAGATATAGATGGAAAATATGAGATCATTGCTGGAGAAAGAAGATGGCTTGCATCCCAAAACGCTGGTTTAAACGAAATTCCTGTTGTTGTAATTGAGGCTGACGACATCAAAGCTCTTGAGTTCGGTATTGTTGAAAATGTCCAAAGAAGTGATCTTAATCCAGTAGAAGAGGCAACAGGTTATAAAAGGCTAATGGATGAGTTTGGTTATGATCAGGAAAAAGTTGGAAGATTTATTGGAAAGAGTAGGGCACACATAGCAAATTGTTTGAGATTATTATCTTTGCCAAAAGAAGTAATTGCTTTGATTGAAGCTGGTAAAATTACACAGGGTCATGCAAAAGTATTGGTAGGCATGGAAAATGCCAATCTCATAGCTAAAAAAATTGTTGAAAAAAAATTATCAGTCAGACAAGCAGAAAATTTGGTAAATTTATTTAAAAAACCAAAAAAAATTAAATTGATTTCAAAAGACTCTAATTTAAAAGAATTAGAAAATATATTAATTAATAAATTGGGCATAAGAGTTTCTATTAAAAATCAAAGAAACAATTCAGGCTCAATATCCTTTAATTATAAAGATTTAGATCAGCTGAATAAGCTCATCTACATTATTAAAGCTAATTATTAGAGCCAACCTGTTCTAGAATAAAATTATTTAGTATATTTACTGAAATTAAAGTATTTTTCTTAACTGATAGTTCCAAATCATTAAGTAAAATAATGAGTTTCTTTATATTTTCTAAACTCCAATGCTTTACTTGTTGTCTTACAGTTTCTTTGTCTTTCCAAAATATTGGTGGTCTGTAGTTTGCCAAACATTCATCGACGTTTTTTTCTTTTTCCATCATCTTTATATCGAATATTCTTTTAGCTTTATTCAAAATAAATCTTATTATTATAACACAATCCTCCGATGAAAAATTATTTTCATTGATAATTAAAAAAGTTTTTTTTTTATTTTTACTTAAACATGCATCTGCAAGTTCAGAAAAGCTATAGTTTTCTGAAAGATTTGTAAGTTTTAATATATCGTCAATTGAAACTTTTTTTTTATTTAAAGCAAAAGACTCGATTTTTGACAATTCATTTTTTAAATTTATTCTATCACCTCGACATCTTTCGACTAATAAGTTTAGCATTTCTCTCGATATAGCAATTTTTTTTTCTTTAAAAAAATTATTTGCAATATTTGCTAAAGAGGAGTTGTCTTCACTATAAAAAGGAATACATACTAGATCACTTTCTTTTTCAAAATTTGATCTTAGCTTTGATTTTTTATCAAGCGGTTTTGAATTTATTATAATTTTAATATCATCAATATTAGTATTTTTTACACTTTCAACTAAATGATAAATTTTATCAGAGACTCTTGAGATAATAATTATTTTTTTGTCCTCAAAAAAAGATTTATTTAAAAGTTCAGAAAAAAAATTTTCAAAATTGCTTAAAATATCTTCTTCATCATATCTATAGATATTATTTGTAAAATCATTTTTTAATATTTGGTCAATCACATCATTCTTTTGGCCATCATTTTGTCCGTAAAGTAAAAAAAAGTTAAATTTTTTATCTTTTAACTTTAAAATTTGGTAAGGCTTAAATATCATTAAGGATTACTCGTTTGTATAAATAAAATCATTTCAGAAAAGATTTTTTCTGTCATATTTTTAATTAAATTATCTTCATATTTTCTTAAATCAAATTTATTATTGCTATTATCGTATGTAGAACTTTCCGAAAATTTAGTTTCCATCGTGTTATTTTTATCGTCTGTAATTTTCATGGTAACTAGTAAATTCATTGAAAATTGGGTTGGATTTCCTTTTTTATCTTTAGTTATTGTGGACTTTGTTGTTTTGGAATTTATTAGAAGTTTCAAAGCTCTTTGTGCATTAGGTATATCACTATAAATATTTAATTTATTTAATAGTATTTTATTTACTTTAGCTTCACCAGTAGTTGTTAATGTTTCAATTTCAAAGTTCAAGTTTTTCTTTGAATATATAGGGGTATAACCACAGTTATTTAAAAATACTATAACAAAGCTAAACAAAATAATTTTTTTAATCATCAAGTAAAATATTTATTAATCTATTTTTAACAAAAAAAACTTTGTCTACTTTTTTGTTTTTTATGTTTTTACTTATCCTATCTTCTTTTAATATTAGATCCATCACTGTTTTTTTGTTCAGTATCTTTTTTGGTTTCGATAATACCTTTCTTTTTACCACCAATTTGAACAACTATAGAAACAGTCTCTTCTTCTAGGTATTTTTTGTTAACTGAAGGCCATTTCTGCAAATTATCAAAATTATTAACGTCTGAGCATTCATTAATTATATGCGGTATGACAGGAGACATTATCGTTAAAATATTTTTATAATTTTCGCATAAAACTTTTTTATTAAACTTTTTATCTAAAATTTTATTTAAAAAATTATAAGTTTCGTGCATGTTTGCAATAATCACGTTATAATTAAATCTTTCAAGATTGATGTTAATTTTATTAATCAGTCGATTTGTAAATTTTGTTAATTCAAAGTCTCCCTCTTGATTTTCTTCATTTGAGCATTTTTCAATTATTTTTTTTATTCGATTATTTATTAACCAAAATTTTTGGATAAATTTAAAGGAGGCTAACATTCCTTGTTCAGACCATTGAACGTCTTTTTCAGGCGGGCTATCTGACAGTATAAAAAGTCTAACTGCATCGGCGCCATAATTTTCTATCATTTTAGCAGGATCAATTGTATTTTTTTTAGATTTAGACATTGACTCAGGCGGTCCTACAGAGACTATGTTATTTGGCTGATCTTTTACATAAAACTTTTTTCCATCTTTCGTATCTATTTGATCTGGACTCAACCAATTGTTATTTTTATCTTTGTAAGTTTCATGGCAAACCATTCCCTGAGTAAATAAACTTTCAAAAGGCTCTGAAAGTGAAAAATTATTATTTTTATAAGTTATAGCTCTCATAAAAAACCTTGAATAAAGTAGATGTAATATTGCATGTTCCACACCTCCAATGTATTGATCTACTGGCATCCAGTACTTTACAGCATCATAATCAAATCCATATTGTTCATTATTTGGCGAACAAAATCTTAAGAAATACCAAGATGAATCGACAAATGTGTCGAGTGTATCAGTCTCTTTTAAACAATCTATTCCGTTTATATTTATTTTTCTCCATTCTTTTTCTTGGTCCAGCGGATTTCCCTGTGACTTTAAATTGATTTTTTCAGGTAATTTTACTGGAAGTTGATCTCTTGGTATTGGATATACATTCCCATCTTTGTCATAAGCCATTGGTATGGGGCATCCCCAATATCTTTGTCTAGAAACTCCCCAATCTTTTAATCTAAAATTAATAGTTTTCTTCCCAATTTTTTTTTCTTCAATTATCTTAATTGTTTCAACAATTGACTCATCTGGAACACTTAATCCATTTAAAAAATCTGAATTAATTATTATACCAGATCCAGTAAACGCCTCATTTTCAACTTTAAAATTGTTGCCATGATCAATTGGTTTAACAACCGTTTTAATTGGTAAATTATATTTTAGAGCAAAATCTAAATCACGTTGATCATGCCCTGGACAACCAAACACAGCACCAAACCCATAATCCATGAGAACGAAATTCGCAAAATAAACTGGGACCTCTTCACTTTGAGAAAGAGGATTTACAGCCATCAAATTTGTTTTAAAACCAATTTTTTCACCTTGGGCAATAGACTCTTCAGTAGTTCCAGTTTTTGAGCATTCTTCTTTAAATTTTTTAAATTTTGGATCATTTTCATAAAACTTGGATATAGGATGATCTACTGATACTGCTAAGAATGAAAAACCAAACAAAGTATCAGGTCTTGTTGTAAAACATTTAATAGTATCAACTGGTAAATTACCATTAATCTTAAAATCTATTTCACATCCAAATGATTTACCAATCCAGTTAGCTTGCATAATTTTTACTTTTTTTGGCCAATTGTCTAAACTGTTTAAATTTTCTAATAATTCATTAGAAAATTTAGAAATATTAAAAAAACCACTGATTGAGTTTTTTTCTTTCAACTAAAGCTCCAGATCTCCAACCCTTTCCATCAATTACTTGTTCATTGGCTAAAACAGTCTGATCTATAGGATCCCAATTTACATAATTTTCTTTTCTATAAATTAAACCTTTCTCATACATCTCTATAAAAAATTCTTGTTGGTGTTTGTAATACCTTTCATCACATGTAGAAATTTCTCGATCCCAATCTATCGAAAGACCTAAACTTTGTAGTTGATCCTTCATAATTGAAATATTTTTTTCAGTCCAATCTTTAGGATGTAAATTATTTTCTCTCGCTGCATTTTCAGCAGGCATTCCAAATGAGTCCCAGCCCATTGGGTGAAGTACATTGTAGCCTTGCAATGACTTATATCTAGATAGTACATCACCTATTGTATAATTTCTCACATGTCCCATATGTATTTTTCCAGATGGATATGGAAACATTTCCAAACAATAAAATTTTTTCAAGTTTGGATCTATCTTGGTTTTGAATGATTTATTTTTAGACCAAAAATTCTGCCATTTCCTCTCTATTTTTTTAAAATTGTATCTTTCCATAATAATTTATGAAGGAAACTAAGTTAATTATTTTTTAGTTTTTTTTTCCGTCTCTTTTTTTAAAAGGGCTGCTTTTTTTAGAATTGCCAATTTTATATCATTCCCAATATTAGATTTTATTTTACTTATATTGCAATTTATTTTTGCTTTATCAGTACAAACCTTTTCATGTATTACTATTTTGATACCGTCAGCTCTGATTTCATTAGATAAAAAACGTACAGTTATTTTTAATTCTCGTTGATTATTCTCATTAGAATTTGTATTTCCAGAAAACCAATCTGTTATTATAATCCCACCTGAATAACTGGCATTTGTAAAACTTACAAAATCTAATACCTCGATCGATGCTCTCCATAATTCATTTGACGAAGCAAAATCAAAAACACCACCTTTTTTTTTATTATTAAAAATTGTTATCCCTCTTCCTTCTTCAATATTTTTTCTGACCCTCTCCTCACCATCAACTGGAATTTCTCGAGCGTCTGTATACCTAAAGGGATTTTTACAAGCAGATAAAACTAACAGAGATATTAACGAAAAAATTAATATTAAATATTTGGTTTTCATTGTTAGATATTACAGTTTTTAATGATATTATTGAAAAAAACACACTTAAAAGTTTGTAAATTGCTCAAAAGCACCAAAATGACACATAAATAAAATAAATGGTGTAAAATGTGGATTTTTTAAGTGATATTAATGCAACATAATCGAATTTATTATCAATTTTACCCGCTTAAATATCAACTTACTGGCTGTAATTTTATATAAACCTTCCATTCATATGAATAAACAATAACAAAAGGAGTATTTATTATGAATACACTAAAAAAAATCGGACTAACAGCTTTAGGAACATCTTTAGTTGCTGGTTCAGCTTTCGCAGGTGAAATAACTGCATCAGGTGATGCTGGTTATACATTCTCATCTGAGGAAGTAGGTGTAAGAACTGACGAAGGTTATGGTTTTAACCATGACATTACGTTTTCTGGTTCAGGTGAATTAGATAATGGTTTCACAGTTTCTACAACTATGATCTTAACAGAAAGCTCAGCTCTTTCATCTTCAAACGTTGCTTTGACTATGGGAGGAATGGGAACAATTACTATCGGTAATGGTTTAGCAGGTGTTGGTGGTGCATTTGACGATGTAACTCCAAGAGCTTACGAAGAAAACCACGATGGTATGAAAACTTCAACAGCAATAGATAACATGGGTGCATTATCAGATGGAAACCAAGTTATGTATTCATCTCCATCATTTGATGTAGGTGGCGGTTCAGTATCATTTATGCTTGGATACACTCCAGAAGCAGGTGATGCAGCAACTGGCGAAGGTGGAGTTGCAGCTCAATCAAAAACTTATGGTTCATCAACAACTGCTGGTGTTAACGTATCTTACGCTGGTTTATCAGCTGGTGCATTTGGTGAAGAAGTACAACAAGACCAAGGTGATACGCTAAGAAAAGCAAATCCAATGTCTGCAACATGGTACGCTAACTACTCATTCGGACCTGTTTCAATCGGTTACCAAACTGGTGGACTTGACATGGGATTAGTAGGTGCTGGTGAAGCAGCTACTGCAGCTAAAACTATTGCAGCAGCAAAAGGTAACTTTGAATTTGAAAAAATGTCAATTGCGTTTAACGTAAATGAAAATTTATCAATTTCATGGGGTGAATTAGAAGAAACATACGATGCTCAGTCTAATGTAAAAGGTGGAACTGAGATCGCTGATGTTGAAATGTCTTCAACTTCAATACAGTTTGCATACACAATGGGTTCAATGTCAATCAAAGGTTATCAAACAGATACTGATAATCCAGGTTGGGATTCAAACGCAGCTTCTGACGAAGTAACAGAATTAGCAGTTAATTTTGCATTCTAATTATTTCTAGAAGTTAAAAATTTAAAAACGGCCTAAAATTTATTTTAGGCCGTTTTTTTTTATCCAAGATATTGAAGCTATTCCAACAGATTTTGTTAACTTTACTTTTTTTAAATTATTAGGATTAATTCCACCTAGCGCAACAATTTTTTTTTCTGTTTCAATTGCTTTAAGATTAAATTTAACTGTACCTAAATAATCATTGTGTTTATCTGTCTTAAAAATAGGACTTAAAAATATTTCTTCACAATTCTGTTTTTCTTTTATCTTAATCTCAGAAATATTATGTGCAGAGCCAATAATTTTAAATTTTTGTGGTAAGTTCAAATTGTTATAAATTAGTTTTTTATTAAATGCAGGTATATAAATGCCGTCTAAATAAAGATTTTTAGCCTGTTTTATATTATTTGATAAATATAAGCTAATTCCTTTTTTTTTACAAAAATCCCTAGTTTTTAAAAGGTCGTTTAAATAGTTAATACTATGGTAGTTTCTATAGATAACATTTATAGATGTATTAATATTTGATAATTCTTTTAAATTAAAATTTTGTATGAAATAATAAATTTTAAAATTAGTATGCATAATATTGTTAATAATTTAATTTTAATCAATAAGGAACTTAGCGCAATAAATTCTAATACAAAGGTTATTGCTGTATCAAAGACATTTCCTATAGAGCATATAAAGCCAGCAATTGAGCATGGCCACTTACATTTTGGAGAAAATAAAGTCCAAGAGGCAGTGGAAAAATGGACAGAAATCAAAGAAAAAAATAGCTCTATAAAACTCCATTTAATTGGCAAACTACAAACTAATAAGGTTAAGTTTTGTTTACCATTATTTGATTTTATACATTCTCTAGACAGCATAAAATTAGCTGAAAAAATTGCAAATGAACAAGTTAAAAAAAACTTTAAACCAAAGCTTTTTATACAAATAAATATAGGAGATGAAGATCAAAAAAATGGAGTTGCAATAAATGAATTTGAAACATTTTACAAGAAAATAGAAGATTTTAAATTAGATATAATAGGTTTAATGTGCATACCGCCCTTTGTAGAAGATACAAAAATCTATTTTGAGAAAATGCTTAAAATTAAAAAAAAAACAAACCTTCAAGAGTTAAGTATGGGAATGTCAAATGATTATTTATCAGCTGCAAAAAATTCAGCAACATATGTAAGAATTGGATCTAAAATATTTGGTGCGAGAAGTTAAAAAATCTTAATCATAGTATTTTTATTAACCAATTTTAATAAAATTAAAAGATCCATTTTATTCAAGGCTATACATCCTGCTGTTCCTTTAAAATTTTTTGTTAAATGAATGAATATAGCACTTCCCCTAAATGGAATTGGTTTTCTTAAATTATAATCAATGACTACAAGGATATCGTACTTGTTATCTTTTCTGTAGAGTTTTTCATGTTTTATTTTTTTATTAACTTTAATTAAAGAATTATATTTTTTATTTAGTGGATCATTACACCAACCCATAGATGGTTGAATTCTTTTAATATTTAATTTTGTTTCAATATTTTTAATTCTATCGTGTCTATAATAGACAGTTTGTAACTTAAAGGATCCCTTCGGTGTACAGAAATCTCCTTCCCTTTTTTTCTCTGAAATTCCTTTTTTTCCGACAACACAACGAAAAATAAAGTCATCAAAAAGTAAAGTGTCTTTATTTTTAACTTTTATTAGCATAAATTAATCAAATGAGTAAATCAGCTGTTTATATTTTAAACCTTAAAGATTTATATAATATAATTTATGAGATTAGAAACTTTTTTAATTTCGAATTATTTAGCTCTGAAGATGTTAAATCGGTAATAGAGAATCAAAAAAAAAGAAGCGATAAGAGTTTTATAATAATAACGAAAAAAAAATTTAATGAAGATAGTATAAATAATAAACAAATAGTCACAATTGATTCTTTTCCATTAAATTTTTTCAGTTTAATTGAAAAAATTAATTCGAGTTTGTTAATGCAGCAATATGACTTTCAATCAAATATAAACATAGCAGGTTATAAATTAGATATAAATTCTAGGATTATATCTTTTAAAAATAAAAAATTAAAACTCACAGAAAGAGAAACTCAAATAATCTTATTTTTGAAAAAACAGAATAAGCCAATTAATATTGATATTTTACAAAAAGAGGTGTGGGGCTACTCACAAGAGCTAGAAACACATACAGTTGAAACTCATGTTTATAGACTTAGAAAAAAACTAAAAAAAAGTTTTGATGATCAAAATTTTATTAAGAGTGATAAAAAGGGTTACTTTATATAATGAAAAAAAAAAATTCTATAGCTAGGGATTTAATGACACCTAAATACAAACCTAGAGTAATTAAACCAAAAAAAGGTAAAGGTAGTTTTAAAAGAAAAAAAAAATAAAAATTTAAAGCCTTGCGCCTATTTGTTGAATAACTTTAGATGACATTTCAGTACCTTTGTCTAAACTTTCTTTCAGAGACATATTATTTACGTAGCCATGTAAAAAACCTGCTGCAAAAAGATCACCTGCACCAGTCAAGTCCACAATTTTAAGTCCTTGCTTTATTCCACATTCAACGACTTGATCATTATCAATTACAATTGCTCCTTTTTCGCCTCGTGTTAATACTATTGTCTTACCAACAGATTTAGAGAAACTTATCACTTCTTCGAAAGATTTTGCGTCGATTAATGACATTATTTCTTGTTCATTTGCAAAAGTTATATCTAATTTTTTTTTTACTAATTCTAGAAAATGAGCTTTGTGTCTATCAACACAAAATTGATCCGATAAAGACATAGCGACTTTATTTGCATTTTGTATAGCTTTATCAAATGCTTTTTTAGGATCACCCTCGTCCCATAGATATCCTTCTAAAAGAATAATTTCACTTTTTTTAATTGCACCTTCATCAACGTCATTTTCGTTTATTTTTCCTGCTGTACCTAAAAAAGTGCACATGGTTCTTTCAGAGTCTGGAGTTACTAGTATTAAACAAGTTCCTGTTGGAAGTTCTTCTTTTTTCTTTGAATAAAAGTATTTAACATTTTCTTTTTTTAACCCCTCTTCATATTTTCCGCCTAGCTCATCATCACAAACTTTACCAATAAAACCAACATCATTACCCAATTGAGACAAACCAACAATCGAATTAGCAACAGACCCACCTGAAACAGTTTTTTCGATTTTAAGATTAGATAGTAGATTTTTGAACTCTTTATCATCAAAAATTAGTTTCATTGTGCTCTTAGTTAAATTGTTTTTACTCAAAAAATCATCCTCAACTTTACAAATGACATCTACAATCGCATTTCCTATCCCTAAAATTTTCATGTTAAGCTTTCTTTGTTTTAATTGGTTTTTTTCTATTAGGATAACAACTAGTACAAATTTTACAAGTTATTCCGTAACATTCTCGAGCTTTACAGAACTCTCTACCATAAAAAATTATTTGAAGATGTAATTTATTCCAATATTTTTTAGGAAAAATTCTTTTTAAATCTTTCTCTGTTTGAACAACATTTTTACCATTTGTAAGACCCCATCTTTGAGCTAATCTGTGAATATGAGTGTCGACAGGAAAAGCAGGATGAC
>CACGHU010000016.1 GCA_902572945.1 uncultured Pelagibacteraceae bacterium
TATTATCTAAACAAGGAATCGTAAAAGCTGATCCCATTGCTCCGCCACCAATTACTAATATTTTTGCCATAACAAAATTATGCTAAAGTTTTTTTAATTGCTTGTTGCCAACCTTGCAATAACTTATTTCTGTAACTTTTATTGAATTTTGGTTTAAAGTCTCTATCTTTTTTCCAATTTTGTTTAATATCACTGAGTGATCTATAAATACCAGTTTGATAACCAGCCATATAAGCAGCTCCTAAAGCAGTAGTTTCATTAATTTTTGATCTAGTAATCTTAATTTTTAAAATTTCTGATAGAAATTGAACAAACCAATTATTTGAAACCATACCACCATCAACCTTAACACTTTTAGGGTTTAAACCATCTTTTCTCATTGATAAGAATAAATCAGAAGTTTGATAAGCAACAGACTCAATTGTTGCTCTTACTAAATCTCTCCAATCACTATCCCTTGTAAGACCCGTAATTAAACCTCTTGATTTGGAATTCCAGTATGGAGCTCCTAGACCTGTGAAAGCTGGCACAACATAAACACCTTTACTATTTTTTTTTGATTTCGCGATCTTTTCAGTCTCATAAGCATTATCTATTAGCCTGATTTTATCTCTAAGCCATTGCACACCAGCACCTGCAATAAATATAGACCCTTCTAAAGCATATGTAGTTTTATTATTTATTCTGTAACAAATTGTAGTTATTAATTTATTTTTTGACATGATCTTTTTTTCACCAGTATTCATTAATAAGAAGGCTCCTGTACCATAGGTACTTTTGACTGATCCTTTTTCAAAACATGCTTGACCTATTGCTGCTGCTTGCTGGTCGCCCAATACAGCAGAAATTTTTATTTTTTGTCCAATAATTTTCTCGCTTGTAAAACCAAAATCATCAGCAGAATTTTTAACAGTTGGAAGAATTTTTTCGTTGAGTTTGAATATTTTTAAAATATCTTTATCCCATTTGTTACTTGTAATATTAAAAAGCATTGTTCTTGAGGCATTTGTGGCATCTGTTGCGTGAATTTTACCATTGGTTAATTTCCAAATCAAAAAGGTGTCAATTGTACCAAACAGCAACTCATTTTTTTTAAATAATTTTTTAGCTTTTGGGACGTTGTCTATTATCCATTTAATTTTTGTTGCAGAAAAATATGGGTCTAAAAATAAACCAGTTTTCTTTCTAATTAATTTTTCTTTTTTTTTAATTTTTTTGCAGTAGTTTTCTGTTCTTCTGTCTTGCCAAACAATCGCATTGTAAACTGGTTCACCTGTTTTTTTATCCCAGCATACAGTTGTTTCTCTTTGATTGGTAATACCTAATGCTTTAATATTTATTTTTAACTTCTTTGATTTTAACAAAACATTTTTTGTGACTTTAATTGTTGTAGACCAAATTTCGTTGGGATTATGTTCTACCCATCCGTTTTTTGGAAAAAATTGCTTAAACTCTAATTGAGATGAAATTAATTTTTTACCACTTTTTGAAAAAATTATTGCTCTAGATGATGTGGTTCCTTGATCAATGGCAAGTATCCCATTCACAAAATACTAATCCTGCCCTAACAATTTCTTTTGTTTTTCAGCCCAAGTACGTATTAAATTATCTACTGCAAGTCCAATAAATGCTACACATAATCCCAACATCAAACCATTGCCGGTTCCTTGTCTGTCAGATAAGGCTTTAAGTATATATTGTCCAAGATCGGTTGTCCCAATCATTGCTCCAATAATTACCATAAACAAAGCAAATACGACTGTTTGATTTATTCCAAGCATCATATGTGGAAAAGCTAAAGGAAGTTCAATTCTCATCCATCTTTGAAGTCTATTAACTCCTGACATTGAGCCTGCATCATGTAATGCTGATGGAACACTTCTTAATCCTTCTATTGTATATCTTGTTGCAGGTATTGTTGCATAAATTACAACTGCAATTAAAACAGAAGTGTCTGTTACTCCAAATAACATAATTACAGGTATTAAGTAAATAAAAGACGGAAATGTTTGAAGTGTGTCGCACACCGCCAATGTAATTTTAGTGCTTGTTTTACTTTGTGCACTTAAAGTTCCAATTATTATACCTAAAATACCTGAAACAATTACTCCGAATGTTGCCATATACATGGTTATTAATGCTCTATCCCACCACTCAGTTAGAGCTATAAATAATGTAAAGCTTCCAACAACAATTGCAGATCTTATTCCCCCAATAATATATCCAGCGCCCATAAAAAGTACAAAAGTAGCTACTGCTGGCATTCTTAAGAAGGCATTTTTCATAGGAATTAAAACTTGTGTAATTAACCAAGTATTAAAAACTTTTAGTGGATCAAAAAAGTTATCAAGTATCCAATCTACACCAGAATTCCAAAATGCTTCAGTAGATATTCCTTTATTGTGTGGAACAATAAACAGATAATTAAATCCTTCTTTGAAATAGAATGTTCCAATATATGATAAAATGTATCCAGCTATGACCACTCCGACAAAAATCATAAAATATTTATTTCTTTGAAAGAAAGTTGGATTTTCAAAATAATTTATTTGTTTGTTTGCCCATGCCAATGACATTTTATCTAATAAAACAGCTATTAGTGTAATACATATTCCTGCTTCTAAAGCTAAACCTATTCGTAATTGGTTCAAAGCTAATAATAAATTCCAGCCTAGTCCTTTTGCTCCAATAAAAGATGCAATAACAGCCATTGCTAAACACTGCATGATAACTTGGTTAACACCAATTAAAATATCTCTACGAGCAGTTGGTATTAATACTTTAAACAAGAGTTGGAAATTACTACATCCGCTCATCTTTCCTGCCTCTATAACTTCTGGTGAAACTTTTCTAAGTCCTAACAAAGTCAATCTGACCATAGGAGGTGTAGCAAAAATAATAGTTGCTATTGCTCCAGCATGGTCTCCAATACCAAATAAAACCATTATTGGAACTAAATAAGAATAGTGTGGCATGGTTTGTGCAACGTTAAGAAGTGGGTTTAAAATATTTTCAACTCTTTTACTTCTGTATGCCCATATTCCAAATCCTAATCCTAATAAAAAAGATATTGGAGCTGCAACCATTACAAAAGATAAAGTTTGCATTGAAGGTTTCCATTGACCAAATGCTGAAATATAAATCATAGTTAATCCAGCAAAGATCGCAAGATTCCTACCATTTAATTTATATCCTAAAACTACAGCTGCACCAGCAACAATAGTCCAAGGAAGGCCTGGTAATTCTGCCCAAGGATTTTTATCTAACCAATCCCAACTAGTAAATGCTACAACAGTTTCAACACCTCCAATTAAAATTTCTCTTATGAACTCAATCATGAAAAGCATTGATCTAGAAATAATTCTTGTAATATGAAGAACAACTGGACGAGATTTTGTCTCCTGGATATCGCTATCAAAATATTCTATAGGTGCCCATTCATTTAATAGAAAAAAAACTGAGTCATTTATCCACCCGGGCATCCATGCTATAAAAGCAGGTAATCTCCAAAACACGCTGTATTTTGTTTGATCTAATTTATCTTTATCAATAAATTCAGTTCCAGCTTTTGCAAATTCATATCCATCAGGAACCTCTATTGCAAAACATAATCCAAAGAACACTAATAACAAAAATGACCATTGGACAGCTTTAGGATATTTTTGAAGAAAAGCCATAGTGATTTATTTTTTTTCTTTACCTTGCCCAAAAACAGTTTGGATTATTTTTGAAGGTTTTACACTTCCAACTACATTATTATTTTTATCTATCACACTCACTGGTTTATCCTGACTTAAAATTTTTTCAGCCACAGTCTCAATTATAGCATCTTTTGAAACAGTGATATTGTCAGCATTTTGTCCCCCTGAAGATTTGTCCATTACAGCTTCGATCTTTAAAACTTTTTCTCTTGGCACTTCTTGAGTGAATTTTCTTACATATTCAGTTTTTGGATTTAAAACTATGTCTGCTGGAGTATCTAATTGTTCAATTAAACCATCCTTCATAATTGCTATTCTATCGGCAAGCCTTAGTGCTTCGTCAAAATCGTGTGTGATAAATAGAATTGTTTTATTCAAAACTCCTTGAAGTCTCAGAAATTCATCTTGCATTTCTTTTCTAATTAAAGGGTCAAGAGCAGAAAAAGGTTCATCTAAAAACCAAATATCAGGTTCAACTGCAAGAGAACGAGCTATACCTACTCTTTGTTGTTGACCTCCAGATAACTCTCTTGGAAAATAATTTTCTCTACCTTTTAAGCCAACAAGCTCAACCATTTCGACTGCTTTTTGAATACTCTCGTTAGTTTTACTTCCTTTTATTTGTAAAGGAAAAGCTATGTTTTCCAAAACTGTTTTGTGGGGAAGTAGGGCAAAACTCTGAAACACCATTCCCATTTTATTTCTTCGTAATTCAATTAATTGTCTCTCGTTCATTGCGAGAAGATCCTGACCTTCAATAAATATTTTCCCTCCAGTTGCGTCAGTCAAACGAGATATGCATCTTAACAATGTTGATTTACCCGAACCAGATAAACCCATAACCACAAGCATTTCACCTTTAGAAACCTCAAATGAAGCATTATTAACTCCAACAATACATCCAGCGTCCTGAAATGATTTTGCATCTACATTACCATTTGCACTCTGAAGCATTTTTTTGGCATTAGTTCCAAAAATTTTGTAAACAGACTCACATTTAATTACTGGTGTAGAAGACATATTTAAATAATTATACTATTATTATTAGTGTATTCTCCATCTAAAAATTTTTAATAAAATAAACCCTAGTATCTATACTTGTTCTTAAAAATCCAAGTGCCTCACCCTCAACTGTTACTGAGTCTGAAGTTCCTTCTAAAGGTTTTACGGTAAATTTTGCAAAACATTTATTTTTACTATCGTTCCAATTAACTGCGTATTTTCCGGTAGTACCTCCATTTGCTGTATATAAATTAAATGCTTTAGCATCTGTAATGTTCGCACCCATAATTGCTCTTTGTGTAATTATCTTAGTATTATTGCATACAATTTTATATTCTTCTGCTGAAAGCTTTCTTCCTTTATCACTTTCATAAAACGTTAGTACCCCTCTTGGTAAACTCTCAATAAATTCATTTGCTTGTTCTTGAATTTTTTTTTTTTCAGCAATTTTTTTTTCAGCATTTGGATCTGGTCCAAAAAAAATGTTAAGTACAAAAAATGTAAAGAAAATTACAATTGTTAAACTAACTAAACCTATTGAATTTTTATAATTTTCAGACAATCTATAGATGTTACTTAACATGGTTACCCTCGTTCCATGTACCTTCCATTACTTTGCCATCAGACCAGGTAAAAACTCCTTTGCCATGCATTTTACTATTTTTCCACTCTCCTTCATAAGTGGAGCCATCGGGGAATTTCAACTTTCCAATACCATGCCATTTACTGTCATTAAATTCACCTTCATAAACATATCCATTTGGCCATGTTTCAATACCTTTTCCTTTTTTTGACCCATTAACCCAATCACCAACATAAGTTGTTTTATCAGTGTAAGTCCATGTTCCAAAACCATTATTACAATCTCCATCAGTACATCCTGATTTTTTTGCAAAACTAATATTGGAAAATATAAAGCTTAAAATTATATAAATTAAAATCTTTCTCATTACTTTTATAAACTACACTAAAATAAAAAAAAAATCTCCCCTAGTAAAACTAGGGAAGATTTTAATTTGATTTTAAGTTGAAATAAAGTGATTACTTAGTCCAACTTTGCCATACAGACTTATTGTCAGCTAACCATTTTTTTGCAGCATCTTCATGAGACATCTTATCTTCGTCAACTAAAGCAGCCATTGCTCCAATTTGACTTGTGTTAAAAGATAATTTCTTGAACATTGCTGCAGCTGCTGGATGAGTTTTTGGAAAGTTCTCGTTAACAGCTTTTTTTAAATAGCCATCAGGAGCTCCACATTTTCCATCACCACCGTCTACAGGTCTACAACCATCATAGTATGGTGGAAAATCTATAAAAGTAAAACCAGCACCATCAGTAAAGTTTGGTGTCCAGTTGAAAATTATAGTTCCTCTTCCTTCTTTTTTAGCTGCTTTAAGTTCTGCCCAAAGTGCATCTGCACCACCAGCAAACTTAACAGTCCATAGATCACCTAATCCAAGAGCTTCAATTCTTTGAGGTATTAGGTCTCCGTGCCAACTTTGAGGACCTTCAAGCATTCGTCCTTTTCCACCAGAGTCTGGTGTTGCAAAATTTTTAGCACAATCTGGATTCTTTAACGCGTTCCAATCTGGTAGACCAGGACAATATTTTACAGCCCAATCAGGATAACCCATATCCTCAATTGTTCTTGCTTCATGATCACCCCAATCTAAAACTCCGCCCTTATCTCGAGCAGTGTCAAAAGATTTTCCAAATGCAGATTCCCAAACTTCGTGTGATAAAGTTACGTCTCCAATTCTTATAGATTCGTAAACAGCTTGAGAGTCAGCTGGAACGTATTTAACGTTATTACCCATGCTCTCCATAATTCCACCGATCACATACGCCATAACTACTTGGCTCGACCAGTTGTGTGTTGGTATAACAATGGGTTTTTTACTATCTGCTGAGTTTGCAACTCCAACGAAAGAAACCATTGAAATCACTAAAGCAGATATAAGAGATATTATTTTTCTCATTATTTTCCCCTTTCTTAATATATTAAGTGTCTAATTATGTGCCTAAGAAAATGTATAGTCAACAAGAACATATATATATAATATATAAGTGTTTATGATTGCTTATGAGTAGTGAATTATTTCAAATAAGAGAACCCGGATTGAACGTGTTGCCACCTGGAGTTGAAAGATATGTGGTTAATGGTGGTGGTTTAACAGGAATACAATTATTTCCTGATGATGAAATTGAAATAATTAATAATGAGGGAAATCAAATCTGTGAGATAGCAGTATTCAATAAAGATGGCAATTCAGATCTTTCATTGCTTAGCTTAAAAGAGATTAAAGACAGTGGAGAAATAAAAAAAATTTTATCATCAAAAGATGAGACTTCTAGAGTTGCAGCTTATCAATTAAAAAAAAGAAACCTAAACATAAAGAACTCAAAGTCAGCAATAGTTTTTGATAAAGATGCATCGTGGGGTGAGAAATTAAAATTTAAATCAAAAGACAAGTGTTACAGTATTTTTGCAGCACCAGGACCTGCAATGCTCGTACATGAACAAAACCCACCTACTGATTTAACAATTTTCATTAAAAGAGCAAATATAGTTAATGATAAAGAGCATTCCATAATTCCTGATCCTGTATTTGATCCATTAAATGAAACTAACATCGATAAACAAACTGCAATCTCATTTGAAGTTAAAGAGGGAGACTATATTCAAATTATATGTCCAACAGGCAGACAGTGTTCTGACTTTGTAGCTTTTGATACAGCAAAGCTTGAAAAGGGTGTTGAGAAAGGGCTTGACTGGCAAACAACAAGAACTTTTATGGGTAATACTTTTCCTGGCCCTGGTTTATACTCAAAGTTTTACGACACAGATCATGAGCCTTTAGTTGAGGTAATAAGAGACACAGTTGGTAGACATGATACTTTTAATCTTGCATGCACATCAAAATATTATGAAGATGCTGGATATTTTGGTCATCCAAACTGCTCAGATAATTTAACAGGTGCAATGCAAAAATATGGCGTACAAAAACAAAAAGGCTGGCATGCGATTAATCTTTTTTTCAACACCTCAGCTGGAGGGCAAAATACAGTTCTATCTGATGAATCTTTTGCTCGCCCAGGAGATTATGTAATAATGAAGGCTCTTAAAAATTTAACATGTGGTACATCAGCTTGTCCAAGTGATATTGATCCATGTAATTCGTGGAATCCGACTGATATTTTTGTTAGAACTTATGATAAAAATAAAGAATTTACAAAATCATTTGCTTTTAGAATGAAAACAGACGCAGAACCAAAATTAACCAAAAATACAGGTTTTTACGAAAGAACATCAAAACTAACAAGAAACTTTGTTGATGCAAGAGGTTATTGGTTACCAAATGATTACACTAAGCATGGTGTGATAAATGAATATACAGCGTGTAGGGAAAAAGCTGTTGTTATTGACTTATCTGCTTTAAGAAAATTTGAAATTCTTGGACCTGATGCTGAAGAATTAATGAATTACACTTTAACAAGAAATGTAAAAAAATTATCGATTGGTCAAGTTGTTTATTCATCAATGTGTTATGATAATGGATTTATGTTTGACGATGGTACGCTTTTAAAAATGAGCGATCATGGATTTAGATGGATTTGTGGTGATGAATATGCGGGCGAATGGTTAAAAGAACAAGCTAAGAAAAAGAATTATAAAGTAAGAATAAAAAATTCAAGCGATCAAATAAGCAATATTTCGTTGCAAGGTCCAAATAGTAGAAAGATATTAGAAAAATTTATTTGGACACCGCCAACTCAGCCAAAAATATCAGAATTACAATGGTTTAGATTTACAATTTGTAGAATAAAAGAATTAAGTGGAATACCTCTTCTTGTATCAAGAACAGGATATACTGGAGAATTGGGTTATGAAATTTGGTGCCATCCATCTGATGCTCCAAAGGTCTGGGACGTTGTAATGGATGCTGGTAAGGACGAAGGATTGATACCTGCTGGTTTTGGAGCACTTGATCTTCTTCGAATTGAAGCTGGGCTGATATTGTTTGGAAATGAATTTGATGGACAAGTTGATCCATTTGAAGCTGGTGTTGGATTTACAGTTCCTCTTAAAACTAAAAACGAAGATTTTATTGGAAAAGATATTTTGATTAAAAGGAAAGAAAATCCTCAAAAAAAAATGGTTGGTTTAGAACTTGCAGGAAAAGAAAAAGCTAATCACGGTGATTGTGTTCATATTGGAAGATCACAAGTTGGTATTATTACAAGTGGGTGTATCTCTCCAACTTTAAATAAAAATATAGCACTTTGTAGAATAGATGTAGGAAATTCGGAATTAGATACAGAAGTTGAGGTTGGAAAAATAGACGGTCATCAAAAAAGGATACCAGCAAAAATAGTTCCTTTTCCACACTACGATCCAAAAAAATTAAAAGTAAGATCATAATGAGTAAAACTACTAAGGATCTTCTTGAATTTTGGGAAGATCAAATGAAGGAGTCTCACACGTCAAGCAACTATTTTTTTAGAAAATCACCATCTCATTATCATATGATGCTACTTGTAATGAGTGCGTATAAACTTAAACAAAATTTATCAGTAGAGGAATTAAAAACAAAGCTATTTAAAACCTCACGACCTAAATCGGCATTAATAATTAATGAGGCATGTGAAAAAGGTTTTTTCTATTTAGAGAAAACTTCTAATGATCAAAGAAAGAAGTTTATTAGACCTAGCAAATCTTTTGTAAACGAATTTAATGATTATCTAAATACCTTAAAAAATTTGAGCTTTTAGTGGTTAAACTCTAAGTTGTAAAACTACTTATAAATTTTATATATAAAAAAAAATATATACTTCTGTCGCAGGAAAAATAAAAATTGAAATATGTCATTACCGACAAAAGCAAAAGTAGTTATCATAGGTGGTGGAATTCACGGTCTAAGTACTGCCTGGAAATTATCTCAAAAATATAAAAATCCAAACGACGTAGTAGTTTTGGAAAAGAAAGATACCGCAGCAGGAGCGAGTGGAATAGCATGTGGTGTTGTAAGAAATAATTATTTCCAGCCAGCCATGAGAGAATTAATGGCACACTCTGTTAGCGTTTGGGAAAGCGATCCTAAAGCATTTAAATATAATCCAGTAGGATATTTGCAGATTTCACCTGAAGTGATGCATAAAGATGTTGCAAGCATTTATGAACAACAAAAAGCTATTGGCTATGAGTCAGATTTTATTGAAGGAGAAAAAGATTGTTTAAAATACATGAAAACAATCTTTGATGATTGGCAAGCAAAAGGAATTACATCTGTTCTTCATGAGAAAAAAGGTGGATATGCATTTAACAAAGACTCTATTAAAGCATTAGAAGTAAAAGCAAATAATAATGGAACTAATATAGTTAAAGGAGTTAAAGTTACTGGCTTCAAAAGAGGAAGTAACAGTAATGCAGTTACTGGAGTTGTAACAGATAAAGGAACTATTGACTGTGAACAGGTTGTTATTGGAGCAGGACCATGGGTAAGAGATTTTTGGAATATGTTAGAACTTCCAAAGACAACTGACATTAAAGGCAAAGACGGAAAAATGCACGAAGTTGAAATGTGGAAGTATTGGTTTTTACAAGAAGGTGTTTTGGGAGTTGATAAAGATTATTTAAAAACAAATGATGGAAAATTGCCTCCTGTAACGCATGTAGATACTGATGCCCCTTTATACTCAGATAAAGATGGTAAATTAATTACAGATAAATTGTGGGGAATATATTACAAGCCTGATATTGAGGGACTAGGAGTACAAGGTGGAACATCGCCTTACATTGTCGAAAAACATTTTGATAAAGTAAATGTCGACCCGTATGGAATAGAATCCCCTGAGTATCAAACTACTGATAAATTTTCTGATATGTGGACGTCGGCTTTAGCTCATTGTCAAAAAAGATTTGAAGGAAAATCTCATCTATACAGAAAAGGACCATCAGGTGGTTTGGGATGCTTAACTCCAGACTCCTTCCCGATTTTCGATCGTTTTTTTGAAAATGTTTATATGATTGCTGATGCAAATCATGGTTATAAAATGATTGGTGTTGGGCAACTTGTTGCTGAAGAAATTATGGGCCACGAAAGCGAATTATTGAAACCATTTAGATTCAATCGTTACGCGAAAGGAGAATTGCACCCTACTTCGAACAGTCCTTTTCCATGGAGTTAGACTAACATTATGGACACTAAACTAAATATCCGATACTTTTACTAAATAAAAATTCTTTAAGGGGGAAAAATGACTGATCTAGAAAAACACGTAAATCAACCTGGCAGAGCGAAATTAATTAAAAATGTAAGAGAAAAAATTAACGAATTAGGGATTACATATATTTATTTTCAATTTATTTCGGTAACTGGAAGAGTTGTAGGTAAAGGTATACCAGCAGATCATTGGGAAAGAACTGCTGAAAAAGGATTTCAATTAGTTTACGGAGCAACAGCTAACTTATTTCTAGATAGGCACAATAATTACATTGGTTACGGACCTGAGGCTATGGAGCTTGTAGGTATACCTGACCCAGAAACATTTGTTCAGTTACCTTGGGATAAAAGAGTTGGAAGAGTTTTTTGTACTTGTTTTAGAAATAGAGAAGAAAGAAATAATCCAGGTGGCCACCTAACATCAGATTGTAGAGGTAACTTAAGAATTTTCATGGATGAATTCCAAAAGAAACATGGTTTAGAATTAAGAGTTGGAACAGAGCCAGAAATGATGTGGCTTACTAAAAATGAGGACGGGACACCAACAGGAAAAGGTTTCTCCAAACCTTTCTGTTATCACATAGATCAATTTGAATCTTTAAGACCAGTTTTCATGAAAGTAATTGAATATTCAAAGGCGATGGGTCTTGATATGATCCAAGGAGATCATGAAGATGCGCCAGGTCAACTAGAGCTAAACTGGACTTACGATAACGTTCTTAGAAATGCAGATAGACTGTCTACCTATAGACAAATTTGTGCTCAAGTTGCAAGAGAACATGGGCTAATTGCATGTTTCATGACTAAGCCTTTTATGGGTGTTTCAGCTAGTGGATGTCATACAAACATGTCTTTGTGGAAGGGTGGAAAAATTTCTGTAAATAAATTAGGTAATAAAAAATTACCTGGTGTTGAAGAAGTATTTAGTTATGTCTCAGGTGGAACTAACACGTTTATGCCTGACACAAAGGATATGCAATTACCAGGAAAAATTGGATTACAATCAATAGCTGGAATAATGAAACATCTTCCGGCACTTACTGCGTTAGGTTCATCTACTGTTAACTCTTATAGAAGAT
The DNA here is from genome assembly GCA_902572945.1 of uncultured Pelagibacteraceae bacterium. Taxonomy (GTDB): domain Bacteria; phylum Pseudomonadota; class Alphaproteobacteria; order Pelagibacterales; family Pelagibacteraceae; genus Pelagibacter. Next base: position 12,008 of record CACGHU010000016.1, read on the forward strand.
TATGGGACCAAGGTTTTTGGGCTCCAGTTTACGCTGATTGGGGTTATCAAAATAGAACATGCGGTTTAAGAGTTTCAGCGCCTGGAAGATTTGAATATAGATCAGTTGACTCAATGCATAACCCATACCTTTTAGGGGCAGCTTTATTAAAAGCATGTGACGATGGTATTAGTAATAAAATGAAACCTGCGGCTCCAGAGTCTAGAAATATTTATGAAGCACAAAAAGCAGGAAAAGATGTTAAAAAACTTCCATTGAGTTTAGGTGAAGCTTTAGAGAGACTAGCTGAAGATGATGTAATCAAATCAGCATTACCTGATGAAATGTATAAAGTATTTCACTGGTATAAAAACGATGAATGGGAAAAATTTTTAGGTGCTACGACACAATGGGATCTAGATACTTATTTAGATTGTTTACCGTAGTACAAAAAGGAACAAAATATGTGTGGAATTGCAGGATTAATTCATAGAGGAAAATCTTCAAACGTAGGTTCCGAGCTTCAGCTAATGTTGCAAGCATTAAAGCATAGAGGTCCAGATTCAACTGGATACGCCCTATATGCTGAAAATGACGGTAAAAATTTCATAATGAGATTTAAAGTTGGAGAAAATGTTGGAGAAGGAAGCACATCTGTAAATGAAGATGCAAGTGTTTATGATAAAAGAAAAAAATTAGTTGATAATATGCTTAGTGAATTGGGAGCAAAAGTAATTAAAGAAGATCAATTAACACCTTATTCTTTCAGATATGAAATGGAATTTAATGATGATCTTATGGAATTTTCAAAAAAGATAGAGAGCATTGAAAGTGTTGAAATATTATCTATTGGAAAATCTTTAGAATTAATAAAAGATTTAGGAGATGCAGCGACAGTTTCTGAAAGATATGGTTTAGGAGATGTTAAAGGTACTCATGCAATAGGTCATGCTAGAATGGCAACAGAGTCAGGAGTTGATATTAAATCAGCTCACCCTTTTTGGGGATATCCTTTTAGTGATGTTTCGGTGGTTCATAACGGGCAATTAACGAATTATTGGAACAATAGAAGAGTACTAGAAAATAAAGGAATGAGATTTATGTCAGAATGTGACTCAGAACTTATAGCTGTTTATTTAGCAGAAAAAATGAGAAACGGAGCGACATTGGAAGAGGGAATGAAAGACTCATTAACTGGTTTAGATGGAGTGTTTACTTATTTTGTTGCAACAAAAGACTCATTAGGTATGGCAAAGGATACAATGGTATTACATAAAAGAATAAATTTAAAAATACCAGTTACATTATTTCATGGTAAAAAAGATGATACGGTTCCAGTGGTTTACTCACGGAAACTCCTTAAAATTTTTAATTTTGCACAAAAAAAAATAATTGTAATAAAAAATGGTGATCATAGCCTATTTAAAAAGCAGTTTAAGTTAAAAATTTTAAAAGAGTTAGAAAATATTATTAATAATTACAAAAATTTAAATTAAGTAATTTTTTTTTTAATATGGTTTAAACCTTCAATATATGTAGGATATTTAAAGTTATATTTAAAAAATTCTTTTGCTTTTTTGTTGCTTACTTTTTTGGAGTCATTGTAGAAAGATTTTAACATTTCACTTTCAATTTGATCTAGCTTTATTTCTTTAGGCTGAGGTAAATTTAGAATTTTCGCACCATATTGCATCACGTCTTCAGAAGATGCGGGCTTATCATCTGAGACGTTGTAAACTTCCCCTTTTTTAAATTTATTAAGGGATATAAATAATAAGTTTGCAATGTCTTCCACATGTACTCTTGAAAAAAATTGATTTTTTTTTCTTATAATGCTTCCATTGCCAGATTTAATTCTCTCTAATACATTATTCTTATTTGAATAGATTCCTGATAATCTAAAAATTTGAAGCGGTATTTTATATTCTTCATATATTTTAAGCCAAACATTCTCTACAGCTAATCTTTCAATGCCATTTTTAGATTTAGGTAAAGTTTCACTTTTTTCATCTACCCACTCTCCCTTATGATCTCCATAAACACTTGTTGCTGATAAATATGTTATCCACTTGATATTTTGATTGAGAAGTTCTTTTGAAAAATATTTCAAAACTAAGTCTATTTTATCTTTTGGGGGAATAGATATAAGTATGTGGTCAGAATTATTTAATTTTTTTTGAATATTTTTATCTATTTTTTCGTTGTTAAATTCAAAATTTGAAACTTTTTGACCTAAGAATTCGATATCACCACTTGCCTGTCTCGTAGTTATTGAGATATTTAATTTATATTTTTCTGAAAGAAGTTTTTTAGTAAATTCTTTAGCAACTTGTCCAAATCCAAAAAAAAAAATATTGAGTTCTTTCAATTTAACTTACTTCTTTTACCACTGATTTTGTAGAAATAGGATTTTCTAGTTTATCCAACATTTCTTTAGGACAAACTTGTAGAAAATTATTTAATTCGTTTTCGAAATTATTTAAAATATTTTTAGAAATTTCAGATCCAGTATATTTGACATGTTCTTTTATTAAAGATTTTAAATAATCTTTCCAGTAATCCGTTTCTGGAATTTGCCATACTACTGTTTCAGAATTAACTTTTTTACTAAATAATTTATTTTTATCATAAACAAATCCCATTCCTCCTGTCATCCCTGCAGCAAAGTTATCACCAACGTCACCTAAAATTACAACAGTACCACCGGTCATATACTCACAACCATTTGAGTCGCATCCTTCAATTACAGAAATGGCTCCAGAGTTTCTAACCGCAAACCTTTCTCCTGCTTTACCGGAAGCATATAATTGACCGGAGGTAGCTCCATATAAAACTGTATTTCCTATAATAGTATTTTCAGAAGAATTTAGGTTACTTTCTTCAGAGAGTTTAATTGAAACTATTGCTCCTGATAAACCCTTGCCAACATAATCATTTGCATCACCTTTCAAATTTAAAGTAAGACCTTTTCCTCCAAATGCACCAAAAGATTGTCCAGCTGATCCAGCAAAATTTAGATTTAAAAAATTATCTTCTAATTTTTCATAACCAAACTTTTTATATAAATTATGCGAAATTCTTGTACCCACAGCTCTATGTGTATTTTTGATTTCAAATACTTCATCTATTTTCTCATTTTTGTCTATTTTCTTTTCAATTGATGGCCATATTTCTTGATCAAGAGTATCAGGAACAAAATTAATTGATTGGTTTTCACAATAACGTTTATTTTCTCCACTATCTGCTTGAACAAATAAAGGATTTAAATCTAAATCGTCCAAATTTGGTGATCCTTTACTTACTTGTCTTAATAAGTCAGTCCTTCCAATTATTTCATTAATCGATTTAAATCCTAATTCGGCTAATATCTCCCTAACTTCGTTTGCTATAAAAGTAAACAAATTTACCACTTTATCGGGTGTACCACTAAATTTTTCTCTTAATTTATCATCCTGGGTACAAACACCTACTGGACAAGTATTAGAATGACATTGACGTACCATAATACAACCCATTGCTACCAAAGCAGTAGTTGCTACGCCATATTCCTCGGCTCCCATCATGGCTGCAATTACAACATCTCTTCCAGTTTTAATTCCACCATCAGTTCTAAGTGTTACAGAGTCTCTTAAATTATTTAGTGTTAAGACTTGATTAGCC
>CACGHU010000017.1 GCA_902572945.1 uncultured Pelagibacteraceae bacterium
TGAACCATCCATTATAGCTACACAAGAATTTGTTGTTCCTAAATCTATTCCTATTACTTTGCTCATATTAATAAGGTTTCATATAAGTGCGATTTTCTTGTCTACAAGCTTATTTTTGCCTAATTTTTATCTTTTTTACCTTCATTTTTATCAATTTCATCTTTTTTTTCTCTATTATCTGGTTTTTTTGATACTGCAACTAAGGCAGGTCTTAAAAGTCTATCTTTCATCATAAATCCTGTCTGAATTTCCTGGACGATAGTTCCTGGCTCTTTTGTAGTGTCCTCAACTTCCATCATAGCTTGATGAAAATTAGGATCTAATTTTTTATTTATTGTATCAATTTGCTCAATATTATTTTTTTTGAAAATTGAAACCATATCTTTTTTAATAATATTCAAGTGTTCAAAAATTATTTTTAATGATTCAGAATTTTTTAATTTTTCGTCATTCTCAAGAGTAATTTTAGATCTATCGAGATTGTCTAATAGGTTCAGTGTCTCTCTAGCAAAATTGAAACCACCGTACTCGAAAGCATCATCTTTCTCTTTTTCATACCTCCGCCTCTGATTTTCCATTTCAGCAAAAGTTCTCGTTAATTTATCTTCTAATTCTTTAATTAATTCTTCCGGAGTTACCTCTTCTTTTTTATCTTCTTTTTCGTTAGTTTTAGTTAAATTTTCCTCTTGGGGATTCGACACTTTTTCATCATTATTTTTATTAATACTTTTTTCATTCATACAATGTTATATGGTTAGAAAATTAAGAATTTCCAGATGAAAACAAAAAAAATTAAAGATTTATTAATAGGGTCAAATAATGCAGGAAAAGTAAGAGAAATAAAGCAATTATTACCGAGGTATATTAGGGTTAGCTCGATAATTGATTATAAAATAAAAAGCCCAAAAGAAAATGGAAAAACATTTTTACAGAATTCTCTCATTAAATCAAAATACTTTTCAAAAAAAACAGGAAAAATTTGTTTAGCAGATGACTCGGGTCTCGAAATAGATATTCTAAATAAAAAACCAGGAATTTTTTCTGCAAGATGGGGAGGTAAAAAAAATAATTTTAATCTTGCAATAAAAAAAGTTTTCAAAGAACTTAACAAAGCTGATAAAAATTGGAGAAAAAAAAGAATTACGGCAAGATTTATATGTGCTTTAAGTATTTACGGTCCAAATATAAAAAAAATCTACTCAATTGGTAAAATTGAAGGAAGAATATCAAATAAAAAAATTGGAAAAAATGGTTTTGGATATGACCCAATATTTATACCTAATAGAAAAACAAATACATTTGGACAAATGAAATTTAAAGACAAATTTAAAATTGATCACAGAGCTAGAGCATTTATTAAAATTAAAAAATTTCTATAAAACTATCTTGATCAACAATATAAAAATTTAATTCATGATTTATTTTTTTATTCTTAATTTGAAAAATTCCTGAAATACCTTTAAATTTGTTTTCTTTCTTAAAAAAATTATCAGTTAACTCAAATTCATTTTGTAATAACAGGTAATATATTAGTCCCACCAGGTCATAAGTAATTAAAGAAAGTTGACTGGGATCACTAGCGTAAAATTTTCTGAATTCTTTTTTAAAATTCTCAAAATTTTCTTTGTTTACCGAAGGAAAACCAATTGGTTGAGATGCAGTTTCTTTGAATAAGGTTTCATCAAACCATTGATTAAGAGAAATAAATTTAATTTTTTTTGGAGACACATCTGTATAAAGCAAGGATGTTGTTACACTTTTTAAGCTTTCATCAAAATCTGCAATTACAACAGAGTCGTATCCAATTTTTCCTAATGTGTCTCTTTTATTTAAATTTTCTAATTTTCTTTCTTTATTTTCTTCATCGGAGTTTTCAATTCTTTTAATTTCATCCTCTAAATTCTGTTTTCTTATTTGATACTTAGTAACTTTTTCTATTTGCTTTGTTAATTTAGTTGGCTCAATATCATAGTAAAAAACTTTTTTTACTTTTAAATTTGATTCTTTAATTGCTTGTTCTATTTCTTCTTTGTAGTCCTTTTTTGGTATTAAGATTAAAGTACTTTCTAAATCATTTAGTTTCTGATATTTTTTAATTGCGTTAAATTGCGATCTAGCATTGATACCAGCGCTTATAACGTTTTTAGGATTATTTAAAATTTTATTTGTCAAAGATAAAAAATATGCGTCTTTAAACTTCTCAAGTCCTTTTAAATTTTTATTAAAAACTGGACCAATAAATATTCTTACTCCTTGTATGTAAAGTTCCTCAACATGTTTAAGTGTTTCAATATTATTACCCTGAGTATCTCTGGGTAATATACTTATGTTATTATTATTAATTTTATTAAGTGCTATTCTAGCCGACCTAAATACAGACTCTCCTATATTTTGAAATTCGCCTGTGAAGGGTGCTAATAATCCAATCTTGATTTGAATATTTCCATTTACAGCTTTTGGAAAAATTATCAAAAAAATTATTGTTAAAAAATATTTAATATGTGCTTTCATTTATTAATCTTTATTATAATTATATTCATTAATGATTCCATTAGATCAAAACAAATTATTAAACTTTAAAAGTGGTTTATATGTGGTTTCAACTCCTATAGGCAACTTAATGGATATAACTCTAAATGCTATTAAAATTCTTAAAATGTCTGACCTAGTTCTATGCGAAGACACTAGAGTCTCTAAAAAGTTATTGGATAGGCATGATATTAAAAGCAAAAGATTATTGGCATATCACAAATTTAATGAAAAAAGAAGTTTGAGCAAAGTAATAAAATTATTGGAGAATAAAAAAATAGTCTCAATTATTTCTGATGCGGGGACTCCATGCATATCAGATCCAGGCAATGTATTAATTAATGAGTGTATTAAAAATCAAATAAATATTTTTTCAATACCAGGTCCATCATCTGTAATTTCGGCAGTTTCTATAAGTGGATTTTCAGATAAATTTATTTTTTATGGTTTTTTTCCAGAAAAAACCAAAGATATTACAAAGGATTTAGAGCTACTATCGAAATTAAATCTAACTATTGTTTTTTTTATTTCAGCTAAAAAATTTAAAAAAAGTTCTCCTTATTTAGAAAAATTTTTCTCTGGAAGAAATATACTAATATGCAAAGAGTTAACTAAAATGTACGAACAACACTTTAGATTAGAAGTTTCAAAAATAAAAGATTTTAATATTGATCTTCGAGGCGAAATTACTTTAGTAATTTCACAAAAAGATAAAGCCGAATCAGAAAAAGAATTAGACGAACAAGACAGGCTGCTAATTAAAAAACTCATCAAAACATTAAGTATCAAAGATATTGTAACAGTAATAAAAAAAAATAAAGATATACCTAAGAAAGAAATTTATAATTATTGCGTTCAAATTAAAAATGAAAAGTAAATTTTTATTATTATTATTTTTTGTATTTGTTTTAAATGGATGTGTAGGAACATCTTCACAGGGATTATTCGGTACAGGAGTAAGTGTTGCAATTGATCCAAGGTCTCTTGGTACACAAATAGATGATAATATAATGCAAAAGAATTTAACAGCAAGATTGTTACTTCAGGATAAAAAATATCTTTTATCAATTAATGTAAAAGTTTTAGATGGCAGAATTTTTGTAACCGGTAAGGTTGATGATCCAGAGGAAAAATTAAAAATTACAAAAATGGCCTGGGAAACTAAAGGTGTCAGATCAGTAAGAAACAATCTTATTATTAAGGAAGAATTTAATTTTCAACAATCAGCAACTGATCTTTTAATTACATCTCAGCTCAGAACAGCCCTTATATTAAATAAGAATATTAAATCAACTAACTACAATATTGATACATATAAAAAGAAAATTTATATTTATGGAATAGCTCAGTCAAAAGAGGAACAGAAAGAAGTAATTAAAGAGGGTAAATCCATACCAGATGTGGAACGAGTTATTGCAAGTATTTTGCTAGTAGATGATTTAAGAATTCAGAAAGATTAGGTTAATATAATTAACAATATTTGACTCACAAAAGACATTAAAATTATAAAACTTAGAAAAACTATTGAGTACATTATAGTAACAGCTCTATTTCTTTTTCTTCTAAGCAATACAAATTCTTTGTCATCCAAAATTGATATATCTCTCTTACCTTTTACTGGATAATCATAACTCCATCTCCAAACTGAATTCCCAAACCTTTTGTCCATGTTATTAAAATAACTTATCCATGCTTTTGACCAAAGAAAAATAAAATATAAAATTGATAACAGCAATATTTCAGTCAACATTTTTAATTAATTTTTCCGTAATTTATAACACCAGCTGAATAAGCAGCTACTGATGCGAGATTAAGTATTTCGGATGTTGATGATCTTAATGGAACAATCTCTATTGCACGCCCAAGTCCAATCAATAGAGGACCAATAACTTTCGCTCCTCCGAGAGTTTTCATAATCTTGTATGCAATTGCTGCACTATGTTGCCCTGGCATAACAAGTACATTTGCTTTTCCAACTATTTCAGAGAATGGATATAAGTCTCTATATTCCTCACTCAAAGCAACATCAGGCTGCATATCCCCATCAAACTTAAAGTCAACTTTCATTGATTTTAATATATCTACAGCATCTCGTATATGTTTGGTTCTACTTGTTATTGGTTGACCAAATGTGGAATGAGATAAAAAAGCAACTTTAGGATCAAAACCAAATAACCTTACAACTCTTGATGCAGATATTGCGATCTCAGCCATTTGTTTTGATGTAGGATATTCATGAACAGTAGTGTCAGCGATAAATACAGTCTTACCTTTATTAACTATCATATTAAGACCAAACATAATCTCACCAGGTCTTGCATCAACCACTTTAATAACTTTTTTTAAAGATGATGAATACCTTCTTGTATTACCAGTAACCATAGCGTCGGCATCTCCACATTCTACCATACAAGAAGACCAAACTACCCTATCATTTCTAACTAATTTATCACAATCTCTCTCCAACAAACCTTCTTTTCTATGAAGTTTTTCAAATAAATATTTCACATATTTCTCACGTAAAATTTTATTTTTTGAATTTATTATTTGAATATTTAGATTTTCGCTATATCCAATCTCCTTTAATTTTTTTTTAATTATCTCCTCTTTTGCCACTATTATAGGAATTCCCAAACCACCTTTTTTAAAGGCTATTGCAGCTTTTAAAGTTTCCTCATCTTCCCCATCAGCAAAAACAACTTTTTTTTGACTCTTCTTGATTTGGTTATTAATACCCTGCATAATTGTTACTGAGGGATCAAGTCTCTGCTTTAATTGCTCTGAGTATATTTCAAAATTTTCTATTTTTCTTCTAGCTACACCTGATTTTATTGCAGCTTTGGCAACAGCAACAGGTATTACACTTATTAATCTTGGATCAAATGTTGAGGGTATTATATAATCTTTACCATATGAAGGTCTTTCACCTCCCATTGCTGCAACAACTTCATCTGGCACTCTTTCTCTTGCTAATGAAGCGATAGCATTTGCTGCAGCTATTTTCATTTCTTCGTTAATTGTTTTTGCTCTAACATCAAGGGCGCCTCTAAATATGTAAGGAAAACCAATTAAGTTATTTACTTGATTGGGATAATCAGATCTACCCGTTGCAACAATTGCATCTTTTCTAACCTCCTCCACTTCTTCTGGAGTTATTTCAGGATCAGGATTTGCACATGCAAAAATTATTGGATTTTTTGCCATACTTTTCACCATCTGTTTAGACAATATACTTTTTGATGAGAGACCTAAAAAAACATCTGCATCTTTAATTACCTCAGCCAGAGCTCTTTTTTTTGTATCGACTGCATGAGCAATTTTCCATTGATTCAGATTATCTCTACCTTTGTAAATAACGCCCTTGCTGTCTAACATAATTATATTTTTCGAGGGAATACCTGTTTTCTTTAGTAAATTTGTACACGCTATAGCAGAAGCACCTGCACCGTTAACAACAACTTTTATTTTTTTAATTGATTTTTTTGAAATATCTAAAGCATTTATTAATGCTGCAGTTGTAATAATTGCAGTTCCATGTTGATCATCATGAAATACAGGAATATCTAATTTTTTTTTTAACTTTTCCTCAATAATAAAACAATCTGGAGCAGCAATATCCTCAAGGTTAATTCCTCCAAAACTTCCGGAAATACTTTTAATGCTTCTAATAATTTCCTCTGGATCTGATGAGTCAATTTCTATGTCTATTGAATTGATATCTGCAAAACGCTTAAACAAAACCGCCTTACCTTCCATTACTGGTTTAGATGCAAGAGCGCCAAGATTGCCCATACCTAAAATTGCTGATCCATTACTAATTACTGCTACGAGGTTCCCCTTGCTCGTATAATCATATGCAGCCTCAGGATTTTTTGAAATAGCTTTAACGGGCGCTGCAACACCCGGAGAATATGCCAAAGCGAGATCCCTTTTCGTAGTCATAGGCTTAGATGATATAATCTCAATCTTGCCAGATTTTTTATTATGATGGAAATCTAATGCTTCTTTATCTGAGTAATGTTCAATTCTTTTTTTTTTCATTTTTTGTTAAATAGATATAAAAATAGAACTAATTTATAAGACTAATATGATTTATGAACTTAATTAAGTCAACAAGCACATATAGCTTTTTTGTAATCATTAGCAGAGTTTTAGGTTATGTAAGGGATCTTTTTATAGCAATTTATTTAGGATCGGGACCATTAGCTGATGCTTTTTTTGTAGCTTTTAGAATTCCAAATACATTTAGACGACTTTTTTCCGAAGGAACTTTTAATTCAGCTTTTGTACCTAGCTACATCTCTGAGTTAAATAAAGGAAAAAATAGCGCCAAGACATTCGCTAATAATGTATTTAATTTACTAGTTATGAGCCTACTGTTTATTGTTCTAATAGTAGAAATTTTCATGCCAATTTTTATTTTATTAATTGCACCTGGATTTACAGATGACGGAAAAAAGTTAGAGACGACAATTTACTTAACAAGAATTACATTCCCGTTTTTACTTTTTGTAAGTTTATCTTCATTTTTCAGTGCAATCTTAAATTCTTTTAATAAATTTGCAATTGCGTCAGCAGCACCTATAATTTTAAATATATTTTTAATTTTTACTCTTATTTATGCAAACTATCTAAATGATAGTTTAGTATACTATTTGTCCTTTGCAGTAACTGCTGCCGGGATTGTGCAATTGTTTTTTTTGATCTTTTATACAAAAAATTATTACACACCAAAATTTTCTTTTAAAATAAAATACGATAAAAAAATTAAATTTTTTTTTAAAAAATTAATACCAAGTATTTTTTCGTCTGGTGTTACACAAATAAATATATTAGTTGGTACTATTATTGCCTCTTTTGAGGCAAGTGCTGTCTCATACCTTTATTATGCAGATAGAATTTACCAGATCAATTTAGCTATTGCTGGAATTGCAATTGGTACAGTCTTGTTGCCAAATTTAAGTAAATATATTGAAAAAAAAAATACAAATAAAATAAAATTCATTCAGAATAAATCTCTTGAGCTAAGTATATTTTTAAGTTTACCAGCGACTTTTGCACTTTTAATTTCACCTGAGCAAATAACCTCTGCACTTTTTGGGTATGGTTCTTTTGATTTATCAAGTGTTAAAAATTCAGCTAATGCTTTATTTTATTTTGCTTTAGGACTTCCAGCATTCGCTTTTATAAAAGTTTTTTCAAGCTATATTTTTGCAAGACAAAATACTAAAACACCATTTGTTTTTTCTCTTTATTCAGTTGCCGCAAATATTTTTATAAGTGTTTATTTTTTTTCTGATTTTGGTTTCATAATAATTCCCATAGCTACTTCAATCTCTTCATGGCTTAATGCAATGTTATTATTCTTATATCTTATAAAAAAAAATTATTTTTCATTTGATGAATTAATTAGCTTTACTATTTTGAAAATTCTAATTATATCAATCATCACTACTTTAATATTTTATCAATTAATAAACTATTTTGATTATTTGTTGGCTTATGAAAGTGAATATAAGCTTTTAACAATTATTTCTATTGTATTTGTTACATTTATTATCTATTTGCTAATTTCAATCTTTACAAAAGCTTTCAAAATTTCAGATATTAAATTAAAGTACTAATGTAATGTCAAAAAAAATATTTTCAGGTGTTCAACCAACTGGTAATTTACACCTTGGAAATTATTTGGGTGCAATAAAAAATTTTGTAAATCTTCAAAAAGAAGATAAAAATAGCTGCATTTACTGTGTAGTAGATTTACATGCAATTACTGTTAAGCAGGACCCAATAATCCTGAAAAGGAATATTAGAGAAACTACAGCAACTTTTTTAGCTAGTGGATTGGACCCCAAAAAAAGTATTATATTTAATCAATCTACAGTTCCATCTCATTCCGAGGGCTCATGGCTGTTAGGATGTGTTGCAAGAATGGGTTGGTTAAATCGTATGACACAGTTTAAGGAAAAAGCTGGAAAAGATAAAGAAAAGGCTAGTGTTGGTCTATATATATATCCAATACTTATGGCCTCAGATATTTTACTTTATAACTCCACTCATGTACCAGTCGGAGAAGACCAAAAACAACATCTTGAATTAACTAGAGACATCGCTCAAAAATTTAATTTAGACTTTAATTGTCCAAATTTTTTAACTATTCCAGAGCCATTAATTCAAAAAAAGTTTTCGAGAATAATGAGCTTAAAAGATGGCAAAAAAAAAATGAGTAAGTCTGATCCCTCGGATCAAAGCAGGATTAACTTAACTGATGATAAAGACCAAATTGTAAATAAAATAAAAAAAGCAAAAACAGATAGTGGTGAATTACCTAGAAACGAAGACGATCTTAAAAAAAGACCAGAAATAAATAATCTTTATGGAATATTTTCAAGTGTTCAAGACCAAGAATTGGGAGAAACACTTAGTGAATTCAAGGGAAAAAATTTTTCAGAATTTAAAAACACACTAGCAGAAGCTCTGGTTGAAAAGATTTTCCCAATTTCAAGAGAAATCAATAAACTTTTAAAAGATGAAAAATATATTGATCAGGTATTAATTGAAGGGTCAATAAAAGCAGAAAAGATTGCTAAAAAAAAAGTGAATGATATAAAAAACATAATAGGATTTTGAAATAATACTTCAAATTTCATTAATAATAATTATATATAATAACATGTTTATACAAACACAAAAAACTCCTAATCCAAATTCACTAAAGTTTCTTCCTGGAAGAAAAGTTTCCAATATAGACTCTGTAGAATTTACAAATCCTAATAGTACAGATAATATTTTGGTAAAAAATATTTTATCCGTTGACGGTGTTGAAAGTGTATTTATAGGTTTGGATTTTATTTCGGTTAACAAAAATTTAAATTCAGATTGGGAAGATATAAAACATCTAGTTATATCTCTAATTAATGATTTTTACGATCTAGGCAATGAATTAATAATTGATAAAAATTTTAAGGAGAACAGTCGGGAAAGTTATAGGGATATAGAAAAACAAATAATTAATATTTTAGAAACGAAAGTTAAGCCTGCTGTTGCTAATGATGGTGGTGATATTAAATTTATAAATTATAAGGATGGCGTAGTAAAAGTAAAACTTCAGGGCAGCTGTTCTGGATGTCCAAGCTCGACAATAACATTGAAACGTGGCGTACAAAACCTACTCCAACATTATATTCGGGATATTAAGCGGGTAGAAGCTGATTAAAACAACATGATTAGTTCCAAAAAACTTAATTTAAGCAAAATCAAGAAAACTTTAATTGATAAAGGGTTTATTATTAAAAAAAAAAAAAGTAATTTTTTCTTAAAAGATTTAAAAAGTTTTTATTTAACAGGATTATTTGGTTTTTTTTTGATTATAATTTCTTCATTAATACCATTATCTGTTGATATTAAAGAGGATATTAATATAAGCAAATCCACTATTGATAATAAGTCAAATGTAAATTTTCAGAAAGTTTTAGATGGTAAATCTATTGACCAAAAAAATGTTGATGAAGGTTTAGATATTGAAAATTTGTTTGAGGATATTTTTTCTATAGAAGAAGTCCCAACTGACACTGTTAGACTTAGCGCGGAGACTATTAATCAACTATTTAAAGATACTAAATATAATTTAGAGATAGTTAGAAAAAGCAAAATTGTTAAACCAATAAACCTTTCTTTGCTGCCTTCAGAAATTAGAAATATTGAAAGTACTAAAAAAAAGAAGAATTTGTTTATTAAAATTGTATTACCCTTAATTCTCGAAGAAAATAATAGGATTAGAATCGATAGAAAAAAACTTTTTAAAATACTAAATAAAAATATGAACTCAAAAGCCGAAAAAAAATGGTTAATTTCAAAATTTAAACAATACGGTGTTTTGAATAAGGATTTATCGACATTAAAAGTAAGAATGGACATTGTTCCTGTTTCGCTAGCAATTGCGCAAGCTGCTAAAGAAAGTGGCTGGGGAACATCTAGGTTTGCAATTGAGGGGAATGCACTTTTTGGCCAGTGGACATGGTCAGGAGAAGGAATTAAGCCAGCAGGTGTAGACTCTGAGGAAAAACATAAAGTAATGAAATTTAAGGTCTTGAAGGCTTCGGTTAGAGCATATCAAAGAAATTTGAATACCCATGGAAGTTATAAAGAGTTTAGGTCCGAAAGAGCAAATATGCGTGATAATGATGAGGAGCTAGATAGTCTTATATTAGCAGATTATTTGGATAAATATGCAGCTACAGGTAAAGAGTATACAAAAATAATAAAGCAAATAATAACACAAAATAATTTAAAAGATTTTGATAGAGTAAAATTATTACCAACTAGTATTCAACTAAAAAATATTATTTAATTTATTTTCACAGAAAATTGTAAGCCAAACCATCTCCAACCCTCTGTATCATTAAGAGAACAATTTATTCTTCCTCTTCTAAAGTTGAATTTTTCAGAGAAATTTACAATTAATCTATAATTATCTAATTTAATATTAGTTTGTTTCCATCCAGTTCCTTCGTCAGAAAAACAATTAATATTTTTTAAATTTTTTTGGTCTTCAAAAAATTCAATTTCCAAATTAGGTGGATTATTATTAATAATATATTTATCTTCAGGAATTACCTTTTTATATTCCAAAGGTAATAGATCTATGTTGAATGTAAATCTTTCTAAATCACCGTATTTTTCGTTAATTGGAAACCGTGGAAGTTCATAGGGATTTTTATTTACATCTATGACTCCTGAGTGTTGACCAAAACCATATTTAAAATGTTTTTTTATAAATAAAGTGTGCTCAAGACTAAATTCACCGAATGGATATGAAAAATAAATTGGATTATATCCTAAATTTTTTTTAAAAATTTCTATTGATTTTAGTATATCACTTTTAAATTTGTCAAAGTTGAACTCTAATAAATATTCATGTGAGTGTGAATGGTTACCAATAAATGCAAATTTTTCACTTTCAATTTCTTTTATTTGCTTCCAACTCATGTATCCATTTTTTCCAATTGATTCAGTTGAAATAAACAAAATAAATGGAATTTTATTTCTTTTTAAATACGGCCAGGCGTGTTCATAGAAAGATGAAAATCCATCATCAATAGTAATAAGTATTTCTTTATTTGTCTTTGCTTTAAGAAAATTTTTATCGAAATCTATTGGATCCAAAAAATTATAATTTTTTTCGTTGATAATCTCAATATGTTTTTTAAATATTTCCATTTGTATGTTTGTTGATGGATATTTGCTCTCATTGAATCTGTGATACATTATTGAAAGAATTCCTTTGTCATTAGCAAAAAATTTAATTTTATTTTCATCCGATTTTACACTAAGAGTAAGTAGTAATAAAATAATGAAAATATTAATTATTGATGCTACTGGCAAAAAAATTTTATTAGGCCTCATATTAAATAAAAATATTTATACAGGCAGTTACATTAATAGTAAAAAGAATTATGATAAATTAGCAATTTTAATTAATAAATTCTTGTTAAAGAATAAAAGTAATTTAGATAAAATTAATAGAATATATGTGAATAGAGGACCAGGCAGTTATGCTGGTATAAGAAACTCCTTATCGACTGTTAAAGCTATTCACATATCAAAAAGAATTGATTACTTTTCATACAGTCATATTGATTTTAAAGAAAAAAAAAAAATTGCGAATGAGCCAAATAAGCTAAAAAATCTGAGAGAATTGCCTAATTTATGTAATAAATTTAATATTAAAAAAAATTTGATTAAACCTCTTTATATAAGTTAAAATAAAAATATGTCAGATACAATTGAGCAAAAATGTTTAGCAAAAGGGGTAAAACTTACCGATCAAAGAAAAACTATTGCTAGAGTTGTTTCAGAGTCAAAAAAAAACTATGGAGAGTCTGACCATCCTGATGTTGATGAACTTTATAAACGAGTACTTAAAATTGATCCAAAAATAAGTATTGCAACTGTTTATAGGACAGTGAAGCTTTTCGAAGAAGCTGGGATTTTAACAAAGCATGATTTTAAAGGAGGCAAGGCGAGGTACGAGGAATTGAGAGAGAGTCATCACGATCATTTGATAGATGTTAAAACAGGTGAGATTATAGAATTTGTCGATAATGAAATCGAAAACTTACAAAAAAAAGTAGCAGAAAAATATGGATATGAGTTAGTTGATCATAAACTTGAATTATACGGCGTTAAAAAAAAAAATAATTAATGTTTAAAAAAGTATTTATTAAAACGTTCGGTTGTCAGATGAATGTTTATGATTCTGATAAAATAATCGACACTCTAAAAGTTATTGGATATGAAAAATCTGAAAATTTAAACTCAGCAGATTGTTATGTTTTAAATACTTGTCACATAAGAGACAAGGCCAAAGAAAAAGTTTACCATGAGATCGGAAGAGTAAGAGAAGCTTTTCTAAATAAAAGTAAACCATTAGTTATAGTAGCTGGATGTGTTGCACAAGCTGAAAATACTGAAATGTTAAAAAGAGAACCTTATATAGATTTAGTTATTGGACCACAATCATATCATAAGCTTAACGAAACTATTTTACAATTTGAAAAAAATAAAATGAAAAGTGAGATTACAGATTTTGATACCTTAGAAAAATTTAATTACTTAAGCAAAATACAAAATAAGAATAGTAAGGTTTCCTCGTTTTTAACGGTACAAGAAGGATGTGATAAATTCTGTCACTTCTGTGTCGTTCCGTATACAAGAGGACCAGAATATTCAAGACCTTTTAATCAAATAATTGATGAAGCAAATATGATGGTTCAAAATGGTTCTAAGGAAATAATTTTATTAGGACAAAACGTGAATGCATATAATTATAAAGAAGTAAGTAAAGAATTTCGACTCTCAGATTTAATCATGTCTCTAGAGAAAATTAATGGTCTTGAGAGAATACGTTATACAACTTCTCATCCAAGAGATATGACCAAAGATTTATTAGGTTGTTACAAAAATTCAAAAAAACTGATGCCACTCGTTCATTTACCAATACAATCTGGTTCAGATAAAATATTAAAATTAATGAACAGAAAACATAAGGTCGAAGAATATATTTCTACATTTAATTATTTAAAAAAAATTAATGATAAAATAGAATTCTCGAGCGACTTTATCATTGGATACCCAGGAGAGGAGACCGAAGATTTTGAAAACACAATAAAACTAATAGATAAAATTAAATTTATTAATTCATTCTCTTTTATTTTTAGCGCAAGACCAGGTACAACTGCTTCAAAATTAAAACCAATTGATGATAAAGTTTCTAAGGAGAGACTTAAAATTGTACAAGAAAAATTATTTGAACATCAAAAATTAAAAAATAAATCTTTTGAAGATAAATATATTGATGTTCTAGTAGAAAATGAAATTAAAGGTCAAAACAAATTATTTGGAAGAAATGTATATATGAACTCAGTTATTTTTGAGGGTAGTAAGAGTTTAATTGGAAAAGTAGTTCAAGTTAGAGTCGTGAAAACAAATCAAAATACTTTGATTGGTGAATTTAGTAATAAAAATAAATTTAAAGCAGCATAGAATTGAATAAAACTAGTTCAAATTTTAAAAGTAAAATAAATTTTGTTTACTCTGATAATGATAGCCTAAGTGTAATATTTCAAGATAATGATCTATTGATGGGTGTAGTTGGTGAATTTAATAAAAATCTTAAAGAACTTGAGAAATTAACTGGAACAAATTTATACTTTAGAGGTAATTCTATAATTATTAAAAGCGATCAAAAGAATAATGAAATAGTGAAAAACGCAATTATGTTTCTTTCTGATCAATTTATAAATAATGGATCGATAGAGAAAAAAGATATATTATCTTCAATAAACAAATTTATGATAAGCGAAAATAGCAATACTGGTCAAAAAATTGAATATATAATTAAGACACCAAAAAAATCAGTAATTCCAAGATCTGAAAAACAAAAAGAATATGTCAGAGCTTTAAAAGAAAGTGAAATAATAATTTCTACAGGTCCCGCAGGAACTGGCAAAACCTTTCTGGCTGTTGCCGTTGCACTAACTATGCTTTTGGAGAAAAAGATTGAAAGAATTATTTTATCCAGGCCCGCAGTTGAAGCTGGAGAAAGGCTTGGCTTTTTGCCTGGAGATATGAGAGAAAAAGTTGATCCTTATCTCAGACCTTTATACGATTCTTTATATGATTTGTTGGACTTTGAAAAAATTCAAAAAAAAATAGAGATCGGAGATATTGAAATTGCACCACTGGCATTTATGCGAGGGAGAACATTAAAAAATTCATTTGCAATCTTAGATGAGGCTCAAAATGCAACCGATACACAAATTAAAATGTTTTTGACGAGAATTGGTGAAAACTCTAAAATAGTTGTTAATGGTGATCCATCACAAATAGATTTGCCAAATAAATCTTTATCAGGCTTAAATAGATCTAAAAATCTTATAGGTCACCTAAATGAAATTTCAGTAGTTGATTTTGATCATTCAGATGTGGTGAGGCATCCACTAGTTTCGAAAATAGTAAAAGCCTATTCAGACCATAAAGATGATCAAAGCTGAAGTTATCATAGATAACACAGCTTGGAAAAAGAAAATAAGAAACACACCACTTTTATTTAATAAAATATTAAAAAATTTACCTAAAAAATATTCTGTAAAAAATAAAAAAACAATAATTACGGTTTTATTATCAAGCAATTCAAAAATAAAAAAACTGAATAGGATTTTTCGAAAAAAAAATAAAGCTACGGATATTTTATCTTTC
>CACGHU010000018.1 GCA_902572945.1 uncultured Pelagibacteraceae bacterium
TGAGTAATTCTTGCATTTAAAAGAAAAATTGGAATCGATTCTTTTTTTAAGTTTAAAATCATATTAGGCCATATTTCTGAGTCTATAAAAACAGCTAAAGAGGGCCTCCAATAATTTAAAAATTTTCTAGATATTTTGTCTGTATCAACTGGAAAAAATTGATGGACGGTTTTTTTAAATTTAAACTGTTTTAAAATATTTGCTGAGCTTAAAGTGGATGATGTAATTAATATTTGATCTATCTTTTTATTTTTTTCCAGACTAAAAACTATAGGGATAATACTAGAAATCTCACCAACACTCGCGCCATGGAACCACACTAATTTTTTTTTAATTTTTTTTTTGGAAAAAAAACAGAATTTCTCTTTAAATCTGTAAATATCTTCTTTCTTTTTTAAAATTCTTATTAAAATAATTATTGGTGAAAATATAAGAATTAAATTAATAAAAATTCTATAGACTAATAGTACCATTAATTTTGTTTAACTTGTTTTTGATAAAAATTTTTATAAATTGTTGAATTTTCTATTAATTCCTTATGGGTCCCGTCTGCAACTATATTTCCTTTATCAACTACAAAAATTTTGTGTGCATTTAAAATTGTTGATAATCTGTGCGCTATTACTATAGTTGTTTTATTTTCTGTAAGTATCTCCATAGCATTTTGAATTTTGTTTTCAGTTTCTGCGTCTAATGACGAGGTAGCTTCATCTAAAAGAATTATAGGGGTTTTTTTTTAGCATGGCTCGCGCAATTGAAATTCTTTGTTTTTCGCCACCAGAAAGTCTAACACCATTTTCACCTATGATAGTGTCATATTTTTTGGGAAGTTTATTTATAAAATCATCTGCAAATGAATTTTTTGCTACCAATCTTATCTCCTCATCAGTAGCATTTTGATTAGCGTATAGAATATTATTTTTAACTGTATCATCAAAAAGAGTAATGTCTTGTGTTACAATTGAAATATTTCTTCTAAGGTCAAATATACTAACGTTGTATATAGATTGGTCATCAATCTTGATATCTCCTTTTTGACAATCATAAAATCTTGGTATTAAATTTATTATTGAAGATTTTCCTGCGCCCGTATATCCAACTAGAGCAGTCATTTTACCCCCAGCTATATTAAGGTTAAGATTACTTAAAATTATATTTTCTGAAGCACCATATTTAAATTCGCAATTTTCAAATTTAATGTTGCAGTTTTTAATATCTAGTTTTTTTTGTGTATCGGACTCGATGATTTCATTTTTTGTGTCTATGATTGGAATTATTCTTTTAGCAGCTGACAAGCCAGTGCTAACACTGAGATTTAATGTTGTTAATGAACGAACTGGTTGATACGCAAGCATCATAGCAGCTAAAAATGAAAAAAAATTATTTATTGCTAATTCATCCTTAAGAATTAATTTTCCAGAGTAGTAAATTAGTAAAGCTATCATTATACCAGTTAAAACCTCCATAATTGGAGAAGCTCTAGTAAAAACAATATTTATTTTTTTTGCTTTTTCTTTCAGACTGGTAAGAAATGTATCTGTTCTGTCTACCTCAAAATTTTCTTTTTGAAAAATCTTTATGAGTTTATGATTTTTAAAAATTTCCATTAAATGCTTATTAAGCTCACCAGCTTTAACCTGGGCTTCTGTGGTTACTTTACTAATTCTTTTTCCTAAAGTTTTAGCAGCTAAAGATGCCAAAGGTATCATTATTATTGCTATTAAAGATAATTGCCAGTTTTGATAAAACATAACAATTAATAAACCTATTAAAGTAATCGAATCTTTGAAAAGATTTAGTAATGCAGTACTGACAAGATTTACGATTAGTGTTGTATCATAAGTTAAATTAGAGATAAATTTACCAGTATGTTTATTATCAATTATTGCTGTATCTGCTTTCACCAAGCTTGTTATCATATCTTTTTGGATGTTTTTCTTAATATCCTCAGCAACACCAATCATGATAACTTTTGCTAAGTATAAAGATATTCCTTTAGCAGAAAATGCAAGAATTATTGCTAATGGAATAATTAACATAAGCTTTTGATCCTTTTCTAAAAAAATCTTTTCAATAGCTGGGTCTAAAAGCCAGGCAATCGCAGAAGTTGCAGAAGCAACAATCATCGAAAGAAAAATGGATACAATAATTTTCTTAACATATCTTTTGGAATAACTATTATAAAGTCTTATTAGTGTTTCTTTATTTGTCATCATATAATAATTTTGCCGAGTAAAATATTTGTAAATACTAAAAAGCCTAAAAAATTATTTGATTTAAAAATATTTAGACATTTTTTTTCATTTTGAATATTTAATCTCAAAATTTGAAATATAAATAAATGTAAAAATATTAATACTAAACCATAAAAATAAATATAAGAAAAATTCATATTATTGCCGACATAGAATAAGGAAATTAAAAATATAGAGTAGCACACAAGTAAAAATATTTTTGGGTTATTTTTAAATTTTATTGAGGTAGATTTTACTCCTATTATTTCATCATCTTTTAAATCTTGATACCCATATATTGTGTCGTAACCTAATGTCCAAAATATGGCTCCAAAATAAAATACTAATGGGATAATAGTAAGATTTTCGTTTACGGCCGTCCAACCAAGTACTAAACCATAATTAAATGTAATACCTAGAAATAATTGTGGCCAATAAGTGAACCTTTTCATGAAGGGATAGGAAAATGCTAAGGGCATGGAGCACATTGCCAGTATTATGGTATACATATTAAATTGAATTAAAACTAAAAAAGCAATCAAACAAAGAAATGCTGAATAAAATAGTCCAAGCCTAACAGAAATTTTACCAGAAGCTATAGGTCTTGTTTTAGTTCTTGCAACTTTTGCATCAAAATCTTTATCAACAATATCATTAATAATGCAACCAGCTGATCTCATTAATATTGATCCACATAGGAATAATACTCCGTATTTTAGAAAAATTTGAATGTTGTTTGAAAAATCAAAAGCTATTGTTAACCCCCAAATACATGGCCAAAACAAAAGCATATATCCAATAGGTCTTTTAATCCTTGTAAGCTCAATAAAGTGATTTATTTTTTCCATTAAAATTTACTTGTAAATAGCAAAGGGTAGATTCATAATCAAACTGATTCGTATGAATATTGATTATACTGTAACAGCACTTATGTTTCCCGCAATTCCACTTCTTATGGGTGTTTATAGCAATAGATTTCATACTTTAAGTAAATTAATTCGCGAACTTCATGATGAACACGTCTATGAAAAGCATGTACCACCGGAATGGCAAAAACAATTTTTAAATTTAAGTAGTCGTATATCTATTTTAAGGTGGACTATAATGTTTGCAGCTTTTGGATTTCTGTTTAATATGTTAACTGTATTTGCCCTTTATTTAGATGAATTGTTTGTGGCAAGAGTTATTTTTGGCTCTTGTTGTTTATCAATGATAATTTCAATTGCCTTTTTTATTAGAGAAATACAAATATCTACAAATGCTCTTAATTTACATATGTCAGATATGGATGTGAAAATTGACTAATTAGGAACTATAATCGCGGGTCCAATAATTTTTCTTCCTTCTAAATCTTTATGGGCTTTGACAGCATCCTTTAAGTCATACTTTTTAAAAATATCAATTTTTACTTTTTGTGTTTTAACCATTTCGAAAAGTTTATCAGCCGCTTCGTCCAATTCTTTTCTTGTTGCAGTATAGTGTGCAATACTAGGACGGGTTAAAAATAGTCCTTTTGGTGCGATTAACTTTCCAACATCGAGAGGATCAAGTTTTCCTGAGGCATTTCCAAAAGAAACAAAAGTCCCTCTCATCTTTAAACATCCGAGAGATTTTTCCATTGTTACTTTTCCAACACCATCATAGACAACTGGCAAGCCCTCTTCATTGGTTATTTCCATCACTTTTTTTTGAAAATCTTCTTTAGAGTAATTAATCACATGAGTACAACCAAATTTTTTTGCAATTTCGAGTTTTTCATCAGACCCAACAGTTCCTATCACATCACAACCTAAACTTTTTGCCCATTGACAAAAAATTTGGCCAACGCCTCCCGCTGCAGCGTGAAATAATATTTTTTGACCTGATTTTACAGCGTATGTTTTATGTAATAGATAAAAAGTTGTCAGACCTTTAGTCATTAATGTTGCAACAATCTCAAGATCTATTCCATCTGGAACCTTTACTAAACTTTTGACAGGGTAAATTCTATGTGAAGAGTATGAGCCTATCGGTGCAGCAGCATAAGCAACTTTATCTCCTTCTTTAAAATCACCAACATTTTTTCCAATTTTTTCTATTATACCAGCTGCTTCTAATCCTATTCCTGATGGTAGCGGAAGAGGATATAAGCCTGATCTGTGATATGTATCGATATAATTTAGACCAATCGCTGTATGCTTAATAAGAACTTCACCATCTTTAGGGTCTTCAAGCTTGATATCTTTTAGCTCTAAAACTTCAGGACCACCAGTTTTTTTTATTTTAATTGCTTGCACTATTTTACGAAAGTTCCATTATGATAATCATTCACGGCTTGTAAAATTTCAGATTTAGTATTCATAACGAACGGTCCTCCTCTAGCAATTTGTTCATTAATGGGTTTTCCAGAAATAAGCAAGAATTTTGAATTAGAAATGCTTTTTACTTTAAGATTTTCACCCTTAGATAGTAAAATTAAATTTGAATTACTAATTCTTTGATGTTTCTTTTCTCCAATTTGAATTTCACCATTTACTAAATAAATTAGTGAATTGTGAGTAATAGGAAGATCAAATACAAACTCTTTATCTTTATTTAATTCTATATCAAAATAAATTGGTTCTACATTATGACCTTTGATTGGACCTTCAGCTTTTTCAAATTTACCCGCTATTGTTTTTACAGTCTTATCCAGATCCTTATGTATCTGCATTTCCTTAGAGTCTATATAGATATATTTAGGTTTACTCATTTTTAATTTAGCAGGCATGTTAATCCATAATTGGAAACCTTGAAGTTTTCCATCACTCATTGCAGGCATTTCCGAATGAATGATGCCACTGCCAGTTTTCATCCACTGTACATCACCAGCTTTCATTCTACCTTTCCCGCCCGTACTATCTTTATGCTCAAACTCACCATGAAGCATGTATGTTACTGTTTCAATTCCTCTATGAGGATGTGGTGGAAAACCACCTATGTAATCCTCTTTATCTTCTGATCCAAACTCATCTAACATTAAAAATGGATCATAGTAATTTGGCTCTACCCCAATGCTTCTTTTTAATTTAACACCAGCACCGTCTGACGACAGTATGGGCTTGATTATTTTCTCGACCTCAATATTTTTCATAATTACTTAAGTTTATTATCTAAACTGAATTTTTTTGAACCATTAATAACAAGAAACAAAAATCCACCTGCTAATGCAATATTCTTTAAAAAAGAGGTTAGTTGCATTTGGTTACTAAATTCAATGTGGAATATAATTGCTGTTACCAAACAAAATAAACTTAAAAATGCCGCAGTAATTTTTGTTTGATATCCTACTATTATTAAAATTGGACCTAATATTTCTATTATTATCGCTGGTATTAAAAGAACTCCAGGCACACCATAACCTTCCATCCAACCTACAGTGCCATCATAATTTGTTATTTTAAAAATTCCATTTATTAAAAATAATGTTGAAATTAATATTCTTGCAAAAAGATCTAAAATATTTGTCATAATTATTTACGAAATAATGATTAATTAAATAATATCAAGTAATTCATTTAAATTTTTTAATTCATACTTAAGCGAATAATCTAAATTATCAAATACATCATTATTTCTATTGACCCAGAAACAGTTGTATCCAAAATTTCCACCTCCAGAAATATCCCATGTGTTTGAACTTAAAAAAGCAATCTCTCCTTTATCTATTTTATATTTTGTAACAGGGATTTCGTATACTTTTGAACTTGGTTTAAATATCCCAACCTCCTCTATTGAAAAAATATCATCAAATAAGTTTTTCATGTCGTTTTTTTCAACTAACTCATTTAGTAGGGAAGGTGTACCATTTGAGAGAATAGCAATTTTATAGTTTTTATTTTTTAGTTTTTTTAAGGCTTCTTTAGTTTCTGGATATGGAGATAAAATTTTATACAAGTTTAAAAGCTCACTTCTCATATTTTTGTGTATTTTGAATTTTTTCATAGATTTGTCTAAGCTGTCCTCAGTTACTTGCCAGAAATTTTTATGTTTACCCATAATACTTCTCAGCCATGTATACTCCAACTGAGTTGTTCTCCAATAATTTGCAAAATTTTCCCACCTATCACCAATTTTACTTTTGCATTTCTCAGCTGCTGAATTCACATCAAATAAAGTTCCATAAGCATCGAAAATTATTGCTTTAAGATTTTTCATAAATTAACTTATTTAAATGAGTAATATTAGATTATTTTTTAATGAAAGTTTATATATAAATTTAAAATCTAAATTAGATAAAACTCAATCACACTATATTCATAAGGTGATGAGAATTAAAGAAGGACAAAATTTTAGTTTGTTTAATCAATCTGGGGAATTTGAGGCAAAAGTAGAAAATATAATAAAAGGAATTGTAGAGTTTTCAGTAGAAAAAAAATTAAGGTCAGCAGATAATCCAACAGAAATTTGGCTTGCCTTCACACCTATTAAACTAAATTATCTAAACTTAATGATTCAAAAAGCTACAGAACTTGGAGTAACTAGATTTATACCACTACTTTCTGAACGAACTGTTGTTAGAAAGATTAATGAAAAAAGAGTTAAAAAAATTATTGTTGAAGCATCAGAACAAAGTAATAGATTAAATTTACCAATTTTAGATAAATTAAAAAATTTTGAAGAATTTTTAAAAGAAAATATTGATACAACAATTCTCTTTGGTGATCTTAATTCTGACAACAAAAAAATTGATATTAAAAGTGATGAGCCTATATGTGTTCTGATTGGACCAGAGGGTGATTTCTCCATTAAAGAAAGAGAAATAATTTATAAAATGAAAAATATAATTCCTATAAATATCAATAAAAATATTTTAAGATCTGAAACTGCTGCAATATCGATGATTTCTATAATTAGCTATACTCTCTTATCTTAAATATTTATTTATCACTTTGAACATATCTTTATATTTAGCATGATGATTAATTCTATCTAAATACTTTCCGTCTTTTAAAAGTAATACTGACGAACTGTGATTTATTAAATAATTTCCATCCTCATTAAATATTTTTTCAGATAAAACTCCCCAGGATTGTGATAATAGAAAAACTTTTTTTGGATCACCAGTTATTCCAAACATTTGATTTTCAAATGTATCCAGATAATTTTTTATTACACTCGGGCTATCTCTCTCAGGATCTATGCTCACAAAGAAAACCTTAAATTTTTTCTTTTTTTGTTCATTTAAATTTTTAATAACTAAATCTATATTGCTTAAAGTCATTGGACATATATCAGGGCAGTTTGTAAAACCAAAAAAAATTGCTGTTAAAGGTCCTTCAAAAGATTTTTCAGTTATTGTATTATTGTTTACATCTTTAAGTGAAAAAGTTGATCCTTTGAATGATGCGACAAGATCTTCCTTCTGATTTTGAATAGATAAAAAAACTGGTAGCATTAAAAACAGAAAAATTACCAGACATCCACTTATAATTGCAATTGATGTTTTTATTTTCATTGTTGATATATAATAATTATTTATTATATAGGATCCATGAGCAATTTTATAAAGAAACTTTTCGGCACACTAACTGAAAAACCCTGGGAGAGTGATAGAGCAAAAATAGATGATGCTCATATAGGTAAGACTTTCGATCTTTCTGTTCAGACTTCTGCTGTAATAATTATCTTTGGTATTGCAACTGTTTTGTTTAGCTTAATATTTACAGGGTACATTTATTCCATTCCACCTGAACAAGACACTAGATATCTTTTAAAACCAAACTTTCTTTGGATTAATACTTTTGTACTTTTTGTTATTGCTTACTTTTTTTCAAAAATAACTAGCGATTTAAAACAAAAAGAAACTATGAGAATAAAAAGAAACATAATCTTAGTTGGTGGCCTAAGTTATTTGTTTTTATTTGGGCAATTGTATTTTTGGGTGCAATTAATGCAAAGTGGAAACTATGTTTCAACAAATTCATATTTTTCATCATTTTATATTTTTACTGCGCTTCATGGAATGCACTTGCTTGGAGGATTATTTTTTTGGGGTAGAGTAGCTGGTAGAATTTTAAAAATGGAGCAGAATAAAATTTTAGATGAGGAAAATAATATTTCTGCGTTATCTATGTACTGGATGTTTTTATTAGTAGTTTGGTTAGCTTTCTTTTTAATGATTTATATTTTTAATGACTCATTTATTGCTTGGTGCAAAACACTTATTTCTTAATCAAGAAAAAGCACAAGTATTGACCCTACAACCGCTATTACAGCTAATAATATTTTTACTGACTTTAAATATTTCTTTGTTTCTGGTTTTGTTTCTTCTTTTGAGAACGCCCCAGCTCCAAAAGATATGACAACATAAAATAATAAGACCAAAATGAGTAAGACTACAAGAATTCCAAATTTACCGAGCATAATTTACTGTATATATAAGTTTATTTTCTTTAATTTTATGACATTTTGTCATAGGTATTTATACTATTAATAATCTATATAAATAGCCATGCACGCAGGTATAATATTTTTTTTAGTCATTTTAGGTTCAATACTTTTCCATATTTTTACACCTTGGTATTGGACTGATATTGCATCAAACTGGAAAGGAATGGACGATACTATAACTCTCACCTTTTGGGTAGGTGGAGGAGTATTTGTAGCTGTTTGTCTTTTCATGATTTATTGCGTTTTTAAGTATTCTTATAAAGAAGATAGAAAAGCAGAGTATAAACCTGAAGATAAAAAATTAGAAAAAATTTTAACAGTAGCCACTACACTTGGAGTTGCAGCTCTACTAGCTCCAGGATTAATAATTTGGAACCAATATGTTAACGTTCCAAAAAACTCAATTGAGATAGATGTCATGGCATGGCAATGGGGCTGGCAATATAGACTGCCTGGTAATGATGGAAAACTCGGCACTACAAAAGTTGTAAATATAAATGACGATAACCCATTTGGTATCAACCTAGACGATCCTTACGGGAGAGACGATGTAATGGTACAAAGTGATATAATTAATTTAGAAAATAATAGACCAGTAAAAATTTTATTAAGATCTGTAGATGTACTTCATAATTGGTACGTGCCTCAATTTAGAGCAAAGATGGATGCTGTGCCTGGAGTTGTAACATATTATTGGTTTGAGCCTAACAAAGTGGGTGAGTATGAAGTTTTATGTGCTGAATATTGCGGCGTCGGTCACTATGCAATGAGAGGTGGGGTAGAGGTGCAAGATCCTAATAGTTACCAAGAATGGTTGGGAGAACAAGAAACCTTCTCAGACCTTTTAGCTAAGCAAAACAAGGAAATTGAGACAAAAAAGGTCGCAAAAAATAATTCAAATATTGAAAAAGTTATATATAAAGAGGAAAAATAATTATGTCTGACGAATACGAAAATAAATCTGGTTATCAAGCACAATCATCAGAAGCACTCACAGGTTCTGCGGGTTCAACTCCAGATATGGACTATGTAAGACCGGCTGAGTTACCAGAACAAGATTTATACCACGGTCATACTTTTTTAACTAAATGGGTTTTTTGTCAGGATGCAAAAGTAATTGGAGTACAATATTTTTTAACTGCTGTTTTTACTGGAATTGTGGGTTTAATTTTATCTTGGTTAATGAGATTACAATTAGGTTTCCCAGGGTTAGCAGGATTTATAACTGCCGAACACTATTATCAGTTTGTAACTATGCATGGAATGATAATGGTAGTTTATTTTTTAACTGCCTTGTTTTTAGGAGGCTTTGGAAATTATTTAATACCGTTGATGGTTGGTGCAAGAGATATGGTTTTTCCATATGTTAACATGTTAAGTTTTTGGATGTTCTTTGTTGCAGTAGCAGTCTTAATGGCAAGCTTTTTTGTTCCAGGTGGTCCAACTGGAGCAGGCTGGACACTATATCCTCCACAAACTATCTTAGAGGGTACACCAGGTTCAGGAATGGGTATTCTGCTAATGTTAGTGTCTTTAGCTCTTTTTGTAATTGGTTTCACTATGGGTGGACTAAATTACATGATCACTGTTTTACAAGCCAGAACAAGAGGTATGACTTTAATGAGAATGCCACTGACTGTATGGGGAATTTTTACAGCAACTGTTTTAGCGATGTTAGCATTCCCAGCTTTACTAGTAAGTGCAATAATGATGACACTAGATAAAGTTATCGGAACAAGTTTTTTTATGCCTACAATTTTAAAAGCAGGAGAAGTACTTGAGTATGGAGGTGGAAGCCCAATTTTATTTCAACACTTATTCTGGTTTTTCGGTCATCCTGAAGTTTATATCGTAGCTCTTCCAGCATTTGGAATAGTTTCAGATTTAATTTCAGTTCATGCTAGAAAAAATATTTTTGGTTACAGAATGATGGTATGGGCAATTGTTGGAATTGGTGCTTTAAGCTTTTTCGTCTGGGCGCATCATATGTATGTAAGCGGAATGAACCCATGGTTTGGTTTCTTTTTTGCTACCACAACACTTATAATAGCAGTACCGACCGCTATGAAAGTTTATAACTGGATTTTGACATTGTGGAGAGGAAACATAAGAATTAATACAGTAATGCTTTGGTGTTTAGGATTTATAGTAACATTTGTTAATGGAGGTATAACTGGTATATTTTTAGGAAATGTTTCCGTTGATGTTCCATTATCAGACACTTATTTCGTTGTAGCTCATTTCCATATGGTAATGGGTATAGCCCCGGTTATGGTTATCATGGGAGCGGTATATCATTGGTTTCCATTAATAACTGGAAGATTATTAAATGAGACTTTAGGTAAATGGCACTTTTGGGCAACATTCTTAGGCGCTTATTCGATATACTTCCCAATGCATTATCTAGGATTTATAGGGGTTCCAAGAAGGTATTATGAAATGTATGATAGTCCGTATATGACTTCAGCTGTAGGAATGAATGAATTTATTAGTTTAGCTGCTTTCTTAGTAGGTGCAGCACAATTTATTTTAATTTTCAATATAATTAAAACTTTAAAGACTGGAAAACCATCTCCTAAAAATCCATGGAAAGCAAATTCTTTAGAGTGGCATACTTCAACACAGCCACCTGAACATGGAAATTTTGGTGAGAGATTGCCTGTGGTTCACAGATGGCCGTATGATTTCAGTGTGCCTGGGGCTAAAGATGATTTTATTCCTCAGACTACTCCACCAAGTGAAGTAGCGCATACTAAAGTGGAGAAAACATAACACATAAGATTTATAAAACATGTCAGACCCTAAAATAGATGGATTTGAATTAAAACCAGGTTTTAGAGGTATGGCTTCTGATACTGGCTCAGATCAGACAATGTTTAAAGGCGTTCATTGGGGAAAAGCAATGATGTGGATATTCCTTCTGAGCGATACATTTGTATTTAGCTGTTTTTTAATTGCTTATATGAAGGGCAGAGGTTCAACTCCAGTTGAATGGCCAAATCCAAGTGAAGTATTTGCACTAGAAGCATTTGGTGTACCAGTTCCTTTATTATTGATCGCACTTATGACTTTCGTTTTAATTACTAGTAGTGGGACAATGGCTCTAGCAGTTAAGTATGGATACGAGAAAAATAGAAAAATGTGCGGCTGGCTTGTTCTTGCAACTGCTATTGGTGGACTGACATTCGTAGGGATGCAAGCATATGAATGGTCAAAACTTATTCATGAGGGTGTTAGACCATGGGAAAATCCTTTCGGAGCTGCACAGTTTGGTTCTTTCTTTTTTATGATTACTGGTTTTCACGGCACCCACGTATCAATTGGTGTAATTTTCCTATTTATATATGCATACAAGGTATTTGCAGGTCATTACGAGAATGGTGGTAAAAGAGGTTGGTTTACAACTATGAAAGGGGATTATGTTGAAATAGAAATTCTAGGTTTATATTGGCACTTCGTTGATTTAGTATGGGTTTTTATTTTTGCATTTTTCTACTTATGGTAAAATAATTTTATATGGATGATACAAATCAAATAAACGAAAAAGATAAAAAATCCCAAGAATCAACTCATAAAATAGGTATTTATTTATGGATCTGGGGCCTACTTTTTGTACTAAGTTTTTTCTCTTATATGGTTGACTGGTATCAGTTTCAAGGAATGTTGAGATGGTCTTTGATTTTATTTTTTATGTTTGCAAAAGCCGGACTAATAATGGCATTCTTTATGCATTTATTTTGGGAAAGATATGCTTTAGTTAACGTATTGTTATGGCCGATGACCGCAATAGCCTGTTTTGTGTTTTTAATGGCTGCAGAATTTGAATATACTTTATTTTCAAGAATGTTTTATTTCTTTGTTGGAGGAGGAGTGTAATTTATGGATGGTTATACAATCTTAGCAGGATTATTAATATTTTTTGGTTTTTTTATCTACATTACATGGTTTGGATTTTCTGTAAAAGTCGAAAATGAAAAAGAAGAGGGGCCAAATATTAAACTTAACCCGTATGATCAGCTTCCATTACACAGAAAAATAATAGATAAAAAAAATAATAAAGTTGGAATTTTTGATTTAGGAAATCACATTCTTATTATTGGTCTTATTTTAATAGTAATTTTTGTATCACTTAATGTTGACTAAAAGTGAGTACAAATATTTTAAAAAAAAAATCTGTTTCAATTAACTTTTCATCTTATTTAAAATCTCTAATTTTATTAATGAAGCCAAGGGTAATGTCTTTGGTTATATTCACTTGTGCAGTTGGATTATTGGTGTCACCGGTTAGGGTAGAATTATTTGACGCTATGATAAGCATTTTTTTCGTTGCTGTTGGAGCTGGTGCAGCGGGTACATTAAATATGTGGTATGAGGCAGATCTCGATAAATTAATGTCTAGAACATGTTTAAGACCAATTCCAACAGGTAAAATTGAAAAAAAGGACGCATTATTGTTTGGTGTTGCACTATCATTTATTTCAGTTTTTGGTTTGTATTATTTTTCAAATTTAATATCTGCATCTTTATTACTTTTAACGATAGTTTTTTACGTTTTTGTTTACACTGTTTGGTTAAAAAGAAAAACTCCACAAAATATTGTAATTGGTGGAGCTTCTGGTGCTTTACCACCTGTAATCGGTTGGACAATTGCTACAAACTCATTAACATTTGAACCTATAACATTATTTTTAATTATATTTTATTGGACACCTTCTCACTTTTGGGCATTAAGTTTGTACAAAGCCAAAGATTACGAAAAGGCAAAAATCCCAATGCTTCCAAATACAAATGGAGTAGAGGAGACAAAAAGAA
>CACGHU010000019.1 GCA_902572945.1 uncultured Pelagibacteraceae bacterium
AACCAAAAAAAGGAAATGCATATTATTAAATAAATAAAATCTCTGTATCTATTGTTAAAGATCAAAAAAAAACAAAACAAAACTAACAATAATGAAAAAACTATACCTCTATCAAGACTCCACAAATAAACGAATACACTTAAAAAACCAAAAATTAAGTTTAACAAAAAAGAACTTTTGTCTAAAGATTTAATAATAATCAATAAAGTAACTAAAATGGGAATTTCTCTAAAATGAATATTGCCTGAACTATTTAAATTATAACTTATTAAACTAAGACCCATCAAAGTTACTAATAAGAAAAAAAGCAGCTTGAATTTTAAATCGAATTTTGTGTACTTTGATATTTCAAAAAATAAATATACTAATAAAACTTTGGTAAAAAAAACGTAGAAGATATCTAAAATTCTCATTAAACCAATTGTCTCTTTGTTGAACAAACCCCAGATAAATTTAGTTCCAATTGTCTCATATATTATTCCAACCGTTACAAATGAACCGGTCCACAAACTATTATCTAAAAGACTTTTATATGCAGAACTAAGTCTTTGACCTTCATGGTAAATATCAATTTTATGTAAAGGAAAATTCTGAGAAAATAGTTCACAAAATAAATAAGCGATTAAAAGAAAGAATAAATAATAATGATATTTTTCAACTAATTCTTTTTCATATTTTATTTTAAAACTTTCTAAAATATCTTGATAAGAGATCTTAAAAAAATATATTTTTGAGACGAAAAAAATTATAAAAGGTAATGATATAAATAGAATGTATCTTACAATTTCGTTTAAAGGATTAAAATTATTAAAACTATACTGGCCTATAATATCATATCTGCTTGGTTCAAATCTAATGCTATTCCATAGTAAAGTGCAAACAAAAATCGATAGGAAAAAAAGTAAAAAAATATAAATATATTTTTTTTGAAATTTCATAAATATTTGTTTAAAACTCATGTATGCCTTTATCAATAAAAAAACTTACAAATGGAATATCTCTGGTTAATAAAAAATACAAAAAAAATGAGTTATATCACTATTTTAGTGAACCAAATAATGTAATATTAGTACCAGTCTTTAAAAATAAGTTCATCCTAGTAAAACAAAAAAGAGAACCTATTAACAAGAAAAACTTTGAATTTCCAATGGGCTGGATCGATAAAGGTGAAGCTCCTATCACTGCATCCAAAAGGGAGCTAGTTGAAGAGACAGGATATAAATCTATTACAAAACCAAAAAAATTATTTCAATTTTATCCAGATCCCGGAAGGAACTCTAGATGTTGTTTTTGTTTTTACTCGAAAAATTTAAAGAAAATTAAAAAACCTGAGAAAAATATAACAATTTTTTTTAAAAGTAAAAAACAAATTATAAATTTAATTAAATCAAAAAAATTCAACAACTCTTCTCACATAGCTGCCTTTTATTATTTTATTAGTAGAGATTAATATTCTATCTTTGGCGACGGTAAAGGAATAATAAATTTTCCTTTAAAACCTTTTCTTTTTAAGTTTCTCTTTAATTCATTTTTAATATGCCAGGAAAATAATATTAAATAATCTGGTTTGTTTTTAGAAAGAATATTTTCATTTAAAATAGGTATTTTTGTTCCCGGTATATAGTTTCCAATTTTATAAGATCCATTAATTTCTAATACACAATCAACCACATCTTGATCTAAACCAAGGTAATTTATCAAAGTTGAGGCTCTTGAGGGGGCACCAACACCAAAAATTTTTTTATTTTTATCTTTTATTTTTTTTATAAGACTAAATAAGTTAAGTTTTGATGTAACAACATTTTTTCTAAATTTTTCAAAACTTTTTTTATTTAAATATTTTTTTTCCTTATTTAGCTGTTTTTTTACATTTTTAGAAACTTTATAAGCTCCCTTTCTTGCTGCATAAACTCGTATTGATCCACCATGGGTAGGTATTTCTTTTACATTGAAAATTTCTAAATTATGTTTTTTAAATAAATAATTTAAACTCTCTAAAGAATAGTATCTTAAGTGTTCATGATATATTGTATCGTATTGTACAGTCTTTATTAATGGTAATAAATAATGTGACTCAGATATAAAAACACCATCATTTTTTAAAGTCTTTATAATTGATTTAACTATATTGTTAATATTATCAATATGAGCAAATACATTAGTTGCGGTGATTACTTTTGCTTTACCATATTTTTTTATTACTTTTGATGCAATTTTATTATCAAAATATTCTATTATAGTTGGTATTCCTTTTTTTATAGCTAATTTTCCAATTTTTTCTGGAGTAATTCCTAAAACTCTATGTCCGCTTTTGTAATTTTCTAAAAGGTTTCCATCGTTTGAACCTACATCTATAATCAAGTCATTTTTTTTAAGATCAATAATTTTTTTTGTGTCATTGTATAAATCAACAAAATTTTCTCTTAGTATTTTAGTTGTGCTACTTGTATAAGGATAGGAATATGGAAATAATATTTCCTTATTAACAATACATCCTAGCTGAGCAAGTTTGGATTTGTTGCAATATAATAACTCTGCAGGAAATGAGATTTCTTCTTTTGCAATGGATCCTATTTTTTGTAAAGTATTTACTGGTGGAAGATAACCTAAAAAAAGCAAAGAGGTTAAACTTTTGGAATTAGATATTTGGCATTTGGTTACTGGTTTTGAGAAAGATTTTGTCATTATCTAATTAATTAATTTTGTAATACCATCTTTTAAACGAATTTTTTGTTTATAGCCAAGCTTTTTAATTTTATCAATGTTTGGACATCTTATACTTGGGCTTCCTTTAAGTAATTTAGTTTTTTTAAATTTAATTTTCTTACCTAAAATTGATGCTGTTAAATTTGCTAGTTTAGCAATTGTTATCTTCTCAGTTGTTCCTATATTGTAAATTTCATTATTTTTACCTTTGGTAAATATTTTATCAAATCCTGATATAAAATCATTAATGTGAGTAAATGCTCTAACCTCTCTGCCAGTTCCAAATATAAGAAATTTATTTCCTTTTTTTAATTTTCTAAATCGATTTATGAATTCAGGAATAACGTGTTCATTTCCCATATCTTTTCCATAAACATTATGAGGTCTAAAAATTATAAATTTCTTAAAATATTTTTTTGCAAAATGAATACCATAAAGTTCAGATATGATTTTTCCTCCACCATAGGAATATCTAGGATTATGGATATTTGGAATTTTCAACATTTCCTTCTCATCTGTGGGTATTTTAAATGCGTTTTGGTATACTTCTGAACTCGATGCTAAGAAAAAATTTTTAACTTTTTTCTTTTTACAAAAATTCAAAATATTTAAAAGACCATTTACTGCAATATCTAATATCTCAAATGGTTTTTTATAAAAAAACTTTGTACCATTTACATAAGCTAAATGTATAACCGTCTCAACATTGTTAATTTGGAGCAATTTTCTACTATCTCTAATATCGCCTTTGATAAATTTAATTTTTCCTTGCACATCTTTTAGCCTTCTTGCTCTTCCTCTTGAATTATTATCGAAAACAATTACTTTTTTTCCTTTTTTTACTAGATACTTGGTAATTGCTGAGCCAATAAAACCACTTCCGCCAGTTACTAGAATATTTTTTTTTAAATTTTTTTTCTTCTTAGCCATGTTGTTGCCAGACCATAAATATACCATTTTAGATATTGAGGTAACCATTTAAAAACTTTAAATCTACTAGATCCCTCACTTCTTTCTTCCCATTGTGCGGGAATTTCAGAAATTTTATATTTCAGTCTATTACATTTTGCTAACAATTCTAATGAATATGCAAAGCCAACTTTTGACTCAATTTCTACTTCGTCTAAAAGTTTTCTAGAGAATAATCTAAAACCATTGCTTGCATCTTTTATAGGAATACTGGATAGGTAATATAAAGTGAATGATGCAGTTCTTACAAAAATAGATTTTATAATTGGGCATCCTTTCATAGATCCTCCCTCTACAAATCTGCTTGCTGCTACTATGTGACTTCCATTAAGATATTCTTCATACATCTTATCTAAAATATTAATATTTAAGAAATCGTCTGCAGGATAAACAATCACACATTCTGAATCTCCAGATTTAAATCCTTCCTTGATAGCTGAACAAGGACCTCTTGATGGATTTTTAATATATTCAATTTCAAAGCTGAGAAGTTTTAATTTATCTTTTAACAAAAAAATATTGTCATCGTCTAAATCATAACAAAATAAAACTTTAAATTTACTTTTAATATTAGCTTCGAAAAGTTGCATTAATTTTAGAACTTTTTCACCTTCATTAAAAATGGGAATGACTATTTCGAGTGGTACTTTTTTCATAAAATTTTTTTAAATTTACTCAAATTTAACGAAGCATCAGTTGCAATTTTAAAATTTAATTCACTAAATATTTTTTTTTTATCACAAGAAATAAGTTTTTTATTATATCTTTTATATTTTTTATAATCAGAAACCCTAGGTCCACCTACATTTATTATTCCCTGAAAATCTTTTTTTACTAAATGTGAAATATATTTTACTAATTTGTTTACTTCTATAGCTGATGTATAGATATTTCTAGCAGAATACTTAAATGGTATTTTTTTTTTATCAAAAAATCTTGTCCTAATAATTATAAAATTCTTTAATCGTTTAACTATTTTTTCCCCCTCAAACTTTGTTTTTCCATAAAAATTATAGGGTGATAATTTATCTGTTTCTTTATAATTTCCCTTAGTTGAGGCATAAACTGCATCAGAAGATATAAAAATTAATTTAATATTTTTGTTTATTTTATTTATTGATGTAACAATATTTCTTGTTCCATCTATATTTACTCTCTTTGCCTGTCTTTTATTTAATTCGCACTCCCTTACTCTTGCTATAGCTGCACAGTGTAGGATCATATTAATTTTATTTTTGTTTAAAAAATTTAATATTTTTCTTTTATCTAGAATGTTTAATTTTTTTTTATTTGGATATTTTAATTTTGAAAATTTTTTTGATTTAATTATGCATGATCCTAAAGTTCCTGAACCTCCAAGTAATAAAATGTTACCTTTCAAAAAAACCCCAGCTATCTATAAGATATTTATTTTTTGGAAATTTAATATTTTTATATGAATTATGAGGAACTCCTAAAATTATTATACTAGATTTTTTTATAAGTATTTTTTTATCTATGATCTCTTTCGTTTTGACGTAATCATCGGAAATGCTTACTTTCAATTTTTTACTTTTCAAATACTTATAAAGAACAATTGATAACGAGTCTCTTGTATCATCAATATCAGACTTGAATGCTGCTCCT
This sequence comes from uncultured Pelagibacteraceae bacterium, assembly GCA_902572945.1. Lineage (GTDB taxonomy): Bacteria > Pseudomonadota > Alphaproteobacteria > Pelagibacterales > Pelagibacteraceae > Pelagibacter. Next base: position 5,302 of record CACGHU010000019.1, read on the forward strand.
AATATTCCAATTTTTTTTGATTTTAGTTTCGAACCAAACTTTTTTTTCATTTTTTCATAAATAAATTTCGGAAAACTTTGATTTATTTTTGTTGCAGCAATGCCTAGTGTAAAAGAATTTTTTAAGAAAGCGTTTAATTGTGCGGTATCTTTATAAAGACATGGACCAGCAGCAAAACCTGCCTTTGGCATACTTTTATTTCTTTCATAACCCTCAATCATATTTTTTCTTAATTCTTTATAGTTAATATTAAATTTTTCAGATATTTGATAAAATTGATTTGATATTGAGAAATTTATATATCTCCAAGCATTTGAAAAAAGTTTTATTAACTCTGCCTCAAGAATTGATGTTACTATTGTTTTTCTACAAATTAATTTAAATAATTTTTGTGATTGTTTAATTGATTTTTGAGAAACACCAGAAACTATTTGTGGTAATTTTGGTAATTCAACTATTGACTTTCCTTGAACCACACGCTCGGGACAGTAGGATATATTATTGAATTTTGCACCTAAATATTTCTGGATTTTTAAACATGTTCCAGGATAAATAGAACTTCTAATTACAAGTAAATTTTTATGATTGAGGAATTGTTTAACTTCTCGAAACATTTTAAAAAAATAAACTAAATTAGGTTTATTTTTTTTTACTGGTGTCCCAATACAAACAATGATTATTTTTGCACCTTTTATATATCTCTTATCAGTAGTTGCAAAAATCCTAGCTTTATTTTTTTTTAATAATTTAAGTCCTCCATCTTCCATAAATGGCATCTTTAAATCATTTATTTTTTTTATATGATTTTGATCTTTGTCATAAAGAACCACTTTTTTTCCTTTATTCGCAAAAAGCAATCCTAATGGTAACCCAATATGGCCAGCTCCACCAATTATTACAATATCACCTTTCATCCATTAAGTTATAGTTTAAAACATATTAAAATGAAAGTTTCTGCAGCAATATTAAAAAAAAAAATTATTGATATTTTTAAAAAATATAAATTAACAAGTAAGCAGGCTAAAATATCAGCAGATATAATTATAAAAGCTGAATTGGTTGGTGCATCATCGCATGGTTTATCCAGGTTAAAAATGTACATAAATAGAATTAAAAGAAAATTGATAAATAACTCACCAAAAATAAAAATTAAAAAAATTTCGAAATCAATATCATTAATTGATGCTGATAACGCGATTGGTTTTGTGGGTGCCGATTTTGGAATTAAACAAGCTATTAAAAATGCAAAATCCACTGGTATTGGTATTGTTGCTGTAAAAAATAGCGGACATTATGGATTATCAAGTTTTTATGCTGAGCAAGCAGTTAAAAAAAATATGTTAGTATTCTGTTTTACTAACGCTCCTCCAGCGTTAGCACCACATGGTTCTAAAAAAAGTTTATTTGGAACAAATCCAATTTGTTTTGGTACTCCAACTGGTACAAAAGTACCCTTCATATTAGATACATCAGTTTCATTGATAAATAGGGGTAAAATAAGATTGGCTGCAAAACTAGGTAAGAAAATCCCCAAGGGATCTGCTCTAAACAAATATGGAAAACCAACCACAAGTGCAATTGAAGCATTAGAAGGGGTTCAATTACCAATCGCAGGATTTAGAGGATCAGGATTAGCCTGGATGGTTGATATATTGTCTGGTGTTTTAACGGGAGGAAACCACGGAGGAAAAGTAAGAGACCCTTTTGATGATTTTACTGGACCCCAAAATGTTGGTCATTTATTTATTGTTTTTAAATCAAACCTTTTTTTAAATAACTATACCTCAAGAATAAAACAAAATATCAGAAACGTAAAAAAATTACCTAAAGTAAATGGTATCAAGGAAATTTTGTACCCTGGACAAAGCAAATTCAGAATATATAAAAAAAATATGAAAAAAAAAATAAATATACCAAAAAAAATTTTGAGAGATTTAAATGATCTATGAAAAAATTTTTAATTTGTCTTAATTTTCTTCTTATTTTTTCATATTCAAATGCTTCAACCCTCAGTTTTAAAAAAATTGTTAATTTAAACGAACCTTGGGGCTCAACATTTTTAAATAATCATGAATTATTAATTACGGAAAAATCAGGTGAAATTAAACTCGTAAATCTAAAAACAAAAAATATAACAAAAATTAATCATAATTTAGAAGTCCTTGAATATGGTCAGGGAGGTTTGTTGGATATCTTATATAAAGATAATATCGTTTGGGTTACCTATACAGAGGATCGTGGAAATTATAAGACCAGTACATCTATTGCTAGAGGAAAGTTTAATAAAAATACAATTGAATTTGCAAATATTTTTCAAGCACACCCACCAATCGACTCTCCTTATCATTTTGGATCAAGACTTGCGATTGATGGCGAATATTTATATGCGTCTGTAGGAGAAAGAGGTCAAGGTATGATTGCTCAGGATACAAGCAAACATCCTGGTAGTATTATAAGAATTCATTTGGATGGAAAAATTCCTAAGGATAATCCAAAGTTTTTAGATAAAAAAAATTGGTTACCAGAAATATTCCAAATCGGTGTCAGAAATCCTCAAGGTCTGGTCTTATCTCCTTTTGATAAAAAAATTTATATTAGTAACCACGGTGCAAAAGGTGGGGATTGGTTTGGCGAGGTAAAAAAAGGAGAAAATTACGGTTGGAAAATTTTAGGATGGGGAGGAACAAACTATAGTGGAACTAAAATTGGACCAAAATGGAAACCTGGATTTACTAAAGCAATTAAATATTGGGTTCCATCAATAGCCACTAGCGCAATAACTATTTACAAAGGTGAGGAATTTAAGGAATGGAATGGATCTGCTTTAATTACATCTTTGAAAGATATGTCTTTAAGGAAATTAGACTTTCAAAATTTAGAAAATGTAGAAGAGGAGATTATTTTTCAAAGAAAAATTGGTAGAATTAGGGATATTCAAGTACATCCTAAAAATGGTAAGATTTATTTTTTAAGCAAAGAAAGTCTATGGATAATGGAAAAGGCATAAATTTATGAATTACGATTATTTAATTGTTGGTGCTGGCTCAGCAGGATGTGTTCTTGCAAATAGATTGTCCGAAAATTCAAATAATAAAGTAGCAATATTTGAGGCTGGGGGATCGAGTGATATTTGGAAAGTCAAAATGCCTTTGGCACTTCTTTACACAATGCATGATCCAAAATATAATTGGAAATATTTTTCAGAACCAGAACCACACCTTAATAATAGGAGAATTTTTTGTCCAAGAGGTAAAATGATTGGTGGCTGTTCCTCACATAACGGAATGGTTTTTGTAAGAGGAAATAAAGATGACTACTCTAGATGGGAAAGTTTTGGTTTAAAAAATTGGTCATACGAAAAAGTATTACCATACTTTAAAAAAATTGAGACATGGTCAGAGGGTGAAAATCAATACAGAGGTTCTCTAGGTCCTCTACCAATAAATTTATCAAAAAATTCAAATCCATTGTTTAAAGCTTTTATTGATGCTGCTGGTCAAGCTGGTCATAAAATAAATATTGATATGAATGGTGAAGAGCAAGAAGGTTTTGGCATGTTTGATACAACTATGCATCAAGGAGAAAGAGCTGGTGCAGGTAAATATTATTTAAATCCTGTAAAAAATAGAAAAAATTTGAGCATTTTGAAAAATTCATTTGTTGAGAAAATACTATTCGATGGAAAAAAAGCTATAGGTTTACAAGTAAAAATTAAAAATGAAGTAAAAAAAATTTATGCAAATAAAGAAGTAATCTTAAGTGGTGGTTCAATTAATTCACCTCAATTATTAATGGTATCTGGAGTTGGTGATGCAAATCATTTAAAAGATAAAGGTATTGAAGTAATAAATGATCTAAAAGGAGTTGGTAGAAATTTACAAGATCATTTGGAAACTTATATTCAACAAGAGTGTAAAACGCCGAATACATTATATACCTACACAAAACTAATACCAAAAGTATTAGCAGGTATTCAGTGGTTTATGTTTAAGTCTGGACCATGTTCAAAATCGTTTTTAGAAGCAGGCGGATTTGCAAAATCAAATCCTCAAAGAAAGGTTGCAAATATTCAATTTCATTTCTTTCCATCCTTTGTCATAAATCATGGTCTAGTTGACCCTGATACTCATGGTTATCAATTACATGCAAGTCCAAATCATCCAAAAAGTAGAGGTCAAATTACTTTAAATTCTTCTGATCCATATGAATATCCAAAAATATTATTTAATTATTTGAAAGAGGATGAAGATTTAAAACAAACAAGGGAGTGTATCCATGTTGCAAGAAAAATATTATCTCAACCTGCGCTTTCTGAGCATGCTGGAAAAGAAATCGGTCCTGGTTCAGATGCAAAATCCGATGATGAATTAGATGATTATATAAAATCTAAAGCAGATACTGCTTATCATCCATGTGGAACATGCAAGATGGGAATTGATGATATGGCTGTAGTTGATGAAAACTTAAAAGTAAAGGGTGTTCAAAATTTAAGAGTTATTGATGCATCAGTAATACCAGAAATACCAAGCGCGAATTTAAATGCACCTGTGCTTATGATTGCTGAAAAGGGCTCAGAATTAGTTCTTAATTGATTTAACTTAAGCTTGATTAGAACAAATATCTTTAATTACTGGGGTATTAGCACAATCCCCACACTTAGTAACTTTTACGATACATCCGTCATCAAGTTTCTTAACATCAACAACTCTATGACATTTCGAACATGTTGCTGATATTGTTAAACCACATTTTCTACAATTGTGTGTTTCTAGTTCCATATAATTAAAATAAGAAAAAATAAAATTTTTTCAACATTTTAAAATTTTTTGATAATAAATCTCAAAACTAATGATAATCATTATCATAAAAAAAAAGCATAAAATTGATAAAAAAAAATTTAGTTGGTAATGATTATCATTAACAAAAAATAAAATGAAAAAAAAAGATACTTCAAAACCATTAATGCTCTATTTAGCTGAATCTATTTATTTACAATTAGATAAAATAAAAAAATTAGATCCACAAATAACAAACATTGAACTTATAGAAAGATTTTTAGCTACTAAAGAATTTGACGAAATTAAAAAAGGTAATTTTCACGATAACCTGTTTGAAAAAATAAAAGAAAATAATTTTATCAATTTTGAAACTGGTATTGAAATACCAAAAGAAACTATAGATTTACTTAACTTACAAAAGGATACTGTAATGAAGCAATTTCAAGAAAATAGTGAGACTTATTTTGCTAAAAGTTCTTTTCCACTATCAAATTCACAAAATGCTTTTGGTTTAATTTGGAGAATGTGTGAAACTTATGAGCTTTGGTGTAAAGAAATAAACAAAGAAAAATTAATTAAACTTAATTTTATCGATTAATTAGATGGAATAAAGATTAAACAAAGACCGTTATTGCAAAACCTTTTTCCTGTTTCTGATGGTCCATCATCGAAAACGTGACCATGATGTGCTCCACATTTAGCACAATGATATTCAATACGTTTCATGCCAAATGAATAATCAACTTTTGTTTTAAAAGCTCCTGGGAGTGCCTCAGAAAATGATGGCCACCCTGTTCCACTATCAAACTTAGCATTAGAGGAAAACAATTTAGCGTTACAATTTGCGCAGTGATAAAAACCCTCTCTTGTCTCATAATTCAAACTGCTCGTAAACGGTCTTTCAGTTCCCTCTTTAAACATAATTTTTTTTTGTTCTTCCGTAAGTGAGTTATTAATTATT
>CACGHU010000020.1 GCA_902572945.1 uncultured Pelagibacteraceae bacterium
AATAATGTACTGAGCAAGTTAAACATTAACAAATATACTATAGTTAATAATAACGTTATCAATGATTTCAATTTATTTAGATATTGCAAGCATTTTATTGTAGGACCTTCTTCATTTCATTGGTGGGGGGCTTGGTTAAATAATAATCCAAATAAAATTTGTATACGTCCATCAAACCTCAATCCCTCAAACAATAACAATTTTTGGCCGGATGATTGGATGTCTATATAATTAAATTTTTAACTTATTTAATGCATTATTTTTAAACAAATTTGCTTCCTGAATATACCTTCTTACCATTTGTGTAGATTTATGCCCTGTCATTGCCATTATACTTCTTTCATCTGCACCTATTTCCGCAGTTGATGTTGCAAATCCTGATCTTAAACTATGACCTGCGTACTTACTGTTATCTAATCCTGCCATTGAAGCGTATTTTTTAATAGTAAGTGCTACTGTTTTATCCGACACTTTAAATATTTTACCAATATTTATATTTGAATATTTTATCCATTTTCTTAATGATATTACAGGGCAGTAGGTTTTGTTTTCAAAGTAGGGGATAGCCTTTGTTAACCCTATGCCTGTTTGGTCTGTTTTTGATTTTGTTACTGTTATTTTTACTCCTTCAGATACAAAATCTATATCTTCATATTCTATCGATACAAGTTCAGATCTTCTAAAGCCTCCAGCGAAACCAATTAATATCATAGCTTTGTTTTGATATTTTTTAAGTTCATTCTTTTCTTGATTTATTACATTAATTATTTCTTTTAAATCATTGATTAATATAGGTTTTTTAGATGTTTGTTTAACTCCCAATTTTCTTTTAATACCCATAATATTTTCAGTAATAATTGGATGTTTAGCGTCAATGTAATGCCCTTTTAATTTATGAACTACTTTGATAGACGCTATTCTTCTTTTTAAAGTACTAAATTTCGAGAATGAGCTTAAATGGGTGAGGTATAAAGCTATTATCTTTGGCTCTGTTGGTAATGACTTAAAGCCATTCTTAGCACAAAAACTTGAAAAGTCTTTAAAATCAGCCTGATAAGCTCTTAACGTGTTTTGAGCTTTAGAATTTTTTAAATTTTTTAATGTTTCAATTTCTAAACTTTTTATGTCAGTTATTAATTCACTCATAATTATTTCCGATAACCATTAATTATCGGAAATATAATATAACGCATTTCTAATGTCAAGCAATTAAGTTAGAAGTTATGAATGCCGAAATATGTTCTTATAGGACTAAGCGTTCCAATAATATTATTTTTGATCATGCATTTTTGGTCAAAACTTACAGACCAAGGCAAAAATAGAATTTTAATGATAATATTTGGAATATTCTTTATCAGTATATTTGTGCTGCTATTCTTATTAATGAACTAAAATTATCCCCACTATTCACCGCTGTTAAAAAAAATTAAAAAAAACAATCAAAAAGTGATTAATACAACTCTTTAAGAATGTTATAAGTACTTAATTAAGAGGCAACTCTTAACTGGCCAACTGGGGAAAGGCCGAGAGGACCAAGCCCAGGGGGCAGAAAGCTTTGCGGAGTAGCGCTAAAATCGTGAAGCGGGAGGCATGGCGGTAGCGCCTACAACGACGTGCCAAAACTTACTGTTCTTTGCACCTTAAAAAGTGCAAGGAAACAGGGGTTTTCTTATGAAAGGAACTTCATTTCAAATCAAAGTTTGGAAATATCTTGCAACTATCCCTAAAGGTAAAACTATAACTTATAAACAGTTGGCAAAAGCAATTAAAATGCCAAAAGCTGCCCGAGCGGTAGCTAATGCGTGTGCAAAGAATCCTTATGCCCCTAAAATCCCTTGCCATAGAGTGATTAGATCAGATGGAGGCCTTGGTGGTTACTCTGGGCCTGGAGGAATTAAACAAAAGATCAGATTATTAAGATCTGAGAAAGTTAAAATTTAAAACAATTTTCGACTATTTTTCAGCCAAAAAGGTAATAAAATCAATAATTTTTTAATCATTTGTTATCAAAATCACTTTGATAGACAAATTCTCCCTTCAGTTGTACTACAAACAATGATTTGTTTAAAATAGACCCTTCCCTGCTCGTTTAAATGGCATATTCTTATTTTGCATTGCTAGCAAAATTACCCACTACAAGTCTTTAAAAGATCTTAATTTGCAGTTTCTTTAATTGATATTGGTGTTTAAAAATTAAGTATTTATGCGATATATTTTATATCACTCATTTTTTAGATTAAAAATACGTAAATATTTAATTTTTTATACTTATAATTTAAAAATATGCTCGAAAATTTAGTGTATTTTCACTATTTTTGTCAATGTTATTATTTATAAAATATTCAACAATAACACAGATATACAATAGTATATTAAAGTAATATATTAATATATAGTAAACAATTTTGTACTTTATTAAATACTATTTTTATTAAAGCTTTCCCTTCTAAAAATATAAATACCTGCGGATACAATAATAAATAGACCCAGAAAAGACCATTTATCTGGAAAATCACCAAAGAAGTAATACCCAATTATTATATTAGTAATTATTTCAAAGTAACTAAAAGGAGCTAGTTTAGAAGCATCAGCATATTTAAGAGATAGAATTAAAAAGAAATGTCCTATGCAAGCAAATATTCCAACAGCAGCCATTAATGACCATTGATTTAATGATGGCTGTACCCAAACAATAGGCATAATCAAAGTAATAATTATAGCCCCCACTACACCAGTTAATAATAAAGTTAATAGTGGATTATCTGATGAACTTAATTTTCGAGTTATAATTAAATAAAATCCATACATAATACCAGTTATTAACGCAGCAATACTAGCTAAGTTTATCTCTACAAAGCCAGGTCTGATTACCACTAAAGTTCCAACAAAACCTATTATGACAGCTAACCACCTTCTATAACCAACTTTTTCGCCTAAAAAAAATGGTGAAAATGTTGTGACTATTAGTGGGGCTATAAATGCCAAAGTTAACGCTTTAGCAAGTGAAATTATTGATATTGAATAAAAAAAACAAATATTAGCAATTAAAAGTATTAATCCTCTTAGAAATTGCAATTTAGGATTTGTTGTCCAAACAAGATATTTATTAAAAAAGAAAAACATTATTGGTAAAGTAAAAAAAACCGTAAAAAAATATCTTGCCCACGTAATTTGTAAAACAGGAAGATCAGAACTTAAATATTTCGCAATACCATCCATTATTGGGAGCATTACCCAAGCTAATAAATTAAATATTATTGCTTTCATTAAGGAAAGTAATTTAATGAAATAAATACAACAATTGGAATAGTAATAAATGAAATTACTGTAGATACAAATATCATACTTGCTACATTATCAACATTTTCTTTTGGAGAATACATGGAGCCGACTAAGAAATTTAAAATTGCACTTGGCATAGAACATTGGATTAATAACACACCAGCTGCAAATCCAGATAAATCAAAATAATAAATAATCGCAAAACCAACTAAAGGACCAAGAATAACTCTTGCAAGTGAAGAAATTAAAGATCTTTTAAGTGAAAAAACTTTTAAACGCGTTAATGCTATGCCTAAAGACATTAAAATTAAAAAAATTGTTGCATACATTAATAAAAATGTAGTATTTTCAATAAATACTGGTAGTTCAATATCATAATAAAGAAATAATACGGATATAATGATAGTATAAAAGGCTGGACTTTTTAAAATAACATTAAAACTAAATCTTCTATCAGCTAAAAATACACCAACAGTAAAATGAAAAAGAATAATTAAAGCTGTAATTGCTGCAGCAACACCTAAACCCTCAAACCCATATGCAAACAAACAAATAGGAAAACCCATGTTTCCCGTATTTGGCATCATAAATGGTGGTAATTCTCTAATAATATCTTTTGATTTAACAAAAAATAAGAAAATAACTCCTATAATAGCAAAACCAAAAATTGCTAATAAGTAATACCAAAAATAATCAACAAATGTTTGAAATGAGATGTTTTTAACATTTAATGCATAAATTATCATTGCTGGTGAACCTACATTAGCAGCAAAATTGGTGATAAATTTAGTATCAAATTTCTTATCTTTTTTGCCAATGAAGTACCCTATACCAATAATAAAAAAGACAGGAAATATTACCTCAAAAAGTTTAATATATATTTCCATTAAAATAATCTTATAAGCACAGGCTTTTTGATAATATTCTTAATTGAATTTATTGATCTTAAACATTTTTTTGAGTTATTTTCCTTTACATTATGAGTAATGATTATTATCGAAGCCTTCTTCTTAGTATTATCAGGTATTTGTATTAATCTTTGAATTGAAATTTTATACTTTGCTAAATGTTTTGTAATTTGAGATAAAACTCCTGGTCTGTCATTAACCTCAAATCTCAAGTATAGGGAATTTTCATAATTTTTATCATCGTATTTTAAAGGATTTTCTCTTACATTATTTGGTAATCCAAATGGAAATTTTATATTCCCTCGTAATATAGATAAAAAATCAGACATCAAAGCTGATGATGTAGGTCCAGGGCCTGCTCCCTCCCCTTGCAAAACAGACTCTCCTACTGGCATTCCTTCTAGAATTACAGCATTCATTACACCGCTAACATTTGCAATATAAGTATTTTTCTTTACTAGGCATGGATGCACTCTTTCAAAAAGTCTATTATTGACAATTTCTGTAATCCCTAACAGCTTTATTCTTAAATTTAATTGATCTGCCATATCAAAATCTTTACTTTCAATATTCTCAATTCCCTCCATTAAACAATTTGATTTAGATATTTTTTTATTAAAGGCTAATGCAGAAAGAATTTTAACTTTTGCCAAAGTATCGTAACCATTTAAATCTAATTTTGGGTTTCCTGGCTCTGCGTATCCAAGATCTTGAGCTTTTTTTAATACATTTTTAAATGTATCACCTGTTTTTTCCATTTCAGTTAAAATATAATTGCATGTACCATTAAGTATTCCATACATTTTATTAATTTTGTTTGTAGCTAGGCCCTCTTTAATGGTTCTTAAAATTGGTATTCCTCCACCTACAGAAGCCTCAAATTCAAGATTTACTTTATTTTTTACAGCCAAATTTGAGAGATATTCACCATGTTTTGCTATTAGAGCTTTATTTGGTGTAATAACATGAATTTTATTAATAATTGACTCCTCTACAACCTTTTTTGAAATACCATCTGATAATCCTATACATTCAAATATAATATCTATTTTTTTCTCAGAAATTATTTTTAAAGGATCTGAGAAAAAAATGTTTTTATTAATTTTAAATTTTCTTTTTTTGTTTTTATTTTTTGCACTTATTGCAACTATATTAATAATTTTACCTGTTTTTTTTTGTATTTCATTTTTCTTAGCTAATATTTCTTTATAAAGATAAGAACCAATTTGTCCTAAACCTATTATTGCTATATTATATTCTTTTTTCATTTATCTATATTTGGATATTTTTTTGACTTATTATATTTTTCCAGTTTTTTTTTATATTCGTCAATACTCAAATTAAAAAAATTATTAAAATCCACAGACTTTGATAGATTTGCTTTATCACTTTGAGAGCATGAGCTTAATAAAATTAAGATTAGCACAATTAACCTTATCATTTAATACCCTCCATTTCTTTAAAACCAAATCTTAAATTCATATTCTGTATTGCTTGACCTGACCCACCTTTAATTAAATTATCAATAACAGATAACAAAATAATTTTATCTTTATACTTTGATTTGCACACAGATATAATGCATTTATTAGTACCTATCACATCATTAGTGCTTAAAAGTACATCTTTATTTGCAACTTTAATAAATGTTTTTCCTTTATAAAATTGTCTAAGCACATTTATTACCTTGTTTTGATTAATATTTTTTTTCAAATCAATATAAATGGTGCTTAATATCCCTCGAAACATTGGAGTTAAATGTGGAGTGAAGGTAAATTTAATATTTTTGTTGGTATGTAATTTCAGTTCTTGTAAAATTTCTGAATTATGACGATGCGAACTGACACCATAAGCGCTAAGTGATTCATATAAATTTTTATTTTTAAATTTTTTATGGACCCCTCTGCCTGCACCAGAATACCCTGATTTGGAGTCAATAATAATATTATTAGTTTTAATTAATTTATTTTTAATTAATGGAACTAATGGTAATAGTATTGATGTAGGATAGCATCCTGGACAAGAAATGATTTGATAATTATTTAATTTAAATTCAGCTAATTCTGGCAAAAGGTAAATGCTTTTTTTTATATTATGCAAGGCTTTGTGCTTTTGTTTATACCATTTAGAATAATCACCGGAATTTTTTAATCTAAAATCACCTGATAAATCAATTAATACATTTCTTTTATTTAATTTTTTTGAAATAATTTGAGCTTCACCGTTTGGAAGTGCAGTGAAAATTATATCACATTCTTTAATCTTAGATTTGGTAATCTTGCTAATTTTTGGAAGTTTAGATTTAATAGACTTATTAAAATCTGTTATTCTTTTTCCTACTGAACTACTTCCACATAAGTATTTGATTTTTATTTTTTTATGTTTAACTAAAATTTTTATTAATTCGTTACCTAGATAACCAGTTGCTCCAGCAATTAATACATTCATTTTGGACATTTTGTGACTATATCAGTTTATATTGAAAAAAAAATTATCTTTTAGAAAACTGGAAACTTCTTCTAGCTTTTCTATGGCCGTATTTTTTTCTCTCTACAGCTCTTGAGTCTCTCGTGGTTAATTTTTCTTTTTTTAAAGTAGATTTGCTATCTGAGTCCATCATAACTAAAGCTTTTGAGATACCATGAACCATTGCGCCAACTTGACCTGTAAGCCCCCCACCTTTAACCTTACATTTAACATCATATGAAGTTGGTTGGTTTAATATTTCAAAAGGTCTTAATAATTGCATTTTATGACTAGCTCTCTTGAAGTAGTTATCGTAATTTTTTCCATTTACAACTATTTTACCTGTACCTTTTTTAAGCCAGATTCTAGCAATTGAAGTTTTTCTTTTACCTGTTGCGTATTTACTATCTTTTAAGTTTATATCTGTTTCCATATTAGTTTCTGACAGTGTTTTTACTATTCATTTTAACTAAATCTATTATTTCAGGGTTTTGTGCAGAATGAGGGTGTTCCTCACCAGAATATATTTTTAGTTTTTTTAATTGATTTTTTGACAAAACGCCACCAGGTAACATTCTCTTTACAGCCAATTTTAGTATTTCTTCTGGTTTATTTTTCTCACTTAGTTTTTGCGGTGTTATCTCCTTTATACCACCTGGGTAACCAGTATGTTTATAATATTTTTTATTTTGGAATTTACTTCCAGTAAACTTAATTTTTTCTACATTCTTTACAATAACGAAATCACCATGATCAACATGAGGTGAGAAAGTATTTTTATTTTTTCCTCTAAGAATTTTTGTTATAATTGTAGCTAATCTACCTACTACGGCGTTTTTAGCATCTATTTCTACCCAATTAGATTTAATTTCAGATTTTTTTAAAAATTTTGTCATTGGCTGGGATTAATACTTTTAATTAATTAGTATGTCAATTAATAGGTTGTATTTTAAGGTCAAAAAAACCCTATTAGAAAGGGTTTTTTAAAAAATTGGACATTCAAATTAGCTGTAATAAAATAAAACTTTAAAAAGGGAGGAAATTAATGTCAAAACAATCAAAAAATCCGGAAACTATAGCTTTACATGGTGGAGATTACAGAAGTGATCCTGCGACTACTGCTGTAGCTGTACCAATATACAGAACAACCTCGTATCAGTTTAATAATACTGGTCATGCTGCAAATTTGTTTGCTCTTAAAGAATTTGGAAACATTTATACAAGAATAATGAATCCAACAAATGACGTGCTTGAAAAAAGAGTTGCAGCTTTAGAAAATGGATTAGCTTGTGTAAGTGTTGGGTCAGGACAAGCAGCATCTACATTTGCAATAGTTAATGTGTGTCAAGCTGGCGATAATTTTGTAAGTTCTACAGATTTATATGGTGGCACTGTAAATTTATTCACTCACACATTAAAGAAATTAGGTATTGAGGTTAGATATGCAGATCCATCAGATCCTAAAAACTTTGAAAAAGCAATTGATGAAAAAACAAGATGCTTTTATGCTGAAACTTTACCAAATCCAGCTTTGCGTGTTTTTCCTATCAAAGAAGTATCAGATATAGGTAGGAAACATAATATACCTTTAATAATGGATAACACTGCTGCACCAATTATTTGTAAACCTCTTGATCATGGTGCTGCTGTGGTAGTTCATTCATTAACTAAATTTATTGGTGGTCACGGTACAGTAATTGGTGGTTGTCTAGTTGACGGTGGTAATTTTGATTGGACAGCTGATCCTAAAAGACAACCATTGTTTAACGAACCTGATATGAGTTATGGAGGAGCAAAATGGGGAGAAGTAGTTCCTCAATTAACTGGCGCTAATGTTTCATTTGCTGTTAGAGCGAGAGTATGTCTACTTAGAGACCTAGGAGCACCTTTGGCGCCTGATAATGCTTGGGGTATTATTCAGGGTCTTGAAACTGCTCCTTTAAGAATGCAACAACATTGTTCTAATGCTACAAAAGTTGTTGATTTTCTTCAAAAGCATAAAAATGTTGAACGTGTAATCTACCCTACTCTTCATAAGGGTGCGATCGGAGATAGAACTAAGAAATACTTCTCTGGTGGAAATGGGGCGTTAGTTGGCATTGAGGTTAAAGGCGGTGTTGAAGCAGGTAAGAAATTTATAGAAGCTTTAAAAATGTTTTACCATGTTGCAAATATTGGTGACGCTAGAAGTCTAGCTATTCATCCAGCAACAACTACTCACAGTCAGTTAACTCCTGAAGAGCTTTTGGCTGCTGGTGTAACACCTGGCTATGTTAGACTTTCAATCGGAATAGAACATCCTGATGATATTATAGCAGATTTAAAACAAGCTTTAGATGCTTCAGGTAAACCGAGTCTAAAGGCAGTTAGTTAGAAAATCGTTTATTAAGATATAAAAAATAAACACAAGAACTAACTAAAAAAATTGAACTTATCTGGTGCATAGATGCCAAATAAATCTGTGCACCATTAAGCAAAGTAAGCACTCCTAATATCACTTGAACTATAAGAAATAATCCTACTAAATTAATCGGTCCATATAATCTTGTTAATTTATTAGTATAAATTTTAAAAAATATATAAATATAAAAAATAATTATTAAATAAGCTAAATTTCTATGTAAAAATTGAACTAAAGACGGATCATTAAAAACAGATATCGAAAAAAGATTTGATAAATCGTTATCATTTGGGAAGTAGTTTAAACCCATCATTGGCCATGTGTTATATATTGTACCAGCATCCATGCCTGATACGAATGCACCAATAGTAATTTGTAAATACACAATAAGTAACAAAACAAGAGATAAGAAAAAATTAATATTTTTCTTAGGAAATTCTAGGACTTTCAGATTTAAATAATTCCACAAAATAAATGAAAGTATTATAAATGCGACCATTAGATGAACAGCCAGTCTATAATGGCTGACGTCAATTCTATTTACGAGTCCACTTGAAACCATGTACCATCCTATGAATCCCTGGAAACATATCAGAAAAAAAATCATGTAAAGGTTAATCATCGATTTAAAACTAGTACGGTAAGTAAAATATAGTAACGGTATTAAAAAAGAAATACCAATCAATCTTCCTAAAAAACGATGTGCCCATTCCCACCAAAATATAACTTTAAATTCACTCATGGTCATGTCGTAGTTTTGCAGTTTGAATTCAGGAATTTCTTTATAAAGGTCAAAATATATATTCCATGAAGTTTCATTCATAGGTGGAAGAAAACCTGCAAATAATTCCCATTCTGTAATAGATAAACCTGAGTCAGTGAGTCTTGTAAGTCCTCCAACAATGATCATTACTGAAATGATCCAAAACATAAAAAAAAGCCAAGAAGAAATACTTTTTTTTAATGAAATATTATCTATATACATGATTAAATAAATATATTAATTTTTAATAAAACCAATTGATTTTATGTCGCCAAAAAATAAAAAAAAACTTAATATTTTAAGAAATAAACTTGATAAATTAGATGATAAGTTGATAGAGATTATAAAAGTAAGAACAAATATAGTTAATGATGTCGTTAAATTAAAGAAATACAAACATGAAATTATAGACAAAAAAAGAATAAAAATAATTTTAAAAAAAATAAAAAAGAAGTCAATTTCAAAAAAAATAGATCCAGAGATAACAAACAGAATTTGGAAAAATATGATTTGGTCTTATATTAATTATGAAAAGAAATTTTTTAAAAAAAAATAAATTATTTACTGTGTGGTGGTAACTTTTTTTCTACGAAAATTTCGTGCTTTCTTGTAGAGGGATTATACTTTCTTGCCTTAAGTTTTACTTTTGCTTTTTCACCGCCAGCTGGTTTCTTTACATAGTAAAAGAAAGGGCTATCTGGTTTAGCCTCTGGAACTAATCTAACTTTTACGTGTGTTTTTTTTGCCATTATTTATCTTTTTAAGTTTTTAATAATTTTTGATATTTTGTTTAATCTTATTTTTAAATTATTACTATTCA
>CACGHU010000021.1 GCA_902572945.1 uncultured Pelagibacteraceae bacterium
AAAAACGAAAATTTTTAATGAGGCAAAACTTTTTTGTGATTGGTATGTGCCTGCTAATAAAAAAAACAAAGACATTAAAAAAATAAATTTATACCTAAAAAAAATAATTAAATCTTTAATTAAAAAAATTACATTAAAAAATGACACATTTGTACATAGAGATTTTCATATATCTAATATAATTCCATACAAAAACTCTTTTGGCATTTTAGACTCGCAAGATGCAGTTATAGGTAATAAAGCTTATGATTTGGCTTCTTTAATAGATGATGTAAGATTTCGAACTAATGGGAAACTTAAAGCAAAAATACTTAATTACTATATTGAGGTTAATAAAAACAAAATTAATAAAATAAAATTTGAAAATGACTTTTATATTTTATCTGTGCTTAGAAATTTGAAAATTATTGGAATTTTTACAAGACTTTCTCTCAGAGACCAAAAAAACCAATATTTAAAATTAATCCCATATGCTTGGAAATTAATTGAAAATCGTATTAAAAATAACCTGGTTTTTAAAGACTTAGAATTTTTTTTAAATAAAAATTTTTCAGCTCAACTTAGAAAAAAATATGAAAATTGATACAGCAATTGTATTGTGTGCAGGTTTTGGAAAAAGATTGCTTCCCTTAACTAAAATTACTCCTAAACCTTTGTTAAAAATTGGAAAATACACACTATTAGAAAAAACAATTAAATTAATTGAACAACTTAAAATAAAAAAAATTAAAATAAATGTTTTTTACCTATCAGGTGAGATAAAAAAATTTGTAAATCAAATGAATTCAAACATCGATATTGAGCTAATAGAGGATGGAAATGAAATCCTTGATACGGGAGGTGGTATTTTTAATATGATAAAAGATTCTACTGAGGAAAATTTTTTAATTTTTAACCCAGACACTATATGGAATGAAAACTATAACAAATATATATTAGAAATGGCTGATTTATATTTTAAAAAAAAAATTAACAATATCTTACTAGTTGTTCATAAAAAATTGAGCTTTGATAAAAGATTACAAGGTGATTTTTGTTTAACTAATGAGAAACTTACAAAAGATAATGATAAAAAATTTATTTACACTGGATGTCAAATAATTAATAAAAATATTTTTTCTAAAACAAAAAAAAAAATTTTTTCAATGAATGATATATGGGCTGATCAAATAAAAAAGTCCCAACTTTTTGGTTATGAGAGTAATCTTGAATTCTTACATACAACTGACCTTGAGATCTATAATAAAATATTAAAAAACCAATAAGTCTTGAGCTCTCTCTTGATCAAGATATTTACACTTAATAATCTTTAATTTTTGATTTAATTCTATATGAAGAGGATTTCCCGTAGGTATTTCAAGTCTAGGAATCTGTTTTTCATCTAATTTAAATAAAAACTTACAAAGTGCTCTTACTGAATTTCCATGTGCTGATATAAGAATATTTTTTTCATTTTTAATTTCCGTATTAATTTTTTTAGAAAAATAATTAACCACTCTGTTATATGTATCTTTGAGAGACTCTGTATCTGGAATATTTTCTTTTGGAATATTTTTATAAATATCTATATTTATAGGATGGTAAGGACTATTTTGGTTTAAAGGATCTGGCCTTGTATTCCATGATCGCCTAAACTCATGTATTTTTTTTTCTCCTAGTTGATTTTTCATTTCGTCTTTGTTTAGACCTGTTAGTGACCCATAGTGTCTTTCATTAAGCTCCCAAGCTTTTGTGAATTCAGAATTATCTCTTAATGTATTTTTTATTAATCTTAATGTATTTATTGCTCTTAATTGATAAGAGCTAAAAAATAGATCAATTTTGATATTTGTCGATTTTATTACTTCCCCAGCTTTGCAAGCCTCTAGTTTTCCTTGAGCAGTTAGATCAACATCGACCCATCCAGTAAATTTTTTTTGTAAATTCCACTCACTTTGTCCATGTCTTACTAAAAATAAATGACTCATATAAAAAATTTAAATATAAGAAAATTGTATCATGTTTAAATCATTATTTTATTTAATAAACGCCATATTTGCAATTTTCTATTTATTTCCTGGAAGTATATTAGGTTATTTACTGTATAAAAATTTTAATAAGCAACCCCAACTAACAGATGATTTTAATTTTTTATCATTAGATTTTTCATCAAACCATGTCTATGCTTTTTTGACCCTCTCATTTTTTGGATTTTTAATTTTTTTTCAACAAAAAAAGAAAATTGTTCTTACTTATTTTTTTTTAATATCTTTTTTGTATGAACTACTCCACATATTAATACCAAATAGAAGTTTCCAAATTTCTGATTTATATGGGAATATATTGGGCGTATTAATATCATTAATCTTATTTTTATGTTTTTCTTATGTTAAAGAGAAAGTTTAAAGTTTTTTTATTTTTGTTATTTTTTATCCCAGCTTCTGCTTTTGCAGAGGGCATTGAGGGAAAGGCTATAGTGATTGATGGTGATACAATTAAAATTAAAAATAATAAAATTAGATTAGCTGGTATTGACGCACCAGAGATAAATCAATCATGTGAAAAAATTTTTCTAAGTATTCAATTTTTATCTTTTAAAAAAAAATATCCATGTGGAAAAATCGCAACTAAAAAACTAAAAAAATTATTAAAAAATAACATAATATTGTGTAAAATAGAAAATTTAGATAGATATAAAAGAAAGCTTGCTACTTGCTATAAGAATAAATTAAATATTAATTCTTGGCTTGTTAGAAACGGACATGCCTTAGCTTATGTTAAGTACTCAAAAAAATATATTCTTCAAGAAAAAGAAGCAGCAAGAGATAAATTAGGTTTATGGCAGGGTACATTTGAAAAACCATGGAATTGGAGAAAAAATGAAAAAAGAAAATAATATTTTAATTTTAGTGCTCTGCTTATTTCTTTTTTCTTGCTCATCTATTCCTAAAAATACTGCAGACGGTTGTTCCATATTCTCTGAGAGATATCTTTGGTACAAACATGCAAAAAATACTGAAAAAAAATGGGGAACACCAATATACTTGCAGCTTGCAATTATTAAAATGGAGTCTGATTTTGACTGGCTTGCAAAACCAAAAAGAAATAAAATTTTCAAAGTTATTCCTTATAAAAGACCATCCTCATCCTTTGGATATTCTCAAGCAGTAAAAGGAACATGGAAACAATATAAACAAGAAACAAACAATCCTTTGGCAACAAGGACTAGATTCAAAGATAGTGTAGATTTTATAGGATGGTACACTAATAAAACCGAAAAAATATTAAAAATTTCAAAAAAAGATGCATTTAGACAGTATATTGCTTATCACGAGGGTTGGGGAAACTATAAAAACTATAAAACAAATTCAAAAGTTATATCTTTAGCTAAGAAGGTGCAAACACAGTCTAAAAAATATAAATCACAATTGTTAAGTTGCCAAAGTTCTCTCAAAACAAAAAAATATATTATTTTTTAATTAAGTTGCTTTCTTAATTCAATATCAACAGCATCAATTCGTTTAGTATTCTTCGCTAACATCAAGTACATGGTTGGAGTTACATATAGCGTAAAAAATGTTGATATAATCATGCCTCCTAAAATAGTAGACCCAACAGCAAGTCTAGATCCTTCACCAGCCCCAGGTCCAATATTTCCAATTACTAAAGGAACCATTGCTATCATTGTACTAAGAGATGTCATTATAATAGGTCTGAATCTCATATCGCATGCCTCCTTTATTGCATTATCAATACTTTTTCCAGATGCCCTAAGTTGATTTGCAAAATCTACAATTAAGATACTATTTTTTGTAGATATACCAATGAGAATAACAAGAGCAATTTGTGAAAAAATATTGATTGAACTATTTAAAAAAAGAATAAAAACTAATCCACCAAATACAGCTAGTGGGACAGTCATTATTATTATAAATGGATGAATAAATGAGTTAAAAGTAGCTGCCATAACTAAATAAGCAGTTATTAACGCTAAAGCAAATATTATAAATAATTCATTTGAGGTTTCTTTTAACTCTTCAGATTTTCCCTTCCAAGAAATTTGATTCTGGGGTGAAACATTTTCCATAGTTTTTTCTAAATATCTTATTGCTTCACTTAGTGAATATCCTTCGTTGATATTAGCAGATATAGTTACTGCTCTTTGTCTATTATATCTTGAAAGAATTTTGGCTGATCCCTCTTCCTTAAAATCAACTAGATTTGCCAGAGATATAAGTTTTGAATTATTTTCAGATCTTACAAAAATTTTTGCCAAACTCTCTTTGCTTCTTCTATCTGATAAATATTTTTGTACTATAATTGGATATTCTTTTCCAAGTTTATTATATGTTGTAACAGTTTTTCCACCATAAAGAGTTTCTAAAGTCTTACCTATTTGGTCTGTTGATACCCCTAAATCTTTTGCTTTATTTTTATTGATAATTAATTTTACCTCTGGTTTATTTTTAGAATAATCTGACTCAATTCTTGACAAACTTTTATTTTTCCTTAATTCAGATATTAAGCTATTCTGAATTTGCTCAAGCTCCTCATAAGATGATCCTAAAATTACCATTTGAACCGGTTTGTTATAATTTGAAACTCTTATTGATTGTGGAGAAATAGGAAAAGCAATTGCTTGTGGATTAGTTACTATTTTTCCTATAGCTTCTCTCATAACTGATTGCGTATTTTTACTTCTATCGTCCCAATGGTTAAGTAAAGCTATTATTATAAAAGTATTAAACGAATTACTTGATCTACCAAAACCAGGAACCCGCATTATAAATCTTCTATAAGGACTATTTTCTTCCTGCAATAGAGGAATTAATTTAGATTCTATTTCTTGCGCTCTCTCTTGCGTATACTCAAATGAACTTCCTTCATCTGTCATTCCAATTACTAAATATGCCCCCCTATCTTCAAGAGGGAGCAATTCCTTTTTTGAAAAATTAAATAATAATATTGAAGATACAATTACTAAAATCATAAATGAAATTATTAACCTTTGTTTATCTAGAAAATAATTAAGACTTTCTTTATAAAATTTTAAGAATGATTTAAAAAAATTATTAAATTTACTTATAATTCTATTTTGTTTAGTTTTTAGTGTTAAAAATCTACTCCCAAGCATTGGGGATAAGGTTAGGGCAACAAATGATGAGATTACAACAGAAAAAGATAATGCAATCGCAGTTTCTCTGAATAAGGTTCCAGAAATTCCCTTTATGAAAATCAGTGGTAAAAATACTGCAACCAATATTAGGGTAGTTGCAATAATTGCAAAAGTAATTTGCTTTGATCCTTTATAAGCTGCTACAAGGGGTTTTTCACCATTTTCAATTCTTCTATAAATTGCGTCTGTCATAATGACCGAGTCATCTGTAATTATTCCAATAGCTAAAATAAAAGATAATAGAACAAATATATTTATTGATAGATCAAAAATATAAATTCCCAAAAAAGATGCAATTAGACTAACGGGAAGTGCAACTGCTGGAACTATAACTGCTTTTAAATTTCCAAGAAACAAATAAATAATAACTACTACTAATATAAAAGCTATAAAAAGAGTTTTGTATACTTCATTAATTGCTGCTCCAACATAGTTTGCTCTATTAAATGCAACCTCTATATTTAATCCATCCGGTAAAGACTTTCTAACTTCTTTTAACTTTTTTTTGATATCTTTTGATAGTTCGACAGTTGATGCTCCGCTTCTAGCGTAAATACCTATACCTACTGTTTTTAAGTTTAGATTATCTTTTCTTTGCGCTTTAAATAATGTTTTTTCTGAAACAGGGCCAAATTCAACCTCAGCGACATCAGATAATTTTACTATGTTGTCTTTGTTCTTTTTTAAGGGCAAGCTTTTTAATTGGTCAATAGTTGTATAAGATTTATCTAGATTAAGAGTAAGATCAACATTGGTTGCTTCTAAAGTTCCAGCTGGAAGACTAACGTTCTCGCTTCTGAGTGCATTTTCTAATTCTTGTATGGTTAAATCATTAGCAGCTAATTTTATTGGGTCTATCCAAATCCTGACACTTAATTCCCTTAGACCGCCTACTAAAATTCTTCCAACATTTTTAATACTTGAAAATCTATCAACTAAATATCTCTCTGCGTAATCTCCCAATTCTAAATCACTCCATGTGGGAGAGGATAGCGCTATCCACATAGTTGTTGTAAAACCTGCAGCCTGTTTTAAGATTTGTGGAGCCTCTGCCTCAGTGGGTAAATTATCCGCAACCCTTGCGACCCGTTCTCTTATATCATTTGCAGCATTGTCTAAATTCATTTCTGTATCAAACTCAATACTAATTGTACTTCTTCCATTTTCAGAGACAGAGTCAATATTTTTAATACCTTCTGCTCCACCAATTACATCCTCTAAAACTTGGGTAACCTCCTGATCAATTATTGGTGCTGATGCGGATTTGTAATCCACTTTTACCTGAACAACAGGTGGCTGAAGACCTGATGGTAATTCCCTCACAGGCAATTTCCAAAATACAAATATGCCAAATAAAACCAATATAAGAGACATTACCCAAGAGACTACCGGTCTTCGTATACTTAAATCAGTTATAAACATTTACTTTTTAATTGGTTTAATTTTAGCTTTTGGATTTACTTTTTTAAGACCTTCTGCAACAATTAGATCTCCTTCATTTAATCCTGAAATTACCTCTATAAATCCCTCATCCCTATTTCCAATTTGGATTTGAATTTTTTCTAAACTATTATCATCAAGCACTCTATATACAAACGAGCTTTCTCCCTCTAGCATCACACTTGTGTCAGGAACGGATAGAGAATTTCTTTCATTAAATTTCACACTTACTTCAAGAAGTGACCCTGGAATTAACTCATAATCTTTGTTATTAATTTTAATCCTCGTAAGCAAACTTCTTGTATCTGCACTGATTCTACTTGAATAACCTTCCACTTTTCCTGAAAAAAGTTTATTTTTTAATCCTGAAAACTTTACATCTACGGGCAAATTTTTTTTAATAACTGGCGCAAAGGATTCAGGTATTTTTAAATCGGCGTATATTACTGAACTATCATCTAAGGTTATAATAAGGGAATTATCAGATCCTAGGACATCCTCAGTTATGCCTCTATAACCTAGGACACCACTAAATGGTGCAATAATGTCTTTATCTTTCAATTTCACTATTAAAGATCCTTTCTCTACATAATTATCTAATTTTAGTTCTGAAATAAGATCACTTTTTTGAATCCTATAAGATTTTGTTTTTTTTGAAATTGCAGTTCCAAAACTTTCGATTCTCTCTGAGAAAACTTTTTCAGAAACTAATTTGACGATAATCCCAGGAGGTGGTCTTTTGCTGAATTTTTTTTTAAAATGGTTTCCAACCATTGTTCTTCCAATTACAACAATCGCAATTATTATAAAAAAAATTACAACACCAATTAAAACTTTTTTTGAATTCTTCATAAATTATATTCTGCCATACTCTGACCATGAACCATCATAAATGACAGGGTTATACTTATTATCAATTAAGGAATATGCAAGTGCTAAAACTGAGGCTGTAACACCAGAGCCGCATGAAAACACAATTTTTGACGAAAAATCATGTTTTAAAACTGATTTAAAAATTTTTAACAATTCTTCTTTAGACTTAAATGTTTTATCCTTTTCTATTAATTGCTTGAATGGCAAGCATAAAGAATTTGGTATAGATCCACTTCTTAAACCTTTTCTTGGCTCTTTTTCTTTCCCCTCAAATCTTTCTTTACTTCTTGCATCAAGAATTTTAAATTCCTGATTAATAATATTTTGTTCAATTTGCGTCTTTGATTTTACTAAATCTTTTTTTTCTTTTGATATGTAATGCGATTTGGGAAAAACTATTACTTCTTTCGTAATCTGTCTTTTTTCTGATTGCCATTTTTCAAGGCCACCATTCATAACACTTACAAGCTTAGGGTCATGTCCAAAATAGATAAAAGTGTACCATAATCTACAGGAGCTGATTAAATCAGAATTATCATAAACAATAATTCTATCTTCATTTTTTATACCTAAACCTGAAACAATTTCATCCCACTTTTTACGAGACGGCAACATATGTGGTAATTCTGTACTCTGATCAGAATTTTTATCTAAATCAAAAAACAATGCATTTGGTAAATGATGATTCAAATATTCTTGATATGGATTTCTCGAAGCATTAGGAAGATGCCAAGAACAATCAATCAATTTTATATTACTCAAATTATTTTCAACCCAAGTAGTTTCTACTAAAGACATTTATCTTTTTTCTAGATATTTTTGATGATATTCCTCAGCTATACAATAATTTTTTATTTGTGAAATTTTAGTAACCACTTTCCCAGAATATTTTTTGTTATATTTTTCTATTATTTTTTTTGCAATATTTTTCTGTTCGTCATTAAGATAAAAAATTTCACTTCTATACTGTGTACCAAAGTCTGGTCCTTGAGAATTTAAGGTTGTAGGATCATGTATTTCAAAAAAGTAATCTAAAATTTTTTCATATGAAATTATGTTTGGATCAAAGTCTAATTTAACAACTTCAGCATGATTCGTATCTCCTTCACAAACTTCTTGATAACTTGTTTTACTCGTGTTACCTCCGCAATAACCTACCTCAGTTTTAAAAACACCGTCTAATCTACTGAACTTTATTTCAGGTCCCCAAAAGCATCCACAAGCTAATACTGCTATTTCCATTGATTATTAAGTTTATTAAACTAAAGTTAATCTTATGTTTTCTAAAAATCAATTAGGTTTTTTGTACATGTTCTTATCTGTATGTGCATTTTCCGTAATGGATCTAATTGTAAAATGGTCAGATAACTATCCTTTGGGCCAGGTAATCTTTTTCAGAGGTTTTTTTGGCTTAGTTCTTTATTATTTTGTGATCCCTAAAGAAAGACTTAGAGATTTTTACTTCACAAAAAGGCCAATGTTACACTTCTCAAGATGTTTTTTTGGACTGATGGCTTTACTCTCTATTTTCACAGCATTGAGAAACCTACCATTGGCAACCGTTGTAAGTATTTCGTTTGCTGCACCAATTTTTACAACAATATTTTCAATTTTTTTCTTAAGTGAAAAAGTTGGTTATTTTAGATGGTTAGCGGTTTTTGTTGGTTTCGTTGGAATTATTATTATTTCTGAACCAGGTTTAAGTTCTTTAAATGTTTATTATATCTTTCCAGTTATTTTCGTTTTAGGAATGTCATATGTTGCTATTTCAATCAGACAATTATCCTCGACAGAACCAGTTTGGCTAATTTCATTATATTTTTCTGCAGCAATTACATTAGCGGGTTTATTTACGATACCTTATGGGTGGTTAATGCCAAATTTAATAGACCTAATACTTTTATCCTTAATAGGAATTTTTGGAGGTGTTGCAAATCTATGGCTGAGCCAATCTTATAAATTTTCAGAGGTATCATTGGTTACACCATTAAAATATTTAGCTTTAGTTTTTGCAATAATTTTTGGTTATTTCATTTGGGATGAAATACCAACAATAAAAACTTTAGTAGGTGCAACATTAGTTATTACCTCTTCAGTAATCATTTTTAGAAGAGAGATTTTATTAAAAAAACAAATTTCAACGGCGCGACATGACTAAACCACCTAAATACTGGAATAAAGCAATCAGTTATTTATCATCAAAAGATAAGATTATGAGGTCTTTAATAAAAAAGTATAACGACACATTTTTAACTACCAGAAGAGATGTTTTTTTCTCCCTATGTAAAAGTATTATAGGCCAACAGATCAGTGTTGCTGCGGCAAACTCTGTGTTTAGAAAATTTAAAAAGCTTTGTAAAAATAAAATAAATCCAAAAACAGTAAATAAATTAAGTTCACAACAACTAAAAAAATGTGGATTAAGTCGTCAAAAAGTTAAAGGTATTAAAGAACTAGCAAGCAAGTTTCATAATAAAAGTTTTAATCCAAATTTAATTAAGAATATGAATGACGAAGATGCGATAGCATATTTATCAACTTTAAGACAGATTGGTAGGTGGTCAGCTGAAATGATTTTGCTTTTCACTTTTAACAGACAAAATATCTGGCCTTTACAGGATATAGGCCTTTTAAGAGCGATATCTAACAATTATAATAAAAAATATTTACCACCGAAAATTTTTGTTGATAAATTATATAAAAAATTTTCACCCTACTGTTCAGTTGCAACTTGGTATTTGTGGAGATCTATAGATGATGAACCTATTCAGTATTAGCTAGCTTCCACTATTTGGTGATGTCTTACAACATACCCATCAAGTACTTCATGAGCATCTTGGTATTCCTTCGAGTCGTAACATTCTATAGCTGTATTATAATCAGGGAATTCAACAACAACAGTACGTGGAGAATTAATACCTTCCGTAGTTTTATTTTTTCCTCCTCTTACAATGAATTTTCCAGAAAACTTTTCGACAGCTGGCTTAGCCTTTGAGGCATACTCTTTTAATTTTTCAGGATTGTCGATTTTTTCGTATATACATACCCAGTAACCTTTCATTAGTCTAACCACCTTTCATATTTTGATTTGTT
>CACGHU010000022.1 GCA_902572945.1 uncultured Pelagibacteraceae bacterium
TTTAATTTTATTTTTTTTATGTTATTATTACTTGTTTGTAAATATTAACCCTAAATTATTTATATTTCTAACCTCGATATTTTTAATTGGTTTAGTGTCTGATTTAAGAATAATAAATAGTGTAAGTTTAAGATTTTTTTTACAATTAATTATTATAGTTTGTTTCGTTAATTTACTTAATATTGAAATTAATTATACAAAAATAAAATTTTTAGATGAGCTCCTCGAATATAATTTATTAAATATATTTTTTGTATCATTTTGTTTATTAGTATTAGTAAATGGAACTAATTTTATTGATGGAATAAACGGTGTTGTAATAATATATTACGTTATAGTAGCTTCAATAATTTTACTTAATTTGAATCACTTTGTATTTGATAAAGATCTCTTAATTAATATATCTGTAATTTTATTTATATTATTTCTTTTTAATTTTTTTGGCGTTTTATATCTTGGAGATTCTGGTTCATATGTATTATCGCTTCTTTTTGGAATATTTTTAATCGATCTTGCTGCAAGAAATGATTCAGTTTCTCCATATTTTATAATTCTACTTTTTTGGTATCCATGTTTTGAGTTACTGTTTTCAATGATAAGAAGAGCTTTAAATAAAATAAAAACATACGAGCCAGACACAGCTCATATTCATCAACTGATATTTAAAAAAGTTAAAAAAAAATTTAATCGATACAATAATCTAACTATACATTTTTTGACCAATTCAATGATTAATTTGTATAATTTAGGTTGTTTTATGATTGCTTCTAATTTTATTTATAATTCAGAAATAATCATATTAATAATCTTTGCAAATATTTCTTTTTATATTGTGCTTTACAAATATTTAAAAAAATAGTCCTTTAGAACTTTCTTTTAATAGAATTAATTGTGAGTAAAAATAAATAGTATAAGGATTTGACTTTATTAAAGTTCATATAATTATGATATACCCTAAATCCATCAATAAATTTTTGTTTTAAATTTGACGACAACGAATCCTCACTATAATTCCATAACACTAAATATTCAGGAAAATTGTAAGCATCTAAATTATTTTTTGTAAGTTTTAACCAAGCTGTATAATCTTCTTTTGTTTTTAAAGGCGGAAATAAATTTTCGCTAATTATTTGTTTTTCTAATAATACGGTGGACAAACCAATATTACAATCCGTCAGTAAATCATTATAAGAGACCTTTTTTTTCATACTAGACACTGGTATTTGTCTTTCATTGCTCATTTTTTTATAATTACAATATGTAAATTTATAATTATTTTTCCTCATAAAATTTATTTGTTTATATAATTTTTCAGGCATCCAATAATCATCAGAATCTAAAAAAGCAATAATTGAACCAGAGGAATTTTTAATGCCGATATTTCTTGATAATCCAGCTCCTAAATTCTTTGTATTTTCTATTATTTTTACTTTAGGATTTTTATTAACTAATGACTCAATAAATTTTAAATCATTTTTATTTTCATCATCATAAATTAATATAACTTCAAAATCTCGGTATGTTTGATTTAGAACAGAGTTCAAAGTTTTTTCTATAAATTTCTTTTTTTTTGAAATAAGGTATAATTACACTAACTAAAGACATATTTTGATAATATAAATCAAACAAGTTATAATAATATAAATTTCTATTTTATGGAATAAGAATAATGTACTATCGAATTGCAAAGTTTTTTTTAGCCTTCTTTGATAATTTTTACAAAAAAAAAATTTTTAAGTTTTTAAAAAGACTTTTTGGTGAAGAATTTTCGTTTCTTATTGACGTAGGAGCTCATCACGGAGAAAGTGTAAAAATATTTAGCAATTACTTTAAAGTAAAAAAAATTATTGCATTTGAGCCTAGTAAAGAAAACTTTGGTATTTTAGAGAAAAAAACAAAGAATTATAAAAATCTAAAATTATATAATATAGCTCTAGGCGAGCATTCAGGATTTGCGAATTTCACAGAACATTTTGACTCAGAATCTTCAACTTTAACAGAGATAAATAAAAACTCGAACTATTATAAAAAAAAAAATTACTTATTAAATTTTTTTGGTACTAACAAAAAAAATCTAAAATTAGTAAAAGTTAAAATTGATAGGTTAGACCAAATTTTAATTAATGAAAAATTTGAAAACATAGATATGCTTAAGATAGATACAGAAGGATATGACTTTTTTGTATTAAAAGGTCTTGGAAATATCATACAAAAAGTTAAAGTCTTATACTTTGAACATCATTTTCATAATATGCTAAAAAAAAATTATAAGCTTTCAGATGTTCATTCATTTTTAATTAAAAATAATTTTAAAAAGGTATATAAAAATAAAATGTTTTTTAGAAAGACTTTTGAGTATATATATACAAATAATACCTATCTAAATGAATAATTTAACATTAATCATACCTGCCAAAAAAGAAGCTGAGTCTTTACCAACATTTATTCAGGAGATTAGTAAATTAAAATGTAACAAAATGGTTGTACTACAAGGAAACGATTCAGAAACAATTAAAGCAATCGAGAATTTTAAAGATATCAATATTTTAGAGCAAAAAAAAAAATGGATATGGAAATGCACTAATAGAAGGTATCAATAATGTGAAAACTGATTATTGCTGTATAATAAATGCAGATGGATCAATGGATCCAAAATATTTAGATGAAATGTTAAAAGAATGTACACATAAAGATTTTGTTTTTGGATCTAGGTATCAAAAACCTGGAGGCGGCAGCGATGATGATGATCTTATTACGTCTTTGGGAAATTTTATTTTTACTTTAGCCGGAAATATTTTATTTAACTTAAAAATATCAGATATTTTATACACATTCATACTTGGAAAAACAAACTCATTTAGAGAATTAAAGTTGTATAATGGAGATTTTAGAATTTGTGTTGAGATTCCAATTAAAGCAAAATTAAAAAAAATGACATATGTTTGCTTACCCTCTTTTGAAAGGGAGAGAATCGGTGGAAAAAAAAAAGTGAATCCTTTAAAAGATGGATTGCTTATACTTTCTGAAATTGTTAAGTATTTTTTTAAAAGATAATAAAAATTTTCATATGAAAAAAAAAGCTTTAATATTTGGTGTGACTGGTCAAGATGGATCATATCTAGCCGAATTATTAATAAAAAAAAAATATATTGTTCATGGGGTTAAAAGACGTTCCTCTTCAATTAATACTGGAAGGATAAACCATATCTATCAAGATCCTCATGTAAAAAATAGAAGTTTGATTTTACATTATGGCGATATAACTGATTCTTTATCTGTCGCTAGATTAATAAAACAAATAAAACCAAATGAAATATATAATTTAGCAGCCCAATCTCACGTACAAGTTTCGTTTGAATCACCAGAATATACAGCTAATGCTGATGCACTTGGGGCTTTAAGAATTTTGGAGGCTATAAGATTTAACAATTTAGAGAAAAAAACAAAATTTTATCAAGCTGGTACCTCTGAATTATATGGTTTGAATGAAAAAGTTCCTCAAAATGAAAAAACTCTTTTTCATCCAGCTAGTCCTTATGGTGTGGCTAAGCTTTATGCGCATTGGATTACAATCAATTATAGAGAGGCTTATAAAATATTTGCATCAAATGGTATCTTATTTAATCATGAAAGCCCTAGAAGAGGAGAAACTTTTGTCACTCAAAAAATTGTTCAAGGGATGTGTAATATAAAGTTAAAGAAACAAAAAACACTGTATCTTGGAAATTTATACTCAAAAAGAGACTGGGGCCATGCTAAAGATTTTGTATATGCAATGTGGTTAATTCTTCAACAAAAAAAACCTGATGATTTTGTAGTATCTACTGGAAATCAAACAACCGTAAAAAATTTTGTAAATATTGTTGCTAGAAGACTTGAACTCAAAATAAAGTGGAGGGGAAGAGGTCTTAATGAAAAAGCAATTGATAAAAATGGAAATATAATAGTAGCTTGTGATAAAGCCTACTATAGGCCATTGGAGGTAAATAATTTATTAGGTGATGCAAGAAAGGCCAGACGTGAACTCGGTTGGAGACCAAAGACGAATTTAAATCAGTTGGTAGATGATATGATTAAAACTGAATTAAACAGGGTTTTATCATAATTATATGAGAATTTTTTTAGCGGGTCATAAGGGCTTAGTTGGTTCAGCGATTTTGAGAAAACTTGCAAAAAAAAACTATAATAATGTAATAACAGTCGATAGAAAAAAACTTGACTTACTTGATCAAAAAAAAGTCTTTGAATTTATTAAAAATAAAAAACCTGATCTAGTGATAATAGCTGCCGCGAAAGTTGGTGGCATATACCATAATAGTAAACATAGTGCAGATTTTATTTACGAGAATTTGCAAATTCAAAATAATTTAATACATGGAAGTTTTAAAAATAAAGTTAAAAGGTTAATATTTTTAGGATCTAGTTGTATTTATCCAAAGTTTTCCAAACAACCAATTAAAGAAGAATATTTGTTAACCGGTAAACTTGAAGAGACAAACTCACCATATGCAACAGCAAAAATTGCAGGAGTTAAAATGTGTGAAGCTTACAACAAGCAATACAAAACAAATTACATTTGCCTAATGCCAACTAATACATATGGACCAAATGATAATTATCATAGTTTAAATTCTCACTTTTTTCCTGCCTTAATAAAAAAAGCACATGAGTGTAAAATTAGAAATAAAAAAATTTTAAATGTATGGGGCTCAGGCAAACCCCTGAGAGAACTAATATTTGTTGACGATATAGCAGAAGCGTGCCTATTTTTTATGAAAAAGAAAACAAAAAATGTTGTAATAAATATAGGCACGGGCAAAGAAAAAAGTATTAAGGAATATGCAGATTTTATAGTAAAAAAACTTAATCTTAATGTTAAAATTAAATTTGATAGGTCTAAACCAGATGGAGTTCCGCGAAAAGTATTAGATATTTCATTAGCAAAAAAATATGGCTGGAAACCCAAAGTTTCTTTAGATGATGGTTTTGATATTACCTATAAAGATTATTTAAAGTATAATAATTAAATAATATGAAGGACCTAATAATTGTTACTGGAGGCGCAGGGTTCGTAGGATCAAATTTAATTAAATATTTAATTAAGAAAACTAAATATAAAATTTTATCTTTAGATAATTATAGCTCTGGATCAAAAAAAAATCATATTAAGAATAAAAGAGTAAAATATATTAATGCTGATACCAAAAATATTTTTAAAGTAATAAAAAAACCAAAAAAAATTAAAGCAATTTTCCATTTTGGTGAATTTGCCAGAATTTACCAAAGCTTTCTTCAAATGGATAAATGCATTAATTCAAATTCTGTCGGTACAAATGCAGTTTTTAATTTTTGTCTCATAAATAAAATAAAACTTATTTACAGCGCCACTTCTGCCTCCTTAGGTAATAAGGGAAAAGATAAAAACCTATCTCCTTATGCTTTCACAAAATCAAAAAATCTGGAATTACTAGAAAATTTAAATAAATGGTTTAATTTTAGTTATGAAATAGTTTACTTCTATAACGTTTACGGACCAATGCAAATTTCAAACGGAAAAATGGCGACCGTTATAGGAATTTTTGAGGAATGTTACAAAAAAAATAAACCTTTAACAGTAGTAAGACCAGGAACCCAATCAAGAAGGTTTACACATATTAATGATACAGTTGAGATTTGTTATAATGCTTGGAAAAAAAACTTGTCTAGGCATTATAGTATTTCTCACAAAAAAAGTTATACAATAGTTGAAGTTGCAAAACTTTTTGGAAGAAAAATTAAATTTTTACCTAGAAGAGAAGGAGAGAGATATGCGTCTGCTTTGACAAACATGAATCTATCAAACAAGGTATATAAGCATTTTGGTAAAATCGATCTAAGAGATTATATTCGCGAATTCATAGAAAATAATCAATAATTAATAATTGCATTTTTATTTTTTTTTTATATAAGTTCAGAGCCTGGTGATTATTGCGAAGGTGTAATACCCGATCCCATTCCGAACTCGGAAGTCAAGCCCTTCAGCGCCGATGGTACTTTGTCTTAAGGCATGGAAGAGTAGGACATTGCCAGGCTTTTTTTAATTTATGAAAGTAAAAAGTTCTTTAAAATCTTTAAAACTTAGAGACCTCAACTCAAAATTAGTGAGACGAAGAGGAAGGGTATACATAATAAATAAAAAAAATCCAAAGTACAAAGCTAGACAAAAATAATTTCAGACTAACTATGATAATTGGATCCATTTCAGAAAATAAAAACATTGAAAAAAGAGTTTCAATAACTCCTGAGATTTCAAAAAAATATATTTCAAATGGTTTTAAAGTAAAAATCGAAAAAGGTATTGCCGACCATCTTGGAATAAAAGATGAAGAATTTACCAAAGAGGGATGTGATTTAGATACAAAAGAAAATATATTAAAAGATTCAGATTTGTTGTTGCAAATGAACTTACCATCTGATGAAAATTTAGAAAAAGTAAAAGACAAAAAAATTCTTATTGGAAACTTTAATTTAAAAGATAATCAAAATATTATTGATAAATACAAAAATAAAGTTTCAATTTTTTCATTAGAAAAATTACCTAGAATAACACGCGCTCAATCAATGGATATTCTTTCATCACAAGCAAACTTGGCAGGGTATAAAGCTGTAGTAGATTCTTTTTCACTATTTAAAAAAGCTATTCCAATGATGATGACTGCGGCAGGCACAATTCCTGCTGCAAAAGTTCTTGTCGTTGGTGCAGGCGTTGCAGGATTGCAAGCAATTGCAACAGCAAAACGAATGGGCGCGATTGTTTTTGCAACAGATGTTAGATTAGCCTCTAAAGAACAAGTGGAAAGTCTAGGAGGTAAATTTTTGGTTGTCGAGGGTGCAGAGAATCTAGAAACTGAAGGTGGTTATGCAAAAGAAGCCTCAGAAGACTTTAAAAAAAAGCAGGAGGATTTAATTTTAGAAACATTAAAAAAAATAGATGTTGTGATTTGTACTGCACTTATACCAGGCAAAAAAGCACCAAAAATAATTAATGAACAAATGATCGAAAATATGCAACCAGGGTCTGTAATTTATGATTTAGCTGCCTCTCAAGGTGGAAATGCAGCATATACAAAAACTGATGAAACAGTTGAAAAAAATGGAGTAATGATTGTGGGCGAAAGTGTAATACTTAACAAACTTCCTGTGTCAGCGTCAAATTTATATGCGAAAAATTTATTCAATTTTGTATTAAATCTTTATGACAAAAAAAATAATAAAATAGATATAAACATGGAAGATGAAATAATTTCAAATACATTGGTAAAATAATATGGAAATAGATCCCTTTATTTTTAGATTAAGTATTTTTATTTTAGCAATTTTTGTAGGTTACTATGTTGTTTGGAGTGTTACACCATCACTACACACACCGCTAATGTCAGTTACAAATGCAATTTCATCTGTGATAATTGTAGGCGCAATAGTTGCAGCTTTAGCAGGTGATAACAGCAAGATATTTGATAATGCAAATATATTTGGTTTTTTAGCAATTGTGTTAGCAGCCATTAATATTTTTGGTGGATTTTTGGTAACCCATAGAATGCTAGCTATGTACAAAAAAAAGAAGAAGGATAAGTAATTATGTCCGCAAACCTTTTGGCCGTCTTTTACTTGATATCTGGGGTTCTATTTATTTTAGCATTAAGAGGCCTTTCATCACCTGAAACATCTCGTCAGGGAAATTTTTTTGGTATTATTGGAATGGCTATAGCTGTTGGGGTTACTATAATTTCTATAGGTAATTTTTCAGCTGGATTTATATATTTATTAATTTTTTTGATAGTAGGCGGATCAATAGGAGCATTTATTGCATTTAAAATACCTATGACAGCCATGCCCGAGCTTGTTGCAG
This sequence comes from uncultured Pelagibacteraceae bacterium, assembly GCA_902572945.1. Taxonomy (GTDB): domain Bacteria; phylum Pseudomonadota; class Alphaproteobacteria; order Pelagibacterales; family Pelagibacteraceae; genus Pelagibacter. The sequence continues at coordinate 7,889 of CACGHU010000022.1, forward strand.
GTTTTCATAGTTTAGTAGGCCTTGCAGCAGTTTTTGTGGCGATATCTGCATTTTTAAATCCTGAAGTTTTTAATCTAGGTTTTCCAGGAAAAATTAAAATTGCAAGCTTAATTGAAATGTCATTAGGAGCCGCCATAGGTGCAATTACTTTTACAGGTTCAATAATTGCTTTTCTTAAGTTGAGAGGCTTAATGTCAGGTTCACCAATAACGTTTGTTGGCCAACATTTTTTAAATCTTGCATTAGGAATAACAATAGTTGGTTTAATTTTTTATCTATGCAATACACAGCAAGAATATTTATTTTGGTCACTAATTGCAATCTCATTTCTTGTTGGAGTACTTTTAATCATCCCGATTGGTGGAGCAGACATGCCAGTAGTAATATCGATGTTGAATTCTTATTCGGGTTGGGCAGCAGCTGGGATAGGTTTCACATTAGAAAATACTGCTTTAATAATTACTGGAGCGCTAGTTGGCTCGTCAGGCGCAATCTTATCCTACATAATGTGCAAGGGGATGAACAGATCTTTCTTCAATGTAATTCTTGGTGGGTGGGGAGCGACAGAAGAAAGTTTAAAATCTTCATCAACAGAACAGAAACCTGTCAAAAGTGGAAATGCTGATGATGCTGCATTCTTAATGAAAAATGCATCCTCTGTAATAATTGTTCCAGGTTATGGTATGGCAGTAGCTCAAGCACAACACGCTTTAAGAGAGATGGTTGACTCACTAAAAAAAAATGGTGTCAAGGTTTCTTACGCTATTCATCCTGTAGCTGGAAGAATGCCAGGACACATGAATGTTTTACTTGCTGAAGCAAATGTCCCATATGATGAGGTTTTTGAATTGGAAGATATAAATAATGATTTCGCAAACTGTGATGTCGCTTATGTTATTGGAGCCAATGATGTAACAAATCCCGTTGCAAAATCAGACCCGCAAAGCCCCATTTATGGAATGCCTATTCTAGATGTTGAAAAATCCAAATCAGTTTTATTTGTAAAAAGAAGTTTGTCACCTGGATATGCAGGAATAGATAATGATTTATTTTACAGGGAAAATACTTTAATGTTATTTGCTGATGCAAAAAAAATGACTGAGGATATAACTAAAAGTCTATAGGAAAAAAATTTGAGCACAAAAATTTTTTGTGATATCGCAGATATAAAGATAATTAAGAAATTTACTAAAAAAAAAATAGTAAAAGGGTTCACAACCAATCCATCTTTAATGAGAAAAGCAGGGGCTAAAAACTACCTTGATTATTCAAAAAAGATTTTGAGAGAAACGAAAAAAAAACCAGTATCATTAGAGGTATTTGGCGATGACTTTAATACTATGAAAAAGCAAGCTTTGAAAATAAATAGTTTAGGAAAACATATTTATGTAAAAATTCCTGTTTGTAATTCTAGAGGTATTTTTACAGGTAAAATAATTAATTTTTTGAGTAAAAAAAAAGTTAAGCTTAATATTACAGCAGTATATACAGCTGGACAAACAAAGAAAATTTTAAAAGTAATAAATAAAAATTCGGATGTTATAATTTCAATTTTTATAGGAAGAGCTAGTGATGCAGGAAAAGACCCATTGCCTGAACTCATTAGGAGCATCAAATTATCAAAAAAATTTAAAAAAGTTAAAATACTTTGGGCAAGTGTTAGAGAACCATACAATTACCTTAAAGCAAAGAAAATAGGCTGTCATATAATTACTGTTCCGCCAAGTATTATTGAAAAAATTGAAAGTTTTGGCAAATCTTACAATCAACTAA
>CACGHU010000023.1 GCA_902572945.1 uncultured Pelagibacteraceae bacterium
AATTAATAATAGTAAAAACGAGGCTAGAAACTATTTCAATGAGGCTAGAAAAAAAATAATTCAAGACATAGATAAAAAAAGAGAAAAAATCGAAGAGGAGATAAACTTGGAGATACGGAATGCTGAAAAAGAAATAGTTGAACTAAAAAAAAGTTCTCCAGAAAAGATAAATCAAATTGCAACTGAAACATCAGCACAATTAATTAAGCAATTGATTGGTGAAGAAATTAATAATAGCAGTATTTCTGCAATTGTTGAAGATCTCTCCAAAAAAAATAAAGGTAAATATTATGGCAATTGATGCAACATTTTGGGTAGCGGTATCTTTTTTTATTTTTATAGCTGTTCTTGTTTACTTTAAAATTCCTCAAAAGGTAAATGGAACCTTAAATAAACTTATTTCAGATATTAAAAACGAAATTGATGAAAGTGAGAAATTACGAGAAGAGTCAAAAGTCATGCTAGATAACGCACAAGCCAAATTAGATAGCGCTAAATCAGAAGTAAAGGAAATCTCAGATAGAGCCAAACAAGATAGCGAAAAACTTATTATAGAGATGAATGATAAATTTCATAAAATGTCTGATATAAAAAAAAATTTAGCAAAATCAAAAATTTCACAAATGAAAGAGGCAGCACTTAATGATATTAAAAAAGCATCAATTAGTATTGCTGTTGACTCTGTAAAAAAAGCAATATCAACATCAGTAGATAAATCTAAGCTGGATAATTTATTTTCAAAAGATTTAGAGCAAACAAAAAGTCTACTTAAAAAGATTAATTCTTAATCTAACTATAAATTAGTTACTTTTTTTCAAAATAATATAGATTAAACATTTATGGATTCTATTGTAATTGGTTCTGGTTTTGGTGGCATAGCAGCTGCTCTGCGGCTAAGGGCGAAAGGTCATAACGTTACATTGATAGAAAAACATAAAGATCTTGGTGGCAGAGCAAGAGTATTTAAAAAAAATGGTTTCACATATGATGGTGGGCCAACTGTTATCACTGCTCCTTACCTTATTAACGAACTATTTGAATTGTTCAAAAAAAATCCGGAAAATTACATAAAACTCCAACCTCTCCAGACTTGGTATCAATTTGTTTTTGAGGATAAGACAAAATTTAATTATTCAGGAAATGAAAATGATATGAAAAAGCAAATTGAAAATATCAGCAAAGAAGATGTCGAGGGTTATTCAAACTTAGTAAGCTTCACAAAAAAAATTTTTGATAAAGGTTTTACCGAACTAGCTGATGTGCCATTTAATAAACCATTTGTAATGATTCAACAGTTGCCGGCTTTATTAAAGTTAAAAAGCTATAAATCAGTTTATTCCTTAGTTTCATCTTATGTTAGAAATGAGAAGCTCAGGAGAATGTTGAGTATGCACCCATTATTAGTAGGTGGAAACCCTTTTACTACGACATCAATATATGGATTAATTTTATATTTAGAAAAGAAATGGGGAATTCATTATTCTATGGGTGGAACCGGAAATATTATAAGTGGACTCGAAAAATTGATGAGAGAAGTAGGAATTAAAATAATTAAAGGTCACGAAGTAAATAAAATAACTTTAAAAGAAAAAAAAATAACAGGAATCCAATTGGATGATAAACAAAACATAAATGCTGACAACGTAGTATGTAATGCAGATCCACCTGCGGTATATGAAAATTTATTAAATGGTAGTAAGAGAAGTTCTTTACTATTTGAATGGAAAAAAAATAGAATGGAATATTCAATGGGATTATTTGTTTATTATTTCGGAACTAAAAAAACTTATGATTCAATAGAACATCACACAATAAAATTTGGCAATAAATATAAAGAACATTTAAACGACATATTTAATAATAAAAAATTAAATAATGATATAAGTTATTATTTACACAGGCCATCTGCCACGGATAAGTCTATGGCTCCAGAGGGTCATGATTGTTTTTATGTTTTAGTACCAGTTCCTAACAACCAATCTAATATTAATTGGAATATTGAAGGAGAAAAAATGAAAGACCTAGTAATAGATAAGATGGAAAACGATTTAATGCCAGATTTGAGAAAAAATATTGTTGAGGATTTTTATCTAACACCTGATTATTTCGAAAAAGACCTTAATACAAAATATGGTTCTGGTTTTTCAATACAGCCAAAATTTTCACAGTCAGCTTATTTTAGATTTCACAATAAATCAGAAATTTATGATGGGTTATACTTTGTAGGAGCTGGAACACATCCTGGCGCAGGTGTTCCTGGCGTCCTATCATCCGCAAAAGTTCTTGATAAAATTTTATGATGACTAAAAGTCTTTTATCTATTCATGCAAAATCTTTTAGTTGGGCAGGTTTTTTTTTACCAAAAAATAAATATAAAGACAGTTCTGATTTATATGATTTTTGTAGAACATTAGATGATATTGTTGATCAAGATCTTTTGCTTAACGAAAAAATTAAAAAATTTAATGCATTTAAAAGTGACTTTGAGAATAAAAACTTTGAGAATAAAAATATCAAAAAAATATACTTTCTCATTCAAAAATTTAATATTGATAGGAAAATTATAAAAGATTTATTCGATGGAGTTGAAACAGATTTAAAAGAAAAGGTAACTTTTGATACAAAAAAAGATTTAATAATATATTCCTATCGTGTTGCTGGTACCGTTGGACTAATGATGGCGAAGATTTTGAATGTTAGATCTAAAAGTTCATTAATGTCTGCAATTGATTTAGGGATAGCAATGCAATTAACCAATATAGCGAGGGATGTATTAGAAGATAAAAATAGAAATAGGAAGTACATAAATTCAAATTTTGAGACAATAGAGGATACAATAAAATTTGCTGACATTTTTTATAAAAGATCTTTTAGTGCTATTAGTGAAATACCATTTTTAAGTAGATTTGCGATTTTAGTTGCAAGAAGAGTCTATAGAGAGATCGGGAACGAGATTTTAAAAAAGAAAAATATGGAAAATTACAAATCTGCAGGAAAAATTTATGTTTCGTCCTTAGGGAAGTTTAACCAAACAATTTTAAGTATTTTAGATATGTTTAACTTATATTATTCAAAAAAAGATAATGAAATTCAGAGAAAAGAACATGCTTTAATTAAAGAGGAAATAAATTTAGATGAAAGAATTTGATTATATTATTATTGGCGGTGGATGTGCGGGCTTATCTTTGGCATATGAACTTAATATAAACAAAAAGTTAGATAAGAAAACTCTAGCAATTATCGAAATTAGAGAGAGATATAAAAGAGATAAAACTTGGTCTTTTTGGAAAGTGGTTGATCATAATTTTGAGGATTGTGTTATAAAAAGCTGGAATAATTTTACAATTAACTCTCTTCACGGTTCTCATGAAATGGTAAATAAACGATATCCATACCAAACTATTAATAGTGGTTTATTTTACAAAAAAGTAATAGATAGTTTGAAAAAGAATCAAAACATTCAATTTCTAAAGGATATAAATCAATTAAATACAAAAAATTCTTTTATATTTAATAGTATTTCAACTAATCAAATTCATGATTCTAATCTTTGGCAACATTTTAAAGGTATAGAGATTGAAACTCAAAAAAATATTTTTGATGATGAAATCTTCAACTTAATGGACTTCAATTGTGATCAAAGAAATAATGTGCATTTTTTTTATACTTTGCCTTTTGCAAAAAATAAGGCTTTAGTTGAGACTACATGGTTGTCCAAAATGAATGATAAAACTCTATATGATTATGATACGCAGTTAGAAAATTATATTAAAGAAAAGCTTAAAATAAAAAATTACAAAATTAAATATGAAGAAGAGGGTGCAATACCCCTTTTTCACCCAATTAATAAAATCGAACAAAACAAACTTCATATTGGCTCAGCTGGATGTATGACACGTCTAAGTACTGGTTATACCTTTTTAAATATTCAAGAGCATAGTAAATATATAACCAAAAATATTGAAATGATTAAAAAAGCGAAAATTTATCATATTGGAAAAAAATATGAATTTCTTGATAAGGTATTCTTGAATGTTTTAAAGAGACATCCTGATAAAATGCCAAAAATATTTTTTGATATGTTTAATGGATCATCCGAGGTTGTGATTAAATTTCTTTCTAATAAAAGTAATTTTTTTGAAGATTTAAAAGTAATTTTCAAAATGCCAAAAATGCTATTTATTAAGAATATTTTTTAATTATATGAATAGAATTAATTATTTACACTCTTTAATTTTTTTTAACATTTGTATTTTATTGTCAGCATTTGATTTTTTACATAATAACGATTTTTTAATTCTATCCTTATTTTTAATACTAAGTTTAGGGATATCCCACGGAGCGTTAGATCATTTAAAAGGAATGAGGTTATTGAAGATTTTAAAGCATGAAACAATTTATGTTTTTTATTTTTTTTATATTTTATTAGCATTTATTGTAATTTTTGCTTGGATGATTCTGCCTAAATTTTTATTATTACTTTTTTTAATCATTGCATCTTATCATTTTGGTAAAGAGGACTCGGAATTTATAAAATTAAATTCTAAAAATGATATAATTTATTTTTTTAAAGGAAGTTTAGTCATAGCCGCTCCATTATTGTTTCATAAAAGTGAAACTCTAAAAATTTTTATGGATTTAAATTTTAATGTGTCTCAAAGTTTTTTTGTATCTAATGAATTTATTTATTTTTTAATTGGTTTAAGTTTTATATCAAATATAATTATTTCACTAAATAAGGATATTAATATTAAGGCTCTTCTTTTGATGGATTTTATATCTGTCTTATTAATAAATTTTTTTCTACAACCAATTTTAGCGTTTACAATTTACTTTTGTTTTTTACACTCAATTAGACATTCATTTAAATTATCTAACGAACTTAATACTAATAATTTTGTTAAAGGTGTTAAAAAATTTATAATTAAAGCAGTTCCATTAACTATTTTAACTGCTATTTTATTCCTTGTATCACTATTTTTATTGAATAATTATTATATTTTAGATGCAGCAGTATCAAAAGTTATATTTATTGGTTTGGCGTCTTTAACCTTTCCGCATATATTGCTCGAATATTTAGTCGAAAAAAATGAAAAATAAAAACATAAATTTATTAGGATGGATATTGTTTATAATATCAGCGATTGGCTTTACTATATCAAGTATTGGTAATTTCTGGGCAATGTTTGGTAGTCTTTTTTTTTTAGTAGCATGCCTTATATTTCTTATTCCATTTTTTAGAAAAGAAAGCGATGAAAATTAACGATTTAAAAATATACCTGGCATCACCAAGGGGTTTCTGCGCAGGTGTTGATAGAGCAATTGAAATTGTAAAAAAAAGTATTTCAAAATATGGTGCTCCAGTATATGTGAGACACGAAATTGTTCATAATAAACATGTTGTCGAGAACTTAAAAAAAATTGGAGCCATATTTGTTGAGGAATTGGATGAAATCAAAGACAAATCTAGACCAGTAATATTTTCTGCTCACGGTGTACCAAAAAAAATCCCTAATGAAGCAAAAGAACTAAATATGGAATATATTGATGCAACATGTCCACTCGTTACCAAAGTACATAGAGAAGCTGAAAATTTATATAAAAATGGATCACATGTTCTTTTGATTGGCCATAAAAATCATCCTGAAGTAATAGGAACTATGGGTCAAATTCCATCTGATGGTATAGATCTAATTCAAAGTTTAGATGATGTGGACAAGTATACTAAAAAGAATGATAAAAAATTAGCGTTTATTACTCAGACAACCCTGTCCGTTGACGATACAAAAGATATAGTTGATGGATTAAAGAAAAAATTTCCAGAGATAAGAGAACCAAAAAAAGAAGATATCTGTTATGCGACTACTAATAGACAAGCTGCGGTTAAAAAAATCGCCAACAAATGTGATATGTTTTTTGTTATTGGAAGTAGAAATTCATCGAATTCTTTAAGACTGGTAGAGGTTGCAAAAAATTCAGGTTGTGAAAATTCTATCCTCATACATTCAGAAAGTGATGTACCATTTGATAAAATTGATAAGTGTAAGAGCATAGGTATCTCTTCAGGTGCATCTGCACCAGAAGTATTAGTGGAACAGTTTTTAGATCAGATAAAAAAAAAATATAATATTTCTGTCGAAGAGGTTGAAATTGTAAAAGAAAACGTAACTTTCAAAATTCCTGGAAAATTAAATTAATGGCAGTTTTTACAAAAATAAATTCCAAGGATATAAAAAAAATAGAAAATATTTTTAATCTTGGCTCAATTAATCAGGTAAAAGGCATTAAAAAAGGAATAGAAAATACTAACTATATAGTCAAATTTAATAGCACAAAGTTTGTTTTAACAATTTTTGAAAAACGGGTAAAAACTAAAGATCTGCCATTTTTTATGAAGCTTATGTCAGGGCTTTCAAAGTTAAACATCAATTGCCCAAGACCCATAAAAACAAAAAAAAATAGTTATCTTTTCAATATTAAGAAAAAAAAAGCTTGTCTTGTAAGTTTTTTGCAGGGTAATGATAAAAAAAATTTAACACCAAAAGATTGTTATATTTTGGGAAAGAATATAGCGATCTTACATAGAGCCTCAAAGAAATTAAACTTGCATAGAAAAAACTCGTTAGATGTAAAATCATGGTCTAAGTTAAATAAAAAGATTGATAAAAGAATTAACAAGCTATCAAAAAACTTCAAAAATATAATAGAGGAAAATATTCATAATATTGAAAAAAATTGGCCAAAAAACTTACCTAAAGGCGTCATACACGCTGATCTTTTCATAGATAATATATTCTTTTTTAGAAAAAAATTTTATGGTTTTATAGATTTTTACTTTTCTTCAACAGATTTTTATGCATATGAACTAGCTACTTGTATTAATGCTATATGTTTTAAAAAAAAGAAGAGTCAATATTTTCTTGACCTTAATAAATCTTCTAATCTTTTAAAAGGATATCAAAAAATAAGAAAATTAAATTCATCTGAAAAGAATAATTTTAATATTCTTTGTAAAGGTTCAGCACTTAGGTATTTGTTGACAAGATCATATGATTTTCTTAACACTCCAAAAACAGCATTAATAAAAGTAAAAGACCCAAAAGAATATTTTAAAAAACTTATTTTTCATAATAATTTATACGATTTTAAAAATTATATAAAATGATAAAGATTTATACAGACGGTTCATGTTTAGAAAATCCAGGCAACGGGGGTTGGGCTGCTATAATTATTATCAATAAAGAAAAAAAAATTATTTCTGGAAACCAGAAAAATACAACTAATAACAGGATGGAACTATTAGCACCAATTGAAGCTTTAAAAACTCTTGAGATTAATTCAGAGATAGAAATCATTACGGATTCAAAATACGTTAAATTAGGAATTACAGAATGGATAAATAATTGGAAAAAAAATGGTTGGAAAACTGCAAACAAGAAAGAAGTCAAAAATATAGAACTATGGAAAGAATTAGATAGTTTAGTTGAAAATTTTAACATTAAATGGTCCTGGGTTAAGAGTCACTCAACAGATCAATTAAATAATGAAGTCGATTTAATTGCAAAAAAAGCAGCAAATCTAAATTAAATTTAGAAAATTTTCTGCTGCCGAGATTTCACACATTCCTGTTTCTTTTTCTTCTTGGATTTGTAAAATTTTATTATCTTCAATCAACATGGTATATCTATTTGATCGAATTCCAAGACCTCTGCCAGATTTATCAACCTCAGCTCCTATAGATTTTGTAAAAGTTAAGAAAGGATCTCCCAACATTAAAATATTTTCATGAACATTTTGTTTTTTTCCCCACGCATTCATTACAAAAGGATCATTTACAGCAATACAAGCTATTAATTCGATCCCTTTAGATTTAAATCGATCAATATTATTTAAATATCCTGGAAGATGCTTTGAAGAGCAAACAGATGTAAAAGCACCAGGCATGCCAAGTAATATAGATTTTTTTTCTTGAAACATCTTTTTAACTCTAATTTTCACTGGCTCATTGTTTATAAGTTGAAAAACTTCAACATCAGGAATGATGTCTTTAATCTTTAACTTCATGCAGAATTTTTTTTTATATAGGATTTCAAACTCTGTATATTGTTTTTAAATACTACATATTGTTCTTTTTGATTTAATATGCTCTTAAGATGACTTGGTAATTCCTCTTTTTTACCAATTGCTTTGAAAATAGCATCAGGAAATTTACTTGGGTGGGCAGTTGCTAAAACAACATAATTTTTCCCGTTATGCTTTTTAACTGCCCCAGCTCCTATAGCAGTATGAGGATCAATTATAATACCACTATTTTTATATATACTCTTAATTGTATCTAAGATTTCTTTTTCATTAAGACTTTCAGAAATAAAATCGTTTTGTATTTTTTTTAATGAACTTTGATCTAGGTTGAATTTATTGCTTTTAATATTATTCATTATTTCAACAACTTTGTTTGAATCCTCATTATAAATATCAAATAATAATCTCTCAAAATTACTTGCAACCTGAATATCCATACTTGGAGAAATTGTCTCTTGAACCTTATTTGCTTTATAATCACCTTTTGATATTGCTCTGTGAAGAATATCATTTTCATTTGTTGCTACTAACAACTTATCTATGGGAAGGCCCATTTTCTTAGCCAGATATCCGGCATAAACATCTCCAAAATTTCCAGTAGGAACAGAAAATGAAATTTTTTCTTGTACATCTAATTTAAAATAGCAAAAAAAATAATAGACTGTTTGTGCAACTATTCTGGCCCAATTAATTGAATTTACACCTGACATGTTTATAGATTTAGAAAACTCATTGTCAGAAAACATTTCTTTAACAAGTTTTTGACAGTCGTCAAAGTTTCCCTCAACAGCAATATTAAATACGTTTTTTGATGGACTTGTGGTCATTAACATTCTCTGGACTGGTGATATACGATTATTTGGATGTAAAACAAAAATATTTATATTTTTTTTTCCTTTGACTGCATCTATCGCAGCTGCTCCTGTATCACCTGAAGTTGCAACAATGATATTTATTTTTTTAGTATTCTTACTTAAGTAATATTCATAAAAATTTCCAATAAGTTGCATTGCAACATCTTTGAAAGCTAGCGTAGGACCGTGAAAAAGTTCTAGTACATATAAATCCTCTACTTTTTTAATTTTAACTACATTGTGCTCGTTAAATGTAGAATAAGATTTTTTAACAATTTGGTGCAGTTTTTCATTAGAGCAAAAATCACCAGTGAATTTGGAAATGATTTCTGTAGCCAAATCAACATATGATAAATTTTTAAGATTTAAAAATTCTTTTTCAGATAATTTTTTAATTTGTTTTGGCAGAAATAACCCACCGTCATCAGAGAGTCCTTTAATAAATATATGCTCAAATTTCTCGCTAATCTTGTCATTTCT
>CACGHU010000024.1 GCA_902572945.1 uncultured Pelagibacteraceae bacterium
TCCTTAAACTTAATTTTACCAAAATAATTAATCAGTTTCTTATTGCTTCCATGCGTTTTGAGCATTTCCCCTTTTACTGGTGGAATTCCTCTTAGTAAAAATTTTTTTTTTTTGAAGAACTTAAGCATCATATTTATTAGTTTATCAGTCCTGATTGGATTACACCTTGAAATATTTATTATTTTTCCATTCAATTTTTTTTTAAGACAAATATTCAGTATTTTTACTACATCACCAACATAGGTAAAATCTCTGTAATTAAGGCCATTATTATGTAGATTAACTATTTTATTTTTTTTAATACTATTTAAAAATTTATGAATGAACATATCTGGCCTTCCTAAAGAACCATAAACTGTAAAGAATCTAAATATTATAAAATCTGTTTTAGTTTTATGTAATTTTTTAACTATTAACTCAGATTTTAGTTTTGTAATAGCGTAAGGATTTTTGGGATATAGCTTAAAATTTTCTTTTATAGGAAATTTTTTTTGATCACCATAAACTGAGCTTGAAGATCCGTAAATAAATTTTTTAATATTTAAATCCTTTGTAATCTTTATTATTATTTTTGTAGCCTCGATATTATTTAAATAATAACTTGCTGGATTTTTAAATGAATAAAGAACTCCTGGTTGACCTGCCAAATGAAAAATAGCTTCAGGACAAAAATCTGACAATAGTTTTTTGGTAATCTTTTCTTTAGTTAAGTTTATCTTGCTAAATAAAAAATTTTTTTTTTTCTTAAGAATTGAGATTCTTTTTTTTTTTAAGTCTCTAGAATAATAATTATTTAAACTATCAATTCCTAAAACTTTATTATTTTTATCTTTTAAAAGTTTATTTGTTAAATGAAAACCAATAAAACCAGCTGCACCAGTAACAACAATATTCATAAAATATATTTTAAATTTGATATTTATATATATATTAAAATTTTTAATTAATGGAAAAAAATAAAAGTTTTAAAATCACTGTAATAACCGTAGTTAAAAATTCAGTAAATAATATTGAGAAAACAATAAATAGCGTCTTAAAACAAAAAAATATTAATACTGAATATATAATTATTGATGGAGGATCAAAAGATGGAACTTTGGACATTATTAATAGATACAAAGAAAAAATATCGTTAATCGTTAGTGAAAAAGATAACGGGATTTGGTCTGCTATGAATAAAGGTTTAGAATTAGCCAATGGTGAAATTATTGGCTTTTTAAATTCTGGTGATATTTACTATACAAATACATTAAATACTGTTGAAAAATACTTTAATGAAAATACAATAGATTTTATTTTTGGTAGTGTTGAGAAATACAAATTATTGCATGGATATCGTCCATGGATTATAGATTGGAGCTTTGGTTTTTATACATCTCATTCTGTAGGTTTTTTTATAAAAAGAAGAAAACATTTGAGTGTAGGATTATATAACCCAAAATTTTTGAGCGCTGATTTAGATTTTTTTTATAAAATGATTAAAAAATTTAAATTGAAAGGCATTGCATCAAAAAAAAACGAGATTTTTGGAAAGTTCGAGAAAGGTGGATTTTCATCAAAAATAAATTACATAACCCATTTAAAAGATCTTAATTCAATTAGATTGAATAATAATCAAAACATAATTTTTGTTTATTTTCTTTTCTTTGTTAAAATATTGAAAAAACCGATTAAGTTTTTAAAATCAATAAAATAAAATGATAAAATTTCTAATATGAAAATTTTACATATTAATTACCATCAAAATCAAGGTGGTGCTTCTGTATCTGTTAATCGTTTGACTCAAGCTTTAATTAAGAACAAGACTTATTCGAAACTTCTTGTAAATAAAAAAGTAAAAAAAGAAAACTTTATAATTGAGCAATTCAATAAATCTTCAGATCAATTTATCCACAAAATAAAAAAACTGATGGCAATTTATTTAAAAAAAATATTAGGGGCTGAAAATTGTTATAAAGATTCAATTTCAGTTTTTCCGTCAAAATTATATTTAAAAATTAATAAAATAGAAGCAGATATAGTTAATTTGCATTGGATCTGTAATGAAATGATTTCAATTGAGGAAATTCAAAAAATAAAGAAACCTATTGTTTGGACAATAGTCGACATGTGGCCTTTTACTGGAAGTACACATTATACAAAAAACAATTTTTACAAATTTCATAATAAAATATTTGATAAAAACAAAATGTTTAATATTCAAAACTGGGTTTTAAAAAGAAAAATAAAAAATTTTTCTAATAAAATTGTCATAGTTTGTATAAGTAATTGGTTGAGTAAATTAGCAAAAAAAAGTTGTGTATTTAGAAATAATAAAATTGTAACAATTCCCTGCACTATTGACACTAATTTTTGGAAAAAATTAAATAAAAAAAAGGCAAAAAAAGCCCTTGGTTTTGAGGAAAGAAAAAAATATTTTTTATTTAGCTCTTTCAACGGAATTAATGATAAACGAAAAGGTTTTGACCTAATGTTGAAAGCGTTGTCTAAAATTAAATTAGATAGTAAAAGTTTTGAGATTGTTGTACTTGGCGACTCTCATAATCTGGAAAAAATAAATAATTCCGATAAATTTAAATTTAGAATTTTTAATGAAAGATTTGATAACAAAAAGAATTTACTAAAAAAAATTTATAGTGCTTGTGATTTACTAATAATGCCTAGTAGGATAGAAGCATTTGGTCAAGTTGCTTTAGAAGCAGGCTCATGTTCTTTGCCAACTATAAGTTTCAGAAATACTGGTGTTGAGGATATTGTCGACCATAAAAAAAATGGCTATTTAGCAAAATATCTAAATATAAAAGATTTAGCAAAAGGGGTTGATATGCTTTCTAGGCCAAGAAATAATACCTTTATGTCAAAAAATATAAGGATAAAAGTTTGTAAAAATTTTTCCTATAAAATAATTTCAAAAAAGTACAAAGAAATTTATGAAAAAATTTCTCAAAATTAAAAAAGATGAGATAAATTTTAAGGGTTAAATTAATTTAAAGATTTAATTTTATTTTTAGAAAAAAATTTTTTTATTTCTTCGCACACGTAATTTATTTCTTCAATTGAATGCTCTTCTGAAATTGGAAGACTTAAAATTTTCTTACCAAGTCCATAACTTTTTTTTAATTTTTTGAAATTTTTAAAAAATTTCAATTCATTTAACATGTAGGGGTAGTGTATCATTGTATCAATATTTCTATTTGAAAGATGCTTGGCTAATTTATCCCTAAAGTTAGTTCTGATAACAAATTGATGAAAGGAATGTGTATTATTTTCATTTAAATTAAAGAATTTTAAGTCTCCAATTTTATGTAGCTTCTTAAAATAATAATTAGCTAAAAAATTCCTTTTTTTTATAGTTTTTTTATATGATCTTAGTTTTATGTTAAGCACTGCCGCTTGTATTGTATCTAGTCTTGAATTTCTACCTGAAAATTTATGATCATATTTTTTTAGAGATCCATGATTTCTTAATCTTAAACATTTTTGATATATATTTTTTGAATTAGTTATAATTGCACCTCCATCTCCAAACGCACCGAGATTTTTGCCTGGAAAAAAACTAAATGTTGCTATATCACCAAAAGTACCTACGTGTTGTTTTAAAATTTTAGTTCCGTGTGCTTGTGCACAGTCTTCTATAATTTTAATTCTTTTTTTACCAATCATTTTTTTTATCTCAATCATGTTTGACGGATTGCCATATAAATGAACAGGAATTATTGCGGAAGTTTTCTTATTAATTTTTTTTTTTAAATCTTGAATACATATTGAATAGTCATTTAAATTTACATCGCAAAATATTACTTTAAAACCATTATTAATTACTGCTTCAGCAGTAGATATCCATGTGTTATTTGGAACAATTATTTCTGAATTTTTGGGTAGTCCAAGTGATTTCACTGCCATTTCTAAAGCGTCTGTTCCATTTCCAACTCCAACGCAATATTTAGCTTTAATAAACTTTGAAAAATTTTTTTCAAATTTTAGTAAATCTTCTCCTCCAACAAATTTAGAGTTTTTTATCAAAAAATTTATTTTAGAAAAAATCTTGTTTTTTTCTTGTATAAGATTATATAAGTTTGTAAATTTTACTTTCATAAAAAATTGATTTTTTAAAGAAATACATTAATTTAATAAATAAAACATTTTTTATTTAAAAAATATATATTACATGATACCAAAGTTAATCAAAACAACAATCTACCCAGATAGAAGAGGTTTTTTTAAAGAACTTTATTTAAAGAAAAAAATAAAATTTAATTGCAAATTTACTGCCATATCTTCATCAAAAAAGAATGTTATAAGAGGTTTGCACTACCAGTCGAAAAAGGGGCAAACAAAAATATTGTCGGTTTTAAAGGGTAAAGCAATAGATATATGTGTTAATATTGATAAAAAATCAAAAAACTTTGGAAAAGTTTATAAATATAAATTAGAACCTGGTGTACTGCTAATAGTACCTAAAAACTTTGCTCATGGAATTGGTTTCTACGGCAAAGAAAATATTCTTTTATATCATCTCTCAGAATATAGATATCCAAAATATGAGAGAGGTATTAGATATAATGATAAAAAATTAAAAATTAAATGGGGAATAAAAAATCCTATATTATCCAAGAGAGACAGTAGAATGCCAACCTTTAATGAAGCATTTCCAAACAATAAAAAAAAGTGATCAAATTCAAAAACCCAAAATTAGTTAATTACTCTATTTATTCAGAATTAAGTGGTACATTAATACCTTTTTATAAAAATGTTCATTTTCCGAGATCTTTCATTCTAAAAAGATTTTTTATTTTATATGGAAAAAGTAAACATTTTAGAGCTGATCATGCTCATAAAAAATGCTGGCAAATCATAATTCCATTAAGAGGGCATATTAAAATCAAGTTAGTAAATAAAAATTTTACAAAAATGTTCTATCTAAATAAGGAAAGAAAAAAAGCATTAATAGTACCTCCTTATAATTGGATTAAAATTAATTTTAAAAGAAATGAAGATTCTCTTTTAACATTATGTAATTATAAATATGATAAAAAAGAATATATTTCTAATTTTAAAGATTTTCAAAAAATAATATCTAGATGAATATACTCATTACAGGTGGCCTTGGTCATATTGGAAGTTTTGTAATAAAAGGTTTATTAAAAAATAAAAAAATTAAAAAAATATTTGTTATTGATAACATAAGTAACAATCGATACGATGTTCTATTTAGTCTTAATAAAAAAAAAGTAAGTTTTTTTTTAGGAGATGCAGTTAACAAGGATATCTTTAGTAAAGTTCCAAAAGTAAAATATGTACTCCATTTAGCTTCTATAACTAACGCAGAAAAAAGCTTTGAAATTAAAGAAAAAATAAAAAAAAATAATTTAGGATGTTTTAAGAACGTTTTTAATTTTTGCAAAAATAAAAAAGCAAATTTAATTCATATATCGTCTACAAGCGTATATGGACCACAAACAGGGGAAGTTAATGAAAATTCGAAAAAAATTTTTCCACAAAGTCCTTATGCAAAAATAAAACTGCAAGAGGAAAAGATTCTTCAAAATCAAAATAAAGTAAAGTTTATTTCACTTAGATTTGGTACTATAAGTGGTTTTTCAAAAGGTATGCGTTTTCATACAGCTGTAAATAAATTTTGTTTTAATAGCGTAATGAATCTGAATATTCCAGTTTGGGGTAAAGCACTTCATCTTTATAGACCATATTTAAGTTTAAAAGATGCGTTTAAAACAATTAATTTTATTTTAATTAAAAATTTTTTTCCCTGTGAAGTTTTCAACATTTTATCTGAAAATAAAACGGTCAACGATATACTTAAGATTATAAGAAAAAATAATTACAAAACTAAAATCAAATTTACAAAATCAAGAATTTTAAATCAAGATTCTTATAAAATTTCAAAAAAAAAAATAAATAGCTATGGCCTTAATTTAAATTCCAAAATTGAAAAAGATATTAAACAAACCCTAAAAGCAATTTCACAAAATAAAATTATTTTTTAAGAATTTTTTTTAATTTATTTATGTTTATAGATGAGTCTATAGGGACTGTAGGTAAGTTTTTAGGTTGTTTAAATTTAACAATTTGTATGTTTTTATTAGTTTTTTTTGCAAAATTCACAATCGATTTATCATGACTTCCAACGTTAATTATTCCCTTTTTATTTAACAACTTAGGAAATATTTTTACTACTTCATCATGATATAAATAATTTGAAAATACGTTTTTATACACTTGATTATGTTTCCAAGGTTTTTCAGACATGGCAACTCTAAGTATAAGTGAATTTTTATACATATTCACTGCACACTCGCCACCAAGTTTTGACCATGCGTAGTTGTTCATTGGAAGTAGTG
This sequence comes from uncultured Pelagibacteraceae bacterium, assembly GCA_902572945.1. GTDB lineage: Bacteria > Pseudomonadota > Alphaproteobacteria > Pelagibacterales > Pelagibacteraceae > Pelagibacter. Next base: position 6,360 of record CACGHU010000024.1, read on the forward strand.
GTGAATGCTCATAATAATTTCCTCTTACCCCTGGATATACAAATTGTGTCGAAAAATAAATTAATTTTATATTTAATTTCGAACATTCAATTACTAGATTTGAAGTTCCAATTATATTTGTGCTTATACTTTTTGGTATTTTTTTATAGTGGACTGACATAGGGCGGGATAGAGCTGCTAAATGAATCACTATGTGAGGTTTATATTTAATTAAATTTTTTTTTATACTTTTATTGCTTAAGATATTTAATTTTTGTTTGCTTAGGAAAATGTAATTTTTATTTTTTTTATATTTTTTAAATAATTCTAATGCAAATCTACCTGTGCCACCTGTTACAATTATTTTTTTCATATTTTATTCAAATTTTTAGTTTTATTTTTTTTTATAAAATCATTACATAATAAGAAATTTTTAAATTTTTGTCTGTCTTGTGTAATAAGTAAATTATATTTTTTTGATATTTTTTTAAGTAAAAAATACTTAATTTTTATGAAAAACCGACTCAAATACCTAATACTATAAAATACATTAAGACATAATTCTGTAATTTTTAAATAAAATTTTATCATATTATTTTTTTTGACTTCTTGGTTAAATTCATCAATAAATTCTTTTTTTGATATATTTATTTTAATTGTGTGCATTTTTTTATTATACAAATTGTAAAATTGTTTTTTTGCTGCAGCATAAACAACATACTTCATGAAATTGCTTTTCCAAGTATTTGAAATATATGGATGTTTTAATATACACTCAAAAAAATAAATGCTTGAAAGTCCAACTTTATGCAATTTCTCTGAGATATTTTTACTAATATTTAGTTCTTTATTAATGAATTCGTAATCTTGATTTTTCTTATCTTCATATATCCTAACCCCTCTTCCTGTTGATTTTTTTGAAGTACCAACCCAGAAAATTGGTTCTTTAATTTCCAAATATTTATCTGTTTCATATAATAAGGCAATCATGGAATAGTAATCTGGAATAACTGAATGAAAAAAAAAATTACCTGATTTTTTTTTAATCTTTCTTACTAAATCTAGTTTTACTAATCCAGATGTATAAATCATGGGTAAATTTGTTCTATCTTTCAATCCTGCTAATGCAAAAAAAAGTGCTTTTTTTGAATTTTTTATTTTTGGTCTTTCAAAAAAGTTTTGATAGTCACAAACTCTCGGTCCATAATAATCGCCAACATCCTCCCAATAGTAAAATGCGGGTTTTGTATGTATTAATTGAACATCTTTAAATACATCAATAAACTTATCTAATTTTTTAAAAAAAAAAGGTAAAAGCCCATCATCATCTCCTAAAATAGTAACCCATTCTCCTACAGCAAAATTTAACATAAACTCATAATTTTTGGTTTGTGTTAGCTTTACAGGTGGCTTGATAATTTTTACTCTTTTATCATTAATCGTAGATAAATATTCTTCAGTCCCATCTGTAGAAAAATCGTTAGATATTATAAGCTCAAAATTTTTGTAGTCATTTTTAAGAACGCTTTCAATTGTATATTTTAAGTAATTAACCTTATTATAAGTTGGTAGTAAGACTGAATATTTAGTTATATCTTCTTTATTCATAAATAAATTAAGTATTTAACATAATGATCATTTTTCAGAAAATATATTATGTAATATTTTTATAAAATCTTTTAATCTTTTTGAGCTTTGATATTTTTTTCTAAATAAATCATTGCCGTTTTTTGCGATTTTATAACTTTCTTTGGGATTTTTTTTAAAATAATTCAATTTATTTAGAAGGTCATTTTCTGAATTATAATAAATTACATGTTTTTTATCTTTAAATATTTTACTCATAGTATTATTTTTCTCGTTAAACAAAAGACAACCACTAGATAATGCCTCATAAACTCTAGCGTTTATATTATTGTTTTTGTCAAAGTCTGAATGGATGTTTAGACAAAATTTAAATTTTTTTAATTCTGTCAGCATATTAACACCAAAAACTTCATTTTTATTTATAAGTTTTAATTTATTTGTAAAAGGTAAAATTTTTTTTTTGTATAAGTAATCTGCCAGCCTTGGAAAAAATTTAATTAAATAGTAATTTATACTGTTCAGTACAAAAAACTTTTCAACAAGGTTTCGAATTCTTATTGTGATTTTAAATTTACCCTGTAAATAAAGAAGGGTTCTCAACCTGTCATTAAAATTATTACCCAAGGATCCAATAAATACTATTTCATTTTTTCTTTTTTGAAATTGTAGTTTTTGCACTTTACAGAATTCTGGAGTGGATATACTCATTTGAAATGATTTAAAATTAATTTTTCTTGTTAAAAGTAAAACTGATTTATTCGAAGAAATTACATAATTGTAAACTTCTTTAATTTTTTTTAATTCATTTAGATTTATATT
>CACGHU010000025.1 GCA_902572945.1 uncultured Pelagibacteraceae bacterium
CCTTATTTCCCTTAGAATATATGTCTTTTGTTCTTAATCCCATGTCTAAAACGCTTTGCACCGCAGTGGAACAATGTGCCTTACAGAACCAGTTTGTGGTACTGATCTTGGAATCCTTAAGACAAAAGCCCATGAACAAGAAGATGGCACTTATAAAATTTCAGGTCAAAAAATATTTATTACATCTGGCGATCATGATTTAACTGAAAACATTATACATTTAGTTCTTGCAAGAGCCTCAGACTCACCTCCAGGAACTAAAGGTATTAGTTTATTTCTTGTTCCAAAATATATTGTTAAAGAAAACGGATCTATTGGTCCAAAAAATGGTATTTCTACAGGATCGATTGAAAACAAAATGGGAATAAAAGGATCTGCAACTTGTGTTTTAAATTTTGATGAAGCAACTGGATATATGATTGGACCAAAAAATAAAGGACTTAATTCAATGTTCACTATGATGAACTTGGAAAGAATAATTGTAGGAATTCAAGGCTTAGGACTTTCAGAGATTGCTTATCAAAATTCATTAAACTATGCTAAGGAAAGAAAGCAAGGTAAGAGCAATTCTAGCAAGTCTCAAAATGGAAGTGCAGATTTGATTATAGAACACGCAGATATTAGAAGATCATTACTTAACATGAAATCAATTATTGAGGGTGAACGAGCCTTATGTTTTTGGTTATCACAACAAACGGAAGTTAGTCTAAATCACAATGAGCCCAAAACAAAACAGGAAGCTTCAGATTTAGTTTCACTAATGACGCCAGTAGTAAAATCTCTATTTTCAGATTTAGGAATGGAAATAACAAGTGATGCAATGCAAATACATGGAGGCTATGGTTATACAAAAGATCAGGGTATAGAACAGCTTTATAGAGATAACAGAATTACACCAATTTACGAAGGTACCAACTCTGTTCAGGCTATAGATCTAGTTTTTAGAAAACTTATAAATAAAAATGGAGATATTGTTGAAAATTACATCAATATTTTAAGAAAAGATATAGAAACAGAAAGTTCAGAATTAAAACCCTACCAAGAAAAATTAAAAATTTATTTAGAAAAACTTATTGATTTTACTACTTGGATTAAAGAGAAGATTAAGGACTCAAAAGATGATGCTAATGCTGCATCTAATGATTATTTAAAAGTTCTTGGTTATGTCGCACTAGGTCATTCATGGTTGAAGGTTTTAGAGGTTAGTTTTAAAGAAGTATCAAATAATAAAAAATTCTATGAAGATAAAATACAAACAGCTAAATTTTATTTTCATAGAGTGCTACCAAGAGTAGAGAGTCATTATTCTAGTGCAATTTCTGGTAGTGGTTACATAATGGATTTTAAATTTAATTAATTCATGAATCATTACGAGACAAATCTTGATAAAAACAAGGCCAACCATGTACCTTTGACCCCTCTTACATTTTTAAATAGAGCGAAAGATATTTATCCAAATTATGAAGCAATTATATATGAAGATAGAAAATATACCTGGATGCAGGTTTATAAAAGATGCCTTAAATTTGCAAGCGCATTAGAAAAAATAGGAATTAAAAAAGGAGACACAGTTTCATTCTTAGCTTTTAACACTCCTGAGATTTTCGAAGCACATTATTCAGTCCCAATGACTGGCGCAATTCTTAATACAATTAATATTCGTTTAGATGCTAAAACAATTGCATATATTTTAGAACACAGTGAAGCTAAAGTATTAGTTGTTGATAGACAATTACATATAGAAGTTAAAAAAGCTTTATCCACTTTGAATAAAAAAATTACCATAATCGACATACATGATAAATATGCAGATCAATCTAAGTTAGAAAAAATTGGTGATCTAGAATATGAGGAATTCCTTAATTCTGGAGACGAAAATTATAAGTGGAGAATGCCGGATGATGAGTGGGAAGCAATTACACTTAGTTATACTTCAGGGACAACAGGCAATCCTAAAGGAGTAGTTTATCATCATAGAGGTTCATATTTAATGTCAACAGGAAGCGCAACTGCATGGAATATGCCAAACAGATTAAATTTTTTAACTATTGTTCCTATGTTTCATTGTAATGGATGGTGTTATCCATGGACTGTACCAATGTTAAATGGAAGAACAATTTGTTTAAGAAATATTGATGTCAAAAAAATATTTGAATTAATAGATAAATATAATGTAACTCACTTTGGTGGTGCTCCTATAGTTTTAAATATGATTACAGGTGCTCCAGAATCAGACAGAAAAAAATTGAAAAATAAAGTTTATGTACTCACTGCAGGCGCACCTCCTCCAAGCATAATTTTCAAAAAAATGAAAAGTTTGGGTTTTGAGGTTATGCATGTTTACGGTCTAACTGAAACCTATGGTCATGTAACACAATGTGCTTGGAATGATGACTGGAATGCATTTGAAGAAGAAAAACAAAACGAGATAAAAGCAAGACAAGGAGTAAGATATCCAAACACTGAAGGTGTTACAATTATGGATCCTGAAACCATGAAGGAAGTTCCAAGAGATGGAAAAACCATTGGAGAAATAATGATAAGAGGAAATGTTGTTATGAAAGGATATTTTAAAGATAAAGATGCAACTGATAAAGCAATGAAAGATGGTTGGTTTCATTCAGGGGATTTAGCGGTAATGCACCCAGATGGTTATATTAAAATACAAGATAGATCAAAAGACATCATTATTTCTGGTGGTGAAAATATTTCATCCATAGAAATTGAAAATACATTAGCTAAACATCCCTCTGTATCAATTGCTGCTGTTGTAGCAAAACCAGACGAAAAATGGGGCGAAGTACCGTGTGCATTTATAGAAGCTGTAAAAGATAAACCAACGACAGAAAAAGAATTAATTGATTTTTGCAAGGAAACGCTGGCAAAATTTAAAGTTCCAAAAAAAATTGAGTTTTGTGAATTACCAAAAACATCAACAGGAAAAATCCAAAAATTCGAATTAAGAAAAAAGGCCAAGGAGCTAAACTGAATTTAGAGGTAGACAATAAAAATGTGTTTATCTCTACAGGAGGTATGGACGTTGACAAGTCTAAACCGACAATACTTTTGATGCATGGAAGTGGATTGACACATATCGTTTGGTCTCTTCACGAACAATTTTATGCTTCTCATGGATTTAATGTTTTATCAGTAGATTTACCCGGCCATGGAAACTCAGATGGCCCAGCTATAAAATCAATCGAAGAAATATCCGATTGGGTTGCAGATTTAATTAATAAATTGGGGTTAGAAAAAGTAAATTTTATTGGTCATTCTCAAGGCTGCCTAATTGGAATAGAATTTGCATCAAAACATCCTAATTTAATAAATAAATTAGTTCTTGTTGCAGGCTCTTATATGCTACCAGTAAATCAGGATTTGTTGGATTTAGCAGAAGCGGGAGATGATAAAGCTATTCATTTAATGATGAAATGGGGATATGAAGGCTCAAAAGCCTTCATTGGAGGAAATCCAGTAAAAAAAATTATTAATTCAACACGTGAAATCCGAGAAATTTTGTCTGTAGACTTAACTGCCTGTAACAACTATAAAGCCGGAAAAGAATCTCTTGATAAAATAGAATGTCCAACTCTATGTATATTCGGAGATTTGGACAAAATGGTGCCTCTCAAAGTAGGAAATAAAATGGCTGAAATTATAAAAAATTCACAAGTAAAAGTAATACAAAACTGTGGTCATATGATTATTTATGAGAAAGCTTTTGAGATGAGAAAACTAGTTAAAGAATTTTTATTGAATTAATGAGTAATTTTTATATTGCAAAATCAAGAAGGCTTAGAGGAACAAAATACACCTCAAGAGTTGAGAAACAAGGCGTAACTCATTACACAGTCTATAATCATATGCTTTTACCAGCAGCATTTGGACCACTCGATGAATTATATCATCATCTTAAAGAACATGTTCAGGTTTGGGACGCTGCAGTACAAAGACAGCTTGAAATTTCGGGGAAAGACTCAGCTAAACTTGTGCAACTAATGACTTGTAGAGATTTGTCAAAATCAAAAGTCGGCAGATGTTATTATTGTCCAATAATTGATGACAACGCAGGATTAATTAATGATCCTGTGGTTTTAAAACTTTCGGATACACGTTGGTGGATATCATTATCAGATTCTGATGTTGGGCTATTTGCAAAAGGACTTGCAATAGGAAGAAATTTTGATGTTAAAATTTCAGAGCCTGATGTAGATATATTTTCAGTTCAGGGGCCAAAATCATTTAAATTAATGGAAAAAGTTCTAGGTCCTAAAATTACTCAATTGAAGTTTTTCGGTTTTGATTACTTTGAATTTGGTGGAGCAAAACATCTTATTGCTAGATCAGGATGGTCTAAACAAGGTGGCTACGAAGTCTATATGGAGCATACTGAAGCTGGATTAGCTTTATATGATAAATTATTTGAGGTTGGTGATGAATTTAATTTGAAACCAGGATGCCCAAACTTAATTGAAAGGATAGAAAGTTCGTTGTTATCTTACGGAAATGATATGGATTTAGGCGATAACCCATATGAATGTGGATTTGATAATTACATTAATCTTGATAACGATATTGAATTTTTAGGAAAAGAAGCACTTAAGAGAATAAGATCTGAGGGTGTTAAGAAAAAACTAATGGGAGTAAAACTTGATATTGACAATATTTCCGTTACTGGATCAATGAATTTGTATGATAGTAAAAATGAACTAATTGGTGAACTTAGGTCAGGATCATATAATCCAATGTTTAAACAAGCAATTGGTATAGCTATGATCAAAAAACCCTACTTTAAACCATCTCAAGAATTTAAGGTTAATATAAACGGCAAAAATGTAAGCGGAAAAGTTTGCGATTTACCTTTCATTTAGTATAAATTCAAAAAATATACTATGAATATTGCAATCGTTGGAGCTACCGGAAATGTAGGAAGAAAGATCCTTGAGGTTTTAGAAAAAAAAAATTTTAGGGTTGATAATTTACATTTATTAGCTTCAACTAAAAGTTTGGGATCATCTTTAAATTTTAAAGGCAAAGATATTAAAATTGAACTACTAGAAAATTTTGATTTTTCAAAAGTTGATTTAACTTTCTTCTCTGCTGGTGGAAAAATTTCAGAAAAGTTTGCCCCAAAAGCTGCTAAAAATTCTATAGTAGTTGATAATTCAAGTTTTTTTAGGATGGACCCAGAGGTTCCACTAATAGTTCCACAAGTTAATCCTAATGACATGAAGAATATACCTAAAAATATAATTGCTAATCCCAATTGTTCTACCGCTCAGCTGGTTATAGTTTTGAAGCCGCTTCATGATTTATTTAAAATAAAAAGAGTTGTTGTATCTACATATCAATCAACTTCCGGCGCAGGGAAAGCTCCTATGGATGAAATGGTTGAACAATCAATGGCTATAATAAATAATAAAAAAGTTTCTTCAGAAAATTTTACTAAACAAATAGCTTTTAACGCAATACCTCACATAGATGTTTTTGCAGAAGATGGATATACAAAAGAAGAATTAAAAATGACACGTGAAACAAAAAAGATTTTGGATGAGAAAATTGAACTCACAGCAACATGTGTGAGGATTCCAGTAAAAGTTTCTCATGCCGAGTCTGTTAATATTGAATTTGAAAAATCTTTTACCTTAAAAAAAATAAGTGAAACTTTGAATAACTCACCAGGTTGTAAAGTTTTTGATAAAAGAGAAAATGCAGGTTATATCACCCCGATAGATGCAGAGGGTAAAAACGAGACTTTTATCTCAAGAATTAGAGAAGATAATTCAAAAAATAATTCTTTGAATTTATGGATTGTTTCAGATAATTTATTAAGAGGTGCGGCTCTTAACGCTGTAGAAATTGCAGAAACATACTTTAGGATGGGAAAATGAAAAATGATAATCCATTGTCACCACATATTCAAATATATAACTGGCATATATCTTCTCTAATTTCAATTTCGCACCGAATTACAGGAATAATAAATTTTGCATCCTTAACTTTGATATGCTTCTGGGTTTCCTATCTGGTTTTAGGAAAAGACAATTATGAACTCATTTTTATATTTCTAAATTCTTTTATTGGGAAATTTTTAATTTTAGCAATTGTTTGGTCTTTTTCTTTTCAAATACTAAGTGAAATAAGACATTTGTTTTGGGACTGCGGTATTGGATTTGAATTAAAAACAGCAAATATTACAGGGTTATTAGTGATAGTTGGTTCATTTACATTAACTCTTTTAATCTACATATTAGGAAAAACTTTTTAATATGATTACTGCAACAAAAAAGTGGATTTTTCTCAAACTGAGCGCTGTTATTATGTTGCCTCTGATGATCTGGTTCGTATTTCAACTGGTTTCTATATACGATATGGGTTTTGAGGATATAAACTCTTTTTTTGTAAAGCAGCCAAATAAGTTTTTGTTCTCTTTATTCGTAATAATTACTTATTTTTACTCAGCATTAAGCATAAGTGAGGTATTTGAGGATTATATAGTGAATGAAAAATTAAAAAATGTCGCAAACAAAATACTCTATTTATTTGCTATTATAATGCCAATTTTTACAATATTTATATTATACAAACTAAGTTTATGAGCAGTTACAAAATAATAGATCATGAATACGATGTTGTAGTTTTGGGTGCAGGAGGATCCGGACTTAGAGCTGCAGTTGGATTAAGTGAAGCTGGATTAAAGACAGCATGTATTTCAAAAGTATTTCCAACACGTAGTCATACATCTGCAGCGCAAGGAGGTATTTCGGCAGCATTAG
>CACGHU010000026.1 GCA_902572945.1 uncultured Pelagibacteraceae bacterium
TTTATTTATGTAATTTCTTTTTCAACTACTGCCTCATCTTTTTTTTTTATAACAACACCCTTTCTTTTAAGCATTTTTTGAACTTTTTCTGAGTACGGTTCGTCAATATGCTCTGTTACAGGGTTTAATTCCATTCCTAAAGGTGTAATAGTTTGTGGCATAGGAGTAAATTGAGAGTCTGGATTATCAACAACTGCTCTTATTTTCATTCTGTAAACTCCAAAAATTCCTATTGATGCGTGAAAAAGTATTAAATATATAAAAAAACCATTGGGACCCACAATATCCATAAAAAAAGAGCATAAAAATGGACCTATCATCGCTCCTAAACCAAAAGCAAACTGTAAACCAGCTCCAGCAGCAACAAATTTTTCCTTAGGAATAAAGTCGTTTGTGTGTGCAAATATCAAAGCAAACATTGGAAGACTGCAAAATGAAAATAATATTACAAAAAAGTAAAACCAATATTTTGGAGTTGCTAAACCTTCAGGCATATATATTTGAGATGAAGCGAATATTGCACAAAAAGCAAAAAAAGATGATCCAAATGTACAATAAATTATCACTAATCGTCTATCTAACGCGTCAGATAGTTTACCTATTGGCCATTGTGAAATTGCACCAGATATTGCAACTAAGAAGGTTACAATAGATATTTCAAAAATACTAAAATTCATTGATGCTGCATAAACTGCCAGCATAGAAAATAAAGCTGAATGCGTAGACCCGATTAATAATGAACTTATCATTCCAAAAGGAGAGGTATTAAATAGATCTGTAAGTTTCATACCCAAAATTCTTTTGAAAGTAGGAGGTTTTCTTTTTGTAAGCAATATAGGTATTAGTGATAGCGACATAATTAGAGACACTAGAATAAATGGTTGAAAGTTTTCAGGCTTACTAAAGTTAATAAAAAACATTCCTAGAGCCATCGATCCATAAAGGACAATCATATAAATAGAAAGAACACTTCCTCTATTTTTGTTACTAGATCTGTCGTTTAACCAACTTTCAGCAACTGTGTATAAAGAAACCATACTGAAACCAGTGACTATTCTTAAAATAAACCAGGTAAAAGGGTTTACTATTATTGAATGAAGAAGAATTACAACTGATGCAACAGATGCAAAGGCTGCAATCGTAATAATTATTATAATTCCACCAATTATTGTTTCCAGACTAGGTCTTTCATTTATAACCATCCAAACCCATATTGGACCAATTATTACTTCTAATAAGAAGAACAAATTTACTTCTGCAGCTGTAATAAATCTTGGAGCAATAGTCACGAGTACAAATGGTATAGCAACACATAAAACACACATTAATGGAACTATAATAATATCTGAGTCAATTAGATTGAAATTTTTTACAAATATAAATGCAAAAGCTGCAGTACCAAGTTTTCCAATTACAGCCGCTGGGACTAAATCTCTATTTTTGGCGTACCTTGCAAGGTTTGCATTTATTGCAAGACCAAGAGCTGTTATAAACCCAAATACATCACCCAAAATATTTCCTAACTTTACTGAATCGTAAAAGATAAATGTCACTGATAAAAAAGTAACAATTATTGCTAACCAAGTTTTCTTATCTGGAGCTTCTTTTAAAAATAAAGCTCCAAGAAAAGCAGAAAGCATCGGAGCCATAGCTACCATTATAAGAGTGTTAGCTACACTTGTATTTTGAATAGAAATAATAAAAGTAACATTACATACGGAAAAACTTATTGCATAAAATATTCCAGCATACCCAATATTGATTAAAGCCTTAAAAAAATTTGTTTTATAAAATAAAATTAGTCCAAAAAGAACTACTATGAATGGGATAAAACCTCTGTAAAATAATAATCCCCATGTTTCTATGTTGCTTAATCTTATAAGTAGAGAGTCAGGTGTAATAAATAAAACACCAATAAAAGCTAATAAAGAACCCTTTTTTTGATCAGATAGATTTTGCATTTATATATTCTTCCACCTGTTCTGATGATTTGAGCTTTTCCGAACAGGTTTGATTTTTACAAATCAAAATAAAACTTTCAGCACTATCTTTGTGAATAAAAGTTGCCTTTTCAAAGTATTTTTTAAGCAAATTATTTTTTATATCCTCAAAATTTTTATCATTTCCAAAAAAAGTAAAGGTTATGTTATCATTACAAATATCTAAAATTTTAATATAACTAAACATTTGTGAGTAAGCATTATTAATAGATGAGTGAAACGATTTTTTAAGAATATCAATTTTATTTTTCCAAGAAATTTCTTCCGTAATATTAAAAAGTTTATTACAGACTAGTAAAAATATACTATTTCCATTTTGTATATTGTTATCTATTAGATCAATAGGTTGAACAAATAAATCATTAGATTTTTTTATATTTTTTTGCAAGACTTGGTTTTCATCATTATAAAAAAGCTCCCATGCTTTTTCCAGCAATATACAACATTGATCTAATGATTTTTTATCATTTGTGATCTCATAAACACTTACAAGCAATAAACTGAAATACACATAATCCTCCAAGAAAACATCAATTTCTTCTCTTTTTTTGTCATAACAATGAAACAAGTTATCCTTTAAGACGTTTTGGATCTCATTTAGGTAACTCATAGCTATTTTAAAAATTTCTTTATTCTCTAGGACTATTGAGGAATGTAAAATAGTGTATATCCAATAACTGTTTAAATCTGTTTGAGTTTTGTGATCAAAAAGTGGTTTTACTCTTTTGTTTCTCTCCTCTAAAAGTTTATTCTCTATCTCTTTAATTGCCTCTAATTCAGTATCATTTAATATGGTTCTTGATTTTTCAACTAGAATATTGTTTCCTTCGAAATTACCGGCTTCAGATATTTCATATTTTTTATTAAATAATTCAAACTTTTCCTTTAAAATATTTTTAATATCTTGGTACTTCCAAATATAATATTTACCTTCAACACCTTCACTATCAGCATCGTATGCTGAACCTAACAAATTATCTTTATTATTAAATTCTTTATGTATAAAATTTATACTTTGTACTAATTTGGATTTAAAATATTTATTTTTAGTATTTTCAACATAAAAATTCAAAAGCCTAACAAACAAAATATTATCATAAAGCATCTTTTCAAAATGTGGGACTACCCATTTATCATCAACAGTATATCTTGAAATGCCACCTCCCAACTGATCATAAATTCCTTTAGAACAAATATTTTTTAAAAGTTTCTCAGTTACCTCATAAAATTTCTTCTTTTTATTTTTCAAATAGAAGTAAAATATCGTATCGAAAACATAAAACTGAGGAAACTTAGGTGCACCTTGAAATCCACCATTATCATTGTCCATATATTGTAAAATTTTTTCTACAAAAGGCTCTAAATCCTGATTAAGTACAGCATTTTTTGAATTAATTTCATTAAAGATCATTTTAATTTGTTTAACTTGGGAAATAATTTTTTCTCTATTTTCTTCGTAAACTTTTGAAACGTTCTCTAAAACTTTTGTAAAACTTGGTCTTCCATGCATTTCTTTTGGTGGAAAATATGTGCCCCCAGTAAAAGGTACAGCATTCTCATCTAAAAACATTGAAAGCGGCCACCCACCTTGAGCGCCAGTTAGAATACCTAAACATCTTTGAAAAATATAATCTAAGTCAGGTCTTTCTTCTCTATCAACTTTTATATTAATAAATTTTTCATTTAGTATTTTAGCAGTTTTTTCATCTTCAAAACTTTCATGCGCCATCACATGACACCAATGGCAACTGGCATATCCAACACTTAAAAATATTGGTTTTTTTTCAAATTTTGCTAATTTAAGTGTTTCTTTATTCCACGGCATCCAATTCACTGGATTATTTTCATGTTGCTTAAGGTATGGACTTTTTTCGTTTTTAAGTAGATTGACCAAAGCTTAATCCTAAGAATGACTATAAGGCTTTCTTGAAAAAATTCTTTTTACCATTGGTTCAAACTTACTTAATGGTAAAGACTTGTAATTTGGATCAAATGATGCTTGATCATATTTTTCACAAAAATCAACACATGCTTGGTAGTACTTATGACTTTTATATTTGTCTCTTTTATTTCTATCTCCTCCAAAGTGATGAGCATAATAGTAGGTTTGAAATTCACCATGCTTTTCGATAATCCAATGAGTTTTTTCAGAGACGTAAGGTTTAAGTACTGATGCAGCATATTCAGAATGATTCATGGGAGCGAGTTCATCCCCTATGTCATGGAGAAGAGTAGCAACAATCATTTCTTCACTTTCTCCTGCCTTTAATGCTCTAGTAGCACTTTGAAGAGAGTGTTCTAATCTAGAAACTTTATATCCTTCTAAAGTATCAGTTAAACCTGACATAAACTTTAAAATTCTTTCTGCAGTCTTACTAGCATAATCTTTTTCATGTCTATCTAATAATAGATAATCATCTTTTGTTCCTTTTTTTCATCTCTGTGAAACTTACTTTTTTCATTAGTTGTTTGATCCTGTGCTCAATAAAGATAATTGTGTGACTTTGTCCTCTCCCAATTCGTCAATAATTTTAACAGGGTAATCACCTGTAAAGTAATGATCTGTTAATTGAGGATAATTATCATTTCTATTTTCAAACCCCATCGCTTTATACAACCCATCAATACTTAGAAATCTCAATGATTTTGCTGAAATTATATCTCTTATTTCTTCCACACTTTTATTCGCAGCTAAAAGCTCTTTTTTTGTTGGCATATCAACACCATAAAAATCAGGAAATTTTATTTCTGGGCTGGCTATTCTAAGATGAACTTCTTTTGCCCCTGCATCATATAGCATTTTTACTATTTTAGAAGACGTTGTACCTCTCACAAGCGAGTCATCAACTAATATAATTTTTTTATCTTTTATTACGGATTGATTTGCATTTAATTTTAATTTTACACCTAAACTTCTAATTTTTTGTGATGGTTCAATAAATGTTCTACCTACATAGTGATTTCTAATTAAGCCTAGATCAAAGTTAATTTTTTTTTGTTGTGCATAACCTAGTGCTGCTGCATTGCCTGAGTCAGGTACTGGTACAACTAGATCTGCATCAATCTTTTCTTCTTTTGCTAGTTCTGCACCGAAATTTTTTCTATATTCATAAGCAGTTTTACCATTTAAGATACTATCTGGTCTTGAAAAATAAATATATTCAAATACACATGGTCTAATTTTTTTTTGAGGAAAAGGTTTAATACTATGTAATTTACCATCTTCAATACACACTATTTCCCCGTTCTCAACATCTCTGATATATTTTGCTCCAATAATATCTAGAGCACAAGTTTCAGATGCTAAAACATAAGAGTTTTTTAATTTACCTACAACCAAAGGTCTAATTCCAAATGGATCTCTTGCTCCTATTAAAATGTTTTGTGTCAAAACAACTAAAGCATATCCTCCTTGGATTTGAAACAATGCATCAATTACTCTATCTACAGTTTTTGACCTTTTTGATCGTGCAATAAGTTTTACAATTGTTTCAGTATCAGATGTTGTATAAAAAATTGAACCTTCCTCAACCATTTTTGTTCTTAATTTAATTGCATTTGTAAGATTACCGTTATGCGAAACACCTATACCACCTGCATTAGTGTCTGCAAAGAAAGGCTGAATATTTCTTAATGTTGTTCCTCCTGTAGTAGAATATCTATTATGACCAATTGCAAATCTTCCAGGCAAAGTTTTAATAACTTTTTCTTTGCTAAAATTATCTCCAACTAAGCCAAATCGTTTCTCTGAATGATATTTTTTTCCATCAAAAGATACAATACCGCATCCTTCTTGACCCCTATGTTGTAGTGCATGTAATCCTAAAGCCGTAAGAGTTGAAGCATCTGAATTATCACTAATTCCAAAAACTGCACATTCCTC
>CACGHU010000027.1 GCA_902572945.1 uncultured Pelagibacteraceae bacterium
CATCTATTAGGTTTTAGAAGTGCACTTACTAGAGTAATAAATAAATATGCAAGTGATTTAAATCTTTTAAAAAAAAATAAGCTATCTATCTCGGGTGATGATGTCAAAGAGGGTTTAACTTGTGTTCTATCCGTTAAAATACCAGATCCAAAATTTTCATCACAAACAAAAGATAAACTTGTTTCATCTGAAGTAAGAAATATTGTTGAAACAATAATAAATGATAAATTATCCTTATGGTTCGATCAAAACCCATCTATTTCAAAAATAATTTTAGCAAAAATTATTCAAGCCGCTCAAGCTAGAGACGTAGCAAGAAAAGCCAGAGAAACAGTTCGTAGAAAAGGTGCTTTGGAACTTACAGGATTACCTGGAAAACTTGCAGACTGCCAAAATTCAAGCCAAGAAAAAACAGAATTATTTATTGTTGAGGGAGACTCAGCAGGTGGTTCTGCTAAACAAGGGAGGAATAGAGAATTTCAAGCAGTATTACCTTTAAGAGGTAAAATACTAAATACTTATGTTGATAACAATGGTGCTAAAAAAAGAGGAGAAAACGAAATTCGTACTAAAACTTTATCTAAAATGATTTCATCAAATGAAATTATGACTTTAATTAATGCTTTGGGCTTAGATCCTAAAAATGAGGAAATAGAATTTAAAAATTTAAGGTATGGTAAAATTATAATTATGACAGATGCGGATGTAGATGGTTCTCATATAAGGGCATTACTTTTAACTTTTTTTAATAATAAACCATTTAACAAGTTAATTGAAAAGGGTCATATCTACCTTGCTCAACCACCTCTATTTAAAATAAATAAAGGGGGAAAGGTAACCTATATTAAAGATGAAAAGGAATTAGTAAACTTCATAGAGAAAAATTCAAAAGATCTTAAAAAAATTAAAAAAGGATCTAAGGATTATGAAAAAAACTTTGCTATTGAAAAATCAAAAATAAATATACAAAGATTTAAAGGTCTGGGAGAAATGAACCCAGATGAGCTCTGGAACACTACTTTAAACCCTGATACAAGAAATCTTCTAAAAGTTGAGTATTCAAAAGATATAAAAAAAGATATTAATATTATTCATACTTTAATGGGTAATGATGTAGCATTAAGAAAAGATTTTATAGTATCTAACGCTATAGATGTACAAAATCTAGATATTTAGTGATTAAAGCTTTTGATAATTCTGATCTTTATTCCTTAAACAGATCTACTTACGTTAATTTAAGGTGGATAGCATTTATCGGCCAATTAGTATCAATTTTTTTTGTACAATTTATCTTAAATTTTAAATTTAATTATATCCCATGCCTTGTCGCAATAAGTTTAGGAGTAATTACAAATATTTATTTACAATTTAAAATTAAAGAAAATCAAATTGATAATCAAATATCTTTAATTTATTTGCTTTATGATATTCTCCAATTAGGAATCTTATTTTTTCTTACTGGTGGAATAAGAAATCCTTTCATATTTTTGATAATAATTCCTGCTGTTTTTTCCTCACAATATCTTTCAATAAAAAGTTCATTAATTTTAGTTATTTTTACAATAGCAAGTATATTAATTTTGACTTTTTTTTATCGTGAGTTACCTCACCCAGGTGAAATCCATTTTCATGTTCCAGATTATTATTTATATGCTATTCCTCTTTCAATTTTAATAGGTCTTCTATTCTTAGTTTATTTTGCTATTAAGTTTGGAGAGCAAAGCAGAAAGAGGAAAAAAGCATACGATAAAATTCAAGAACTTATGAGTAAAGAAAACGAATTACTATCATTAGGTGGACAAGCAGCTGCCGCTGCACATTCTTTAGGTACTCCATTATCAACAATTCTACTTACTGCAAAAGAATTACAAAAAGATTTTGCTAATGATTTAAAATTAAAAAGAGACTTGGATTTATTAGTGTCACAAAGCAACAGATGTAGTGAAATTTTAAAGAAGCTTTCGTTAAACCCGAAAATTAGAGATGATTTCTTAAATATGGATCTTGATTTGAGTGATTACATTTATGAAATAGTTAAATCATTTCAAGAAATTAGTCACAAAAAATTTGAAGTAAGCACTGAGAACTTCACAAATAAAATAAAAATTGGAAAATCTTCAGAAATTATTTATGGGTTACGAAATTTTATTGGAAATGCAAATAAATTTAGTAAAAGCAAAATAAGTATAGCCCTTTCTAATTTTGATAATACAACCTTAATAAAGATTTTAGACGATGGAAAAGGATTTCCAAAAGATCTTATAAAAAAGGATATGCTTGGCGAGCCATATATCAGAACTTTTAAAAACACAGATTCTCAAAAACAAGGTTTGGGATTAGGTACATTTATTGGAAAAACTTTACTAGAAAAAAATTCAGCATCAGTAATGTTTAAGAATTCAGAAATAACAGGTGGTGGTGAGGTTACTATAAAGTGGGATAATAAAGATCTTAAACAAATTTAATTAATTCAACTTTTTTTTATTAATAAATAATCCACTTAGCTGCTCTATCATCACATCTCCCAACTCTTGAACGTCAGTTATTTTAATAGCCTTCGAGTAGTATCTGGATACGTCATGACCAATTCCAATAGCTAATATTTCAATATCACTTTTATTTTCAATATATTTAACTGTTTTCTTTAGATGTTTCTCTAAAAAATCTCCAGAATTAACTGATAGTGTTGAGTCATCTACTGGCGCGCCATCTGAAATAACCATTAAGATTTTTCTTTCTTCTTTTCTCTTCTTTAATCTGTTGAATGCCCAATTTATAGCTTCGCCATCAATATTTTCCTTTAGTAATCCTTCTTTAAGCATGAGCCCTAAATTATTCTTACTTAATCTCCACTGAGTATCTGCGCTTTTATAAATTATATGTCTAAGATCATTCAAACGACCTGGTGATTTTGGTTTACTATTTTTGTTCCAATATTCCCTTGATTGACCACCTTTCCAATTCTTTGTAGTGAAACCTAATATTTCGACTTTTACTGAACATCTTTCTAATGTTCTTGATAATATATCCGCACAAATTGCAGCAATTGTAATTGGTCTTCCTCTCATTGATCCAGAATTATCAATCAGCAAAGTCACTACAGTATCTTTAAATTCATAATCCTTTTCTTTTTTGAATGACAAAGAGCTATAAGGATCTATTATAATCCTTGTAAGTTTTGATGTATCTAACAAACCTTCTTCCAAGTCAAATTCCCAAGCTCTTTTTTGGCTAGCTAGTAGTTGTCTTTGAAGTTTATTTGCCAATTTAGTAATTAAATCCTGAAAACTTACTAATTGTTGATCTAGATTTTTTCTTAACTTAAGAATTTCTCCTAAATTCTCTAGGTTTTCTGCTTTTGCAACTTCATCAAATTCAGTAGTATAAACTTTATATTCTAAATCTGAGAAATCACTTTTTATTTTTTGTATCAAGTTTTCTGAGTTTTCTTTTTCGCTATCTGTATCCACTAGATTTTCCTCAAGCTGATGTTCCGTAAAATCATATTCAGTATCTATTCCTTGATTTTCTTCCCCGGCTTCTTGAGAACTTTCATCATGGTCTGTTTTTTTCTCTTGATTTTCTTGTTTATTTTCAGATCCATTTTCATTGTCTTGATCTTCATTATTATTCTGCGTTTCCTCATTACTATCAAACAAATCCATATCCTTAAGAATTTCTGATATTTTAGAATTATATTTTTTTTGATTTTGTAAATTATCTTTTAAAAACTGTATGTAATTATCAAATGCAATTTCAAAGTCATTTTGCCAAAAACTTAAAATTTTTTCACATTCTTTATTTAGTTTTATATTTAAAAAATTTTTTAATAAATAGATTTCAAAAGCCTCAGCTATTTTTACATCTTCTTTATTTTTAATGTGCTCAATCTTTATTTTTGATAAAGTTTTTTCGTAATTTTCTAAAAAATTCATTTTTGTACCTTTGAGCATTTCTGAGCCAAGTAATTCACATCGTATCTTTTCTGAAAATTCATATAATGATTTGCACGCAGAATTTTTTGGATAATTTGATTTAAAAACACTATCATTAGAGAATTTTTTTAATAATGCTCTTGAATCGCTTTCTGCTCTATATTTTACAAATTCTTCTCTTGAATTTAATGAGTCAATTTCAAAATAATTTAGATTTTTTTTAATTTTTTTATTTTCTTTATAATAATCACCAGAAATTGCTCTTTCAGTGGATATTAATGCTATTTTGAATTTTTCTTTAAAATTATTTTCCTTGCTCATTAATTTTGAATATTGATCATAGACTCGGGAAGTTCTTCCCCAAAACATCTTTGGTAATACTCAGATATTATATTTTTCTCAACTTCATCACATTTATTAAGAAACGTTACTCTAAAAGCATAACCAATATCTTTAAAAATATCAGAGTTTTCTACCCAATGAAGAACCGTCCTCGGGCTCATTACTGTTGATATGTCTCCAGCAATAAATCCCTTTCTTGTAAGAGATGCCACTTTGATCATATTGGAAATTTTTTCCTTACCTTTGCTATTGTTAAGATTTTTGTTTTTAGCCAGCACTATTTCCATCTCTTTTTCTAAGCTTAAATAATTTAAAGTACTAACAATATTCCATCTATCCATTTGACCTTGATTTATCTGCTGAGTTCCATGATATAGACCAGTAGTATCTCCTAATCCAACTGTGTTTGTGGTTGCGAAAAGTCTAAAATATTTATTCTGTTTTATTACTTTATTTTTATCTAATAGAGTAAAATTTCCATCTGCTTCCAAAACTCTTTGAATTACAAACATTACATCGGGTCTTCCTGCATCATATTCATCGAACACTAAGGCAATTGAATTCTGTATAGCCCATGGCAATATACCTTCCTTAAATTCTGTTACTTGCTTTCCATCTTTTAGAGTAATTGCATCTTTTCCGATTAAATCGATTCTGCTGACATGACTATCCAAATTTATTCTTACACAAGGCCAATTCAATCTGGCTGCTATCTGTTCGATGTGAGTTGATTTTCCAGTACCATGATATCCCTGTATTAAGACACGTTTATTAAAAGCGAAACCAGAGAGAACAGCTAAAGTAGTATCTCTATCAAAAATATAATTTTTATCTATTTCAGGGACATAATCATTTTTCTTTGAGAATGCATCTATTTCCATATCACTATCAATACCAAATGTTTGATTAACTGATATTTTTATATCTGGTTTAATATTCAAATTATTTTCCACTTTTCTGTTTATATGTATTTTTTAGTTGTGTGTAAGCAAGAGTAATTACTTTTAATTTTTCCTCAAAGCTCTTATCACCCGCATTAATATCAGGGTGAAATTTTTTGACAAGTTTTTTAAATTTCTCTTGAATTTTATCCCATTTTAAACCAACTTTAACTCCTAAAATACCAAAAGCTTTAATATCATTTTGGTTAAAACTAATATTGTTATTTTTAATGAATTCGTCTCTGAGAATTTTATTATCGGCCCCATCATTTAAAACATTATTCCAAAGCACTTTGAAAAAATTATCAGAAGAACTAAAACTTTGAGTTTTTTTGTGCCATGTCATATCAGATTTTAAAAAATCTATAACCTGCGTATCAGACATTCCTGCGAAATAATTCCAATTTTGATTAAATTCTCTCACATGTTTTAAACAAAGAAGCCTA
>CACGHU010000028.1 GCA_902572945.1 uncultured Pelagibacteraceae bacterium
TAGATATGACTCTACAAAAATTTCTTTTTATCTTTCTATTCCGGCAATAGCTGGGGCAAGTTTTCTTGGATTTAAAAATTTATATCAAGAAACTATTGATTTTAATTCTATGATATTATTTACCGTATTTCTTTCTTACTTTTTTTCGTATTTTACTATTAAATATTTTTTAATATTTGTTAAAAAATTTGATCTCAAAGTTTTTGTTATTTACAGAATTTTATTGTCTTTTTTATTATTTGGAATTATTTACTTTTGATGTTGGTAAAATTTGAGATAATATCACTGCAAATAAAATTAGGAAACATCCAATTATATTATTAAACTTCAAAAATTGATCCAATATTATCCAGCCAGCTATAGCAGCAAAAACACCTTCTAGTGAGTAAATTATAGCAGCAGGTGCTTCTTCAATATTTTTTTGTGCATACATCTGTAAAGTAAATGCAATACCACCTGATAGTGCTCCAGCGTATAATATGGAGTTTAGCTCAAGCAATATATTTGATAAAATTACCTCTTCAAACAAAAACGCAAAAAAAATTGATAATGAAAAAACAAATGCAGCCTGTAAAGCTGCATAAAATACTGGAATGTTAAAATTTTGCATAAATTTACCTGCAAAGATTATATGTAAGGCCCAAAAAATCGAACAAAAAATCACAAGAGTATCTCCTAGCATTATTTCTGCATCAGAAAAGTCTGTAAGGAGATAAACGCCAACTATACAAAGAGCAATTGAAGGCCATATACTCCAATGAACTTTTTCTTTATAAATAATGAACAATATAATAGGCACAAAGGGAACGTAAAAAACTGTAAAAAAGGCGGCGTTTGCAATATTAGTATACTGGAGTGCAGCTTGCTGTAAGAAAGTTCCTAAAAAAAGAGAAACTCCCATAAAAATTAAATATTTAATAAATAATTTTGAATTTTTTTCTATTTCTTTTTTGATTATATTTTTTTCTATTAAAATTGCAAAAGGCAGTATTGTTAAAAATCCTACAAAAAATCTCGAAGAATTAAAAGTTAATGGACCTATGTTGTCCATTCCAGTATCTTGAGCTATAAAAGCTGTTCCCCAAATAAAAGTCGTTATTAAGGCGCAAAACATTGAAAAAGATTTTTTCATTCGTCTAAAATATAAAAGTTAGATTAATCCATTAATTTTGCACGCACTATCAAAGTCTTCCTTATTGATGTAGCAGCCTTTCATTTTTCTCTTACCATTAAATGATCCTCTGCCGTGCAAAACTCTCCAATTATTGAATATTAATAGTTCACCAGGTTTTAAAATATGTCTCCACTGGTATTGTTCTGAATTAGCTAAATTGTCGAACAAACTTATCGCTTTATAAAAAATTTTAGTAAGTTCTGGATTTAATCTAAAAGGAGCTCTATCATAATTATTAAAGCTAATTTGGGTTACTTGTTTTTTATTATCTAATTTAATTATAGGTCTTTTGGCCTCTAAAATAACTCCATCACCTGTATAGTTCCCCGGCACTTCTATGCTCGTTAATGCATCATAAAGATCAATATTTTTTGCTTTTATAATTTCTGCAATCTTAAGTCCATCAACCATTATCGAGTCTCCTCCTTTTGCATCATATTCACAACATAAAAGTATTTGTAGGCCAGGTGCATCATTGCTGTATGTTGAGTCTGTATGTGGTCTTAATTCCTCATTAGTATATGCGCTGTCTGCCATATCTGCATTTGACTCAAAACTCCATAAACTTCCAAAAATTGAATTTCTTACATAACCAATTTTTTTTGCTAAAAACTCAACCGAAGACATATCTTTTTTACAATCTGTAATCACAGCAAATCCAAATGAATGTAATTTTGTGAGTAAATCTTTAAACCCTTTTTCATTCATTATATTTTTATAATTTAAAAATATGTCATCTTTAATTTCTTTTTTTTCCCAAATTTTGATGTGATTTTTATCATATGAATAATTTACAGAGTTTTTGTATAAAAATTCCGACGAGTATTTAATATTATTTGAGGTGTCCGACCAAATTATATCAATATATTCACCCTTATTAGAAATATTTGCGTTTTTAATTTTTACATTTGGACTTAATTTTGCAGTAAAGGTTTTTCTCTGATTGCTTCGTTCATCCCAATTGCTTTCATCTTTAGCATGATCTCTAAGCCATATATTTGGAAAAATATCTTCGGACTTGTTTGAGAAAAATACTTTAAGTCCCTCTTTCAGGACCTCAATTTTATCGACATAATTAGATCTATTTTTGGTCATTTTTCGATGCAAAACTATACCATGATATTGAAAATGTTTAATAAAATAATGCTTTCAAATAAAGACCAAAATTTAGACGGTAAATTTTGGATACAGTCCTCTTTATTAAAAAAATACTTAAGATCTTTAAAATATTAAATATTTATATATATTTTAAAAAAATAATGTTAACGTGCGCCTGTAGCTCAATTGGATAGAGCGCTTGGCTACGGACCAGGAGGTTCTGGGTTCAACTCCTAGCAGGCGCACCAGAAAATTTGAATATGAAAATATCATTACAAAAATCTGTTTTTTTATTTTTTTTTATAGTTTTGGTATTTTTGTTATTAACTACTATTATAATTTAATTTATGTCTGATGATTTTGAACAAATAAGCACTAAATCTGGATTTATGAAGCATAATGGTGGTTTATTAGTCAGAAACATATCAGAAAATGAATTTCAATTTAAAACCAAAATCACTTCAAATCACCTCAATAGAGCTGGAATAACTCATGGTGGATATATAGCTTCAATAATTGATGCTGGTTGTGGTTCTGCGGCACATAGGTCTGTTGAGAATATTCCATGTGTTACAATAGCCTTAGATATAAAATTCATAGCTCCAACTAAAGAGGGAGATGAAATTTTAGGTAAAGCTACTATTTCAAAGAAAACAAAATCAATGATTTTTTTAGTTTGTAGTTTAGAATGTGATGGCAAAGTAACAGCTACAGCTTCTGGAGTATGGAAAATTTTAAGGAATAAATCGTTTCCCAAGTAAGGGTAGCTATTCGTTTTAATTCTGCTAAAATAATTTTATAAATTCTTAAAATGAGAACTTTTTATAGACTGATTCGGACTTGTTTTAGTCCATTTTTGTTCTAAAGAGGTAACAACATATAGTAGTCAATTACAATCACATACAAATTATAGAAATGAGTAAAAATAAAATTGTTGCAGTCCTGGGTCCTACAAATACAGGAAAAACCTTTCTAGCCATTGAAACTATGCTGTCATTCGAAAGTGGCATGATGGGTTTTCCACTAAGGCTGTTAGCAAGAGAAGTATATGACAAAGTAATAAAAAAAATTGAACCTAGTAAGGTTGCTTTGATAACTGGGGAAGAAAAAATAATACCTTCAAATGCAAAATATTTTTTTTGTACTGTAGAATCAATGCCAATAGATAAGAGGCTAGAATTTGTTGGAATTGATGAAATTCAAATGGCAAGCGATCATGAAAGAGGACATATATTTACCGATAGACTATTAAATTTAAGAGGTGAAAAAACCACAATGTTCATGGGGTCAAGCTCTATGAAAAATATTATTGATAAGCTTGAAGAGGATGTTGAATACATAGATAGAAAAAGACTTTCAAAGCTTAGTTACTCCGGTCATAAAAAAATCTCCAGAATAGAAAGAAAGAGTGCAATAATTGCTTTTTCAGCTGAAGAAGTTTACGCAATCGCTGAGTTAATCAGAAGACAAAAGGGTGGAGCAGCAATTGTGATGGGTTCACTAAGTCCCAAAACTAGAAATTCACAAGTAGAACTTTATCAATCAGGGGATGTGGATTATTTAGTTGCTACTGATGCGATAGGAATGGGAATAAATATGGATTTAGATAATGTTTATTTTTCAAATTTAAAAAAGTTTGATGGAAAAAAACTTAGAAGATTAAAAGTCTCTGAAATAGGGCAAATATCAGGTAGAGCAGGTAGATATTTAAATGATGGATATTTTGGTATTACTGGTGACTGTGGTGAAATTAGTGCAGAAGAGGTAGAGCTGTTAGAAAACCATAAATTTGAAGATATTCATACAATATACTGGAGAAACACAAACTTAAATTTTAAAAATGGAAATAGCTTAATAAAATCTCTTGAAGAAAGACCAAATAAAACATGGCTTAAAAGAATACCTGAATGTGAAGATGAAAAAGTCTTAAAACATATTTTAAAAGATGTTGAAAAACTTGAAATTTTTAATAATGAAAATGAACTTAAATTACTTTGGGAATGTTGCCAAATACCAGATTTTGTAAAAAAAACTTATGGAAATCATTTGGAAGTAGTTGGAAAAGTTTTTAACTTTTTAAGAGAAAAACCTGGCAAAATTTCAAATTCTTATATGAAAAAACAACTTTCAAGTTTGGATAAAGTAGAGGGCAACGTAGATTCAATATCTAATAGAATTGCAAATGTAAGAACATGGTCATACGTTTCAAATAAAATAAATTGGGTCGAAAACCAAGACTATTGGGTTGAAAGAACTAAAAGTCTTGAAGATAGATTGTCAGATAGACTTCACGACGAATTAATTAAAAGCTTTATAGATAAAAGAGCGAGCGTTCTAGCAAGAGGTTTAAAACAGGATATTAACTTTGATACGAAAATTTTAGAGGGAAAAAAAGTGATGATTAATAAACAATTTATAGGACAACTAAAGGGTTTAAAATTAGAATTAGATTATAAAGTTGGGGCACTAGACACGGATATTAAATCTTTAAAAAAAGCAGCAAGACAAAATGTTGGGCCTGAAATAATAAATAGAATAAAAAATATAGTTAAGGAAAATAACGTTCAATTAAAAGAAGATTTAAAAATATATTGGAATTCATTTCCTATAGCTCAACTAATACCAGGCAAAGATTATTTAAATCCAGATGTAAAATTAATCATAGACGATATGATAGAAAATAGTGACCAATTAGAACTTTATAAATATTTAATATCTTGGATAAATATAAAGATTAGAGATGAATTAACCAGTTTAATTGAATTAAAAAACTTAAAAAATCAAAATCCTCATATAAGAGCTTTAGCCTTTAGAATTTATGAGAGTAATGGTGTTGTAAAAAGAGAAGAAGTTAAAAACTTTATTACGAAACTTGAACAAATAGATCGAAAAGTGCTTAGAGGAAAAGGTGTAAAGTTTGGAAGATATCACATATTTCTTTTTAAACTTTTTAAACCAAAAGCTGTTTTGCTAAGGACTTTACTATGGAAAAATTTTAATCAAAAATACTTAGATTTAGAGCCGCCACAATTTGGCTTAAACTTTATTAATGAAAATAAAAAATTTAATCGTGACTTTATGCT
>CACGHU010000029.1 GCA_902572945.1 uncultured Pelagibacteraceae bacterium
GGAACACCCATCCATAAAGCCTCGAAAGTGGTTGTAACACCACTATAAGGGTAAGTATCAAGACATAAATCAATATTATTATATTGTTCTAAATGTTTTTTTTTATCTTTCTCGTAGTTTAAAATTTTAATTCTTCCAGGATCAATTTCTTTTCTAAAATTTTTGATAATATAATTCTTAAAATTTGCATCAGCAGAAGATGAGTTTTTAAGTATTAGGTTTGAATTTTCAAATTTAAGCAATATTTCTTCCCACATATTTATAGTATAGTTTGATATTTTAAGAAAATTATTAAAGCAACCAAAGTTAAAATATTTATTTTTTATATATGGCAACTCACTAATTTGGACATCTTCCAACTTTGATATCGTGTTCCATATATATGGCATAGATATCAAATTGGATTTGGGATCTTTAAGATCATCTGAAATTATATTATCATCGACAATCATGTGATCGATTTCCTCTATATGTGTTTGATTGCAATAACCTAACCAAGATATCTGAACGGGAGATGGTTTATTTTTGTAAACCTGTAGTCTATTACCGGTTGAATAACCTCCTAAATCAAACAAGTAATATATTTTTTTTGAATAAATGAGATCACAAATTTCCTTATCATTAAGATCGGAAACGTCATTCCATTCAAAGAACGCTTTTTTTAAATTATTAGTAAAACTATCTTCCTTTTTTTCTTTACTTAAGCTGAATGCTATAGGTTTAAAATTTTTATCTTTAAGTATATTTACAAAGTCTTTTAAAAAATAGCCTACAGAATGTTGTTTCAAATCATAAGATAAAAAACCAATTTTTGATCTATCATGATCGTTAGGAACTAATTCATAATTAATTTTATTTTTAAATAATATTTTATTAAATTTTCCACAATATTGTTTATATTCATCTTTTGAATAAGCATTTGAATAATTTAAAAGGAAGATTAAAGCAGCTAAATCTTTAGATTCATATTTTCCACTATTAATAAGAATTTTATGATAATAAATCGTGTCCTCAATTGTTCCTGCGCTAAAAGTTAAATCTGCTAAATTTAAGATAATTCTATGATCCCCAGGATTTTTAGCGTTATATTCCTTGAGCATATTTATAATTTGGATAAAGTCTTTGTCCAAATAGGCCAACTTTGCTAAATTAAGTAAACTGTGTATGTAATATTTGTCAAGTTTTAATGCAAAGTTAAAATATTCTTTTGCTTTTAAGTTATTTTTATTTATTAGTTCGATAATTCCTAGAATATTATAGTAAAATGGATCTTTTTTTTCATTATCGTCTAAAGCTTCTATTTCAAATTTTATTCTCTCAAATTGTTTAGACTTATATAAAATTTCTAATTTTTTTTTAAAATTTATATTCAATTTTTTTAAAATTTAAAAAAATATTTATGATGGTTTATTCATTGAATTAAAAAATTCAGAATTATTTTTTGTATTTTTAAGTTTAGAGTTAATAAATTCTATAGCATCCATCGATCCCATTGGGGCAATTATTCTTCTTAAAACATTCATTTTTTGAAGATCGGCTTTATCAAAAATTAATTCCTCACGTCTGGTGCCAGATTTTGTGATATCTATTGCTGGGAAAATTCTTTTTTCCGAGATCTTTCTATCTAATATTGTTTCACTATTTCCAGTTCCTTTAAATTCTTCAAAAATTACCTCATCCATTCTACTTCCAGTATCTATTAAAGCTGTAGCAATTATAGTCAGTGAGCCTCCTTCTTCTATATTTCTTGCAGCACCAAAAAATCTTTTGGGTCTTTGTAGGGCGTTAGCATCAACACCTCCTGTCAAAACTTTTCCAGAACTTGGAACTACAGCGTTGTATGCTCTACCCAGTCTTGTAATTGAGTCCAATAGAATAACCACATCCTTTTTATGTTCAGTAAGTCTTTTAGCTTTTTCTATTACCATTTCAGCTACAGCCACGTGTCTTTGGGCAGGTTCATCGAATGTTGAACTTATAACTTCACCTTTTACTGTCCTTTGCATATCTGTGACTTCCTCTGGCCTTTCATCAATCAATAAAACCATTAAATAGCATTCGGGATGATTTGCGGTAATTGAATTAGCTATACTTTGTAAAATCATCGTTTTACCAGCTTTAGGAGGAGAAATAATAAGTGACCTTTGTCCTTTTCCTATTGGGCTAACTAAATCAATTAATCGTGGTGTAAGGTCTGGCTTTTTTTCTACTTTCGTACTTTCAACCTCCATCATTAATTGCTTATTAGGATATAATGGAGTCAAGTTATCAAAAGCAATTTTGTGACGTGATTTATCAGCATCCTCTAAATTAATTTTTGTTACTTGAAGCAAAGCAAAATATCTTTCTCCATCTCTAGGAGCTCTAACTGGACCTTCAACGGTATCTCCTGTTCTAAGTCCAAACCTTCTTATTTGACTTGGGCTAATATAAATATCATCAGGTCCTGGTAAATAATTTGACTCCATTGCTCTTAAGAAACCAAACCCATCTTGAAGCATTTGCAAAACTCCTCCTCCAGTGATTTCTTCACCTTTCTCTGCTAATTTTTTTAATATTGAAAAAAGTATTTCTTGTTTTCTCAGTGTGCTAGCATTTTCAATACCTAATTCTTCTGCTTGAGAAATTAAATTTTCTGATGACTTGGTTTTTAGTTCTTGAATATTCATAATTTGAGGGGGTTTTTTTGTTAGATATTAATAATATATATATCTTTTAAAATTTTTCAATACCTACAAAGGCTTAAAAACAACAATAAATACAATTAATATTAATAATATAGTCGGAATTTCATTAAAAATTCTGTAAAATCTTGATGAATATTTATTATCCTCATTTTTAAATTTCTTTAAACAGTTGCCCAAAAAGAAATGATAAATAGTTAAAATTACCACTAAAATAAGCTTAATAATAAGCCAAGTGCTATGAAGCTGTTCAAAACCGATGCTACCTATCAATATTAAACCAAAAATCCATGATAGGATCATTGCTGGCATCATTATATAGTTGTAAAGTTTAAATTCCATAATTTTAAATACCTCGCTAATTTTTTTTTCACCACCATTTTCAGTATGATAAACAAATATACGTGGCAAATATAATAGACCTGCCATCCAGGATATTACTGAAATTAAATGTAATGCTTTAAAAGTTAAGTAAAAATTCATTTCCTTACAATATATCTTTCAACTAATGAAGTTATTAGTTTAACATGATCCTCGTTATCATTTAAGCATGGTATAACATCAAAATTTTTGCCTCCTGAGTTCAAAAAACTCTCTTTGGCTTGAATGGCTATCTCCTCTAAGGTTTCAACACAATCAGAGGAGAATCCAGGACAAATTACTAAAATATTTTTTTTTCCTGATTTTGGGAGTCTTTCTATAGTTTTGTCTGTATAGGGTTGCAGCCATTCTTGAGGGCCAAATCTAGACTGAAATGTTGTTTCAATTGGAATTTTATTATATTTTTCTTTGATAAGCCTAGTAGTCTTCTGACAATAACAGTGGTATGGGTCACCTTTATCAAAATATTTTTTTGGTATGCCGTGATATGAAGCAATAATTAAATCTGGTTTCCAATTTATCTCAGAAATTTTTTTATTTATACTGTTTACTAAGGCGTCAATATACAAAGGCTCGGACTCATAATGTGGTATAATTTGCAAACTAGGTTGCCACCTTGTTTTAATTAATGTTCTATAAACTTCGTCACATACTGTGGCTGTAGTCGCTGCAGCATACTGTGGGTACAACGGGAGAATAATTAAATTCTCACAACCATCTTTTTGCATTTTGGTCATTACATTTTTAATACTTGGATTTCCATATCGCATAGCAAAATCTACAATAATATTTTTGGTTGATATTTTAGCCCTTAACTTAGATGCTTGATTTTGTGTATAATATCTTAATGGAGACATGTTCTCATTTTTCATCCATATTTCTTTATATGCTCTTGCAGTCTTTGAGGGCCTGAAAGTCAAGATAAAAAGGTTTAAAATTATTTGCCAAATTATCGGATTAACTTCTATGACTCTTCTATCTGATAAAAACTCTTTTAAATATTTACGTATATCAAGCCAGCTCGTTGAATCAGGTGTTCCAAGATTAACTAATAAAATTCCAGTTTTACCAAAACTAATATTAGGATGATCTTTCATTAAACATTCTCACTAACTTTATTAAATATTGTATCATATTCGGGTCAGTTTGAGGAAGAACACCGTGTCCTAAATTGAATATATATGGATGATTTTCAAAAACACGAAGATAATAATTAGTAAATTTCTCTATATTTTTTTTACTAGATAACAAAACTTTAGGATCCATGCCTCCTTGTATTGGAATTTTTATATTTTTAATTATTTCGTTGGGATTAACGTTATAGTCAATGTTTATTACATCTGGCTTAATTATTTCGGTATATTCTTTATAATTTTTAATATTTCTTGGGAAACATATACAAGGCACCTTAAAAGATTTTGTAACTTTAATTAAATTTTTAGTTGGTTTATAAATATATTCCTCTAAATTTTTATCGCTAACTAGTCCCGCCCAACTATCAAAAATTTGTATAATGTTAGCTCCACTTCTAATTTGGCTTTGAATGTGTAGACTAATATATTTATTTATATATTTTAACATCTCTTTTATTAAAAACTTATCAGAAAAAATTTTCTCTAACTTTTTTTTTGGTGAATATCTATTAAGCATATAAACAAGTATTGTCCATGGGCCGCCTACAAATCCTATTAAATCTTTATTTTTTAAAATCTTCTCTTTTTTGACTTTACAAATAGATTTATAAACAGGATCTAATTTTTTTTTAAAAGACTTTTGGTCAAAATCCTTTACATCTTTTAAACTTATAGGACCTAGAAAAGGCCCAAAATTTTTTTTAAATTCTACATTCTGACCGAGGCCAAAAGGAACCATTAAAATATCGGAAAAAATAATAGCTGCATCTAAATCATATCTTTTTATCGGCTGTAGAGTGATATTTTTTACCTCTTTAGTATTAAGGCATAATTTAACAAAATTTTGATTTTTTTTCCTTATTTTTCTAAATTCAGGCAAGTATCTGCCTGCTTGTCTCATTAACCATATAGGCTTAATATTGGTGTCTTTTTTAGTAATAACTCTTGTTAGTGGTGTCATATAAAATATTTAATTAAGTTTACTTTAGTATTATTTAGGCCTGTTAATTACGGTGACAGTTATTTATCACCACTTTTTAAATTATTTTTCCACAATATTAAAATAATATTTGTTCATTTATCACACATAAAATTACTCAAACTTGAAATTATTATATATT
>CACGHU010000030.1 GCA_902572945.1 uncultured Pelagibacteraceae bacterium
AACAGCCTCTGGATCCCAAAGATGGATTAATTTATATTTTATTAATCTTCAACCGTCTGAGTTAATGAAAATTGCTATAATAGTTTGTTTTGCTAGATTTTTTCATAGAGAACAAATTACAAATGTAAGCAGCTTTAAGAATATAATTATTTCTTTAGCAATTCTTGTCATGCCAATAGTTTTAGTTGTAAGTCAACCAGATCTTGGTACATCAATTTTGATAGCTGCGAGCGGACTCATTGTATTGTGGTTAGCAGGTTTAAATATAAGATATTTTGTTTACAGCGGCTTAATATTACTAGTATCTTTTCCGTTTGTGATTTCATTTTTAAAACCTTATCAAAAACTAAGAATACTAAGTTTTTTTAATCCAGACAGAGACCCACTTGGTGCAGGGTATCAGATTATACAATCGAAAATTGCTGTTGGTTCAGGTGGTTTAACTGGTAAAGGATTTTTACAAGGCACACAGAGCTATTTAGAGTTTCTTCCAGAAAAACATACTGACTTTATTTTTACACTATTTTCAGAAGAACATGGGTTTATTGGGTCTGTATTTTTATTAATAATATATGGAATTCTTATTTATAGAATTATCAGGATTGGATCAATCTCCAGAAGTTATTTTGGTAGATTATTTTGTTATGGCTTTGGTTCAGCAATTTTTATTTATATAGCTGTAAATATGAGTATGGTTTTAGGTTTACTACCGATAGTTGGATCTCCTTTGCCCATTATGTCTTATGGTGGCTCATCAATGTTAGCGACTATGATAGGATTAAGTATTGTTATGAGTACTAAAATTTATCATAAGCAAATAATAAATTAGCAAGAATTATAGATTAATTTGTCGCGATAGATTCGGTAAAATAATAATGTATATTTAATTTATGAGAAAGTTGCGTGTAGGTATAATTGGTGCAGGTATACAGGGAGTTTGTAATGCTTTATTTCTTCAAAAGAAGGGATATGAAGTAGTATTATTTGATAAAGAGGAGCCAGGAAGTTTAGCTTCTTACGGTAATGCAGGGCACTTTTCTCCATATGCCTCAGTACCATTAAATAGACCAGATATTCTAACAGATGTTCCAGCAATGCTTTTGAGTTCAACGGGACCTTTGGCTCTTAAATGGAATTATGTACCAAGAATGATCCCGTGGTTTTTAAAATTTATTAGAAATTGCACTAAAAAAAAAATGATGCATACAGCAAAATATATGCACCAAATTTTAGATTTATCATTGCCTGCTTATGAAGAATTGTTTGATGAAATTGATACTGAGAACTTAGTTGTAAGTAATGGTATTATGTACATTTGGAATAATAAAAATTTATCCAGTAGAGAACTTGAAATAAATATAAGAGAAAAATTAGGAGTTAAGCAGCAATTACTTAACCCTAAAGAAATTCATGATTTAGAACCAAATATAAAACCAATCTATGATGGTGGAGTATTTTATTCTTATGCAAAACATACAAATAACCCCAGAAGACTTCTACTCAAGTTGTTCGACTTATTTTTAGAAAAAGGTGGAAAATTTAACAAGTATCAAATAAAGGATATTAATTTTGATGAAGATAAACCAGTTCTAAGAACAGAAAGTCAAAGATTTGTTTTTGATAAGATTGTTATTGCTTGTGGTGCTTTATCCAAAAAATTAACAAATGATTTATTTGAAAATATTCCACTTGATACTGAGAGAGGCTATCATATTCACTTCAAAGACTGCGAACATTTAATTTCAAGACCGGTTGTGTTTTCAAATAGAGGTTTTGGAATGACACCCATGGAACAGGGATTAAGAGTTGTTGGAACTGTTGAATTTGGAGGTTTAAAAAACTCACCTTCAAAAGGAAGAATTAAAAATTTAGTTGAAAACGCAAAATTTATGTTAGATGGCCTACCAGAGCATGAAGATGAATGGTTGGGTTTCAGACCAACACTCCCAGATTTTTTACCAGTCATTGGGCCATCAAAGAATTATAAAAATGTATTCTATTCTTTTGGTCATCATCATTTAGGTTGGACTTTAGGAGCAATATCAGGGAAGATAATTTCAAAAATGATTTCTGAAGAAAATACAAATTTGGAATTAGATCCTTATAGCTCTCTAAGGTTTAGCTAGTGAGTCTTAATATCAAAGCTTATGTGATGCTAGTCCTAGCATCAATCTTTTGGGCTGGTAATTTTATTATTGGTAAATTTGCTTTTGTTGAAAGTATCTCACCTTTCTCATTAGTTTTTTTCAGATGGTTAACTGTTTGGTTTATTTTATTACCTTTTACTTACAATGAAATTCTAATTAAAAAAAAAGAAATTAAAAAAAACTTACTTTTACTTCTCTTTCTTGGGTTAACAAGTGTAGGTTTGTTTAATTCATTCGTTTACGTTTCACTCCAATATACGCAAGTGATTAATGCATCTTTATTTAATACCGCTATTCCCGCAGCAATTATTTTATCTTGCTTTATTTTTAAAATAGAAAAGACAAATTTTTACCAATTGCTTGGACTTTTAATATCAGTTTTAGGAATTTTAGTTATAATAACAAAATTTAATTTAAATATTTTATTAAATTTAGATTTTAACATTGGGGATATTTGGATGATAGGTGCTGTAATTTGTTGGGGCTTATATTCGTCTTTTCTTAAAAAATTAAAACTAAAAATATCACTTCTTAGTTTTGTTCACATTGTTTGCACTTGCGGCCTTATTTTTTTATTACCTCAATTTAGTTATGAATATTTTCAGGGTAATGCAGCAACTATCGATCAAACATTTGTATATTGTTTAATTTATTTAGCCTTATTTCCGAGCATTGGATCTTATTATTGTTGGGCAGGAGCGGTTTCAATTATCGGACCCAATAGATCGGGAATTTTTTTGTCATTAATACCTTTGTTTAGTACCTTTATGGCAATATTTTTTTTCGATGAGCAATTTAGATATTTTCATACTATAGGTTCAATTTTAGTTATAATTGGTTTATTTTTATCAAATAAGAAAAAATAATATGTCCAAGATTGATAAATCAAAACTAACAGCTGAACAAAAAATAGTTTTATTAGAGGAGGGTACAGAGCCTCCTGGTTCAAGTGAATTAAATTCTGAAAAAAGAAAAGGAAGTTATCATTGTGCAGGCTGCGGTATTAAGTTATTCGAATCTTCTACTAAATATGAAAGTGGATCTGGATGGCCTTCTTTTTTTGAATCCTTGCCGGATGTTTTTGAAACCAAAACAGATCATGTATTAGGTTATCCTAGAACAGAATATCATTGTAAAAATTGTGGTGGGCACCATGGTCATATTTTTGATGATGGACCAAAACCAACTGGAAAAAGGTATTGCAATAATGGTATTTGTCTGATTTTTAAGCCTAAATAGTAAAAAATTTATATACATATTGGTCATAATAATTTAAAAAAAAGTGTGAAAAAACTATTGGTATTAATACTATCTTTCTTTTTATTTACATCATCCTATGCAGATGATTTATCAAATAAAATTTCAAATATTATTGCTGATTTAGTGCCAGGAGAAGGCACTACTGAGGTGAGTGTAGATTTAAGGGAAAATCATAAGCCAGATTATAGTATTCTTGGTGTTAGAGAAATTGGAAAGACTGATAACGGAAACTTTTTTACTCAATTCTCTTTATTCAATACAGAAAAAAATAACTCAGAAAGAACAGTGGGCAATCTTGGTTTCGGTCAAAGAATTTTAAGTGACGATAATACAATGATGACAGGCTACAATGTTTTTTGGGATTATGATAGTTATGGCAACTCAAGAACAAGCTTAGGATTAGAGGCAAGAAATGCTGTATTAGACTTTTCTGCTAATTATTATCTAAATGCAGGAGATGGTAAAAAAGAGGAAAAAGCTTTGGAGGGTTATGATTTTAATTTAGCATCCCAGGTTCCATATATGCATTGGGCTGATGTATTTGTAAATGCTTATGAATGGTTTGGAAGAGATAGAGACGATATAAAAGGGACTAAACTTGGTTCAGAGTTATTATTAAACCCCAATCTAAATTTAGAGTTAGCATATGATGATAAAGATAAAAAAGGTTTAGAAGACGAATGGTATGCAAGAATAATGTTTGTATATCCTCCAAGATCAGGTCCTTCACTTCAAGATGGATTTATAAGTGCAACGGCTTGGAATGAAGAAAAAGATATGAGTAAAGAATTATTAACTAAAGTTAAAAGAAACAATAAAATTGTAGTAGAATTTAAAGGAACATCAACAATATCAAGAACAGATTAATGAATAAATTATTTAAGTTTTTTATCTTTATAAAATTTTTACTTTTTATTTTTATGAGTAATTTGTACTCAGCGAGTACCACAGGTGCTGCAACTGTATATAAAGTTACGATGAAAAAAGTTGAACTTTGTACAGCGAGCACGAGTGTTACAAATTGTGAAAATGCTATAATTATCGGAGAAACTGACAAAACAGTTGATATTGCATCTACTGATGCTGGTTCAGCAGCAGCTTCATATGGTGATCCAGCACTTTTACCACTTGGTGTAACTTACACTCATATGAGAGTTACTATTGATAGAAAATTTACAATACAAGCTGACTTAGAAGTAACAGGTGTAGATGATAACTGCACAACTACTGCTGCACTATCTGGATCAGCTTATCCTGGCGGTGGTTTAAGTGCTAATGAAAAATATGACAGAACTCCGGTAATCGATGATGGAGGAACAGCTGCTGAGGCCGAATTATATTTAAAAAATGATCAAATGAAACTTTGTGGTAATACAGAATGTGGTGCCTTAGGTATGTCTGATGCACAAACTGTAACATATGATCAAGGTTCAATTTCTACTTTTCAAACTCAACACGCTGACGGAAGTACTTCAGACGATCATGTTATGGTTTATGAACTTTCTGCTCCTTACACGGTAGCATTAATTGCACCTGTTATTGATATTTCTTTTGGAACTTCTACAGCAATCAAAGCAAGCGAACATCCTACTCAAGCAAATCTCTGCTACTTCGAGCCTCAAGAGCCCAACGTAACAATCACAATTAAATAATTTGTAATAATTATATGCTGATAAAATATACTAGTTTCTTGATTGGAGTAATTTGGTCCTATTCTTTAATTAAGACACAATCAATTTTTAGTAAAAAAGCCGGTCTAATTTTTAAAGTGTTTATATCTAATGTTTCATGGCTAACTTTGATTACTGCAATTTATTTTGGATATAAAAATTTTTCTATTAAATTTATTTTAATTGGTATCGTTGTTTCAATTGTCTTGGTTCATTTAGGATTTAAATTTTTAAGTAAGT
>CACGHU010000031.1 GCA_902572945.1 uncultured Pelagibacteraceae bacterium
AGACTACTCCAGGTGCATCATTGTTTCCAAAAACAATTGGTCTTTCTATTGATCCTGAAGAAATTACTACTTGTTTTGCTCTTATATACCAAAGTCTTTGTTTAGGAGTAAATTCTTCTGATTTTGGCAAATGGTCTGTTACTCTTTCAGACATTACTAGCATATTGTGATCATAATAACCGAAAATTTGAGCTCTATTTTTAACTGTTACATTTGTCATTCCTTTAAGTTCTGTAATAATATTATCAGCCCATTCTTTTCCACTTTGATTATTAATACTCACATCTGATGTTAATAAACTTCCACCAAATCGAGGCTTATCTTCAGCAAGAATAACTCTTGCACCATTTTTTGCTGCAGCATAAGCACTTGCCAATCCAGAGGGTCCAGATCCAGCAATTAATAAATCACAATACTCATATTTATGTTCATATCTTTCCTTGTCATGTTCTTTTGATGCAACGCCAAAACCTGCTGCTTTTCTGATAAATGGTTCATATATTCTGTACCAAAAGCTTCTCGGCCACATAAAAGTTTTGTAATAAAAACCTGCTGGTAAAAATATATTTAAAAAATTATTTATTGCACCAATATCAAAATTTACACTTGGCCAACAATTTACGCTCTTCGCCTCTAAACCCTCAAATAATTCCTGTTCAGTTGCTCTTACGTTTGGTTCTGTTTCGCCATTTCTATATAATTGAACTATAGCGTACGGCTCATCGACACCTGCACCAAAAAAACCTCTTGGTCTATGATATTTGAAACTTCTTCCTACTAAATGAACACCATTAGCAATTAAAGCAGATGCAAGTGTATCTCCCTCATAGCCAAAATATTTTTTTCCATTAAATTTAAATGAAAGTTTTTTTTCTCTATTTACTAATCCGATTTTATCTAATCTATAATTTTGTACCATTATCCAACTTTTTCTTCTGATTTATAAGTATTAAATATTTCATGGGTTGAGGTATCTCTAAGAACTTTTATCCATTGTCTACATCCAGATACATGATGCCAAAGTTCTAAATGTTTTCCTCTTGGGCTTTTTCTTAGATATACAAACTCATCCCACTCTTGATCTGAAATCTCTTTATTAAGTTCTGGTCTTTTTACTGAAGCGTCTCCACCATATGCAAATTCATTTTGAGATCGTAATCCACAATGTGGGCACTTGATGTAAAGCATTTAAGAAATCCAAGTTTTTGTTCCAAGACCTTTTTCATCTATGAGATGACCAGTGCTAAATCTATCTAGTCTAAAACCAGAGTTTAATTCGTGAACTCTATCTTGTGCTATTGTATGTGCAAAAGTAAAACCTGATGCTGGTGTTGCTTTAAATCCACCATAACACCATCCGCAATTTAAATACAATCCTGCAATATGAGTTTTATCAATTATTGGAGATCCATCCATTGACATATCCATTATACCGCCCCAGGTTCTTAGCATATTTAACTTACTTAAAAATGGGAACATCGCAATTCCTTCTGTCAATACATGTTGAAGTGTTGGTAAATTTCCTCTCTGCGCGTAACTATTATATCCATCCAAATCTCCTCCCATTACCATCTCACCTTTGTCAGATTGACTACAATAAAAATGTCCAGCACCAAAAGTTACTACATGATCAAGAATTGGTTTGATTGGTTCAGAAACACAAGCTTGCAGTAAATGAGTTTCAATTGGTAATGTCATATTTAACATTTCTGCTAAAATTGAGGTGCTACCAGCAACACATAAACCAACTTTTTTAGTTTTAATATCTCCTCTTGAGGTTTTAATTCCTTGAATTTTTCCATTACTAATATCAAATCCAGTAACTTCGCAGTGCTGGATAATGTCTACTCCCATTGAGTCAGCTTGTCTTGCGTAACCCCAAGCAACGGCATCGTGTCTAGCAGTTCCAGCACTAGGTTGCATCAGTGCTCCGAATATTGGGAACCTCACATTGTCAGAAAAATCTAAAACTGGAACTTTCTTTTTTACTTCTTCTCTATCGAGCAATAATGCATCAATACCATTTAATCTCATAGAGTTTCCTCTTCTTGCATATGCATTCATTTGCGCATCGGAATGTGCAAGATTAATAATTCCTCTTGGGGAGAACATTATATTAAAGTTTAAATCTTGAGACATACTTCTCCACAAGTCCATCCCTTTCTCATAAAAAAGACCGTTCTCATCGTGCATATAATTTGATCTTATAATAGTTGTATTTCTCCCAACATTTCCACCACCAATCCATCCTTTTTCTATAACGGCAATATTTGTAATTTTGTGTTCTTTAGCTAAATAATATGCTGTGGCTAAGCCATGACCCCCGCCCCCAATTATGACGACGTCATATTCTTTTTTTGGTGTTGGATCTTTCCAAGCAACTTCCCAACCTTTATGACCTGAGAATGCATTTTTTATTAAGCTTAAAAATGAATATTTTTGCATAAATTATTATAACTAATTTTAATTTATTTCTTTAAAAATTATATAATAAAGTATAGAAATCTGTTCCATAATATAAAGCTTAAAGAAAGCATATATGGGCGCAGTCAAATCAGACATCGAAATAGCAAGAGCCGCAAAAATGAAGCCTATAAAGGATATTTTAGGCAAAATCAAAGTTCCTGATAATAATAGCAGCTTTAGTCCTATGGGTAGACATATTGCTAAAATAAACCTTGAATACTTAAATAAATTAAAAAATAAAAAAGATGGACATCTAATTTTAGTAACCGCTATTACTCCTACTCCAGCGGGAGAGGGAAAAACAACTACCTCTGTTGGGTTACATGATGGCCTTAACAAAATTGGTAAAAAATCAATAGTATGTTTAAGAGAGCCTAGTCTCGGACCATCGTTTGGTATGAAGGGAGGGGCTGCTGGAGGAGGTTATGCTCAAGTAGTACCTATGGAACAGATTAATTTACATTTTACTGGAGACTTTCATGCCATTACATCAGCTCACAATTTGCTATCTGCATTAATTGATAATCATATCTATTGGGGTAACAAACTTAAAATTGACGATAAGAGAATTGTTTGGAAAAGAGTTGTGGATATGAATGACAGAGCTTTAAGATTCATAAATATAAATACTAAAGGTGTTGCAAAAGAATTCCCTAGGGAAGATGGATTTGATATCACAGTTGCATCAGAGGTCATGGCAATTTTTTGCCTATCAAATGATCTAAAAGATTTAGAAAAAAGAATCGGAAATATAACAATCGCATATAATACCGATGGCAAACCTATTTATGCAAAAGATCTAAATGCTCAAGGACCAATGACTGTTCTTTTAAAAGATGCAATAAGACCGAACGTAACCCAAACTTTAGAAAATAATCCTGCATTAATCCATGGAGGACCTTTTGCTAATATTGCGCATGGATGTAATTCGGTAATTGCAACAAAGTCTGCTTTAAAACTTGCTGACTATGTTGTTACAGAGGCAGGGTTTGGCGCAGATCTAGGTGCTGAAAAGTTTTTAGATATCAAATGTAGAAAATCAAACTTAAAACCAAGTTGTGTGGTTATTGTTGCAACAATAAGAGCCTTAAAAATGCATGGAGGTGTTGAAAAAGAAAATTTAAAAAACGAAAATGTTGAAGCACTTAAAAAAGGTTTGGTAAATTTGGAAAGACATATAAGTAATATAAAAAAATTTGGATTAACGCCAATTGTAGCTGTTAATAGTTTCATTTTAGATACAAAAAAAGAAATATCTGCAGTAAAGGATTTTTGCAAAAGTCAAAAGGTTGAAGTCAGCGAGTCTACACATTGGGCAGATGGTGGAAAGGGTGCAAAAGATTTAGCTAAAAAAGTTGTTAAGATATGCAAAGTTTCAAAAAAGAAAAATTTTAAGTTTTTATATGAAGATAATCAATCATTGTGGAGTAAAGTGGAAACAATTGCAAAAGAGATATACAAAGCAAGTTCAATTACTTCAGATGAAAATGTTAAAAAACAGTTGAAGATATTTGAGGATAATGGATATGGAAAATTACCCGTTTGTATAGCTAAAACTCAGTACAGTTTTTCAGTTGATCCTAAATTAAAAGGAGCTCCTACAGATCATGAAATTTCTATAAGAGAGGTAAGATTATCATCTGGTGCTGAGTTTATTGTTGTAGTTTGTGGATCAATTATGACAATGCCTGGTTTACCAAGAGTCCCTGCCGCTGATAAAATTAAACTAAATAAAAAAGGTGATATAGAAGGATTATTTTAAACCTAAACCATCCCAAAAATCTTTTGCTAAATTTTTTCCTGTAAGATCTTTAAACTGAGGTAATCCAGTTGGAGATGTAACGTTTATATCTCCAATGAGGTAACCATCAATTAAATCTATTCCTGCAAAATAAATTTTATCTTTTATTAAACTTTTGCTGATTAATGAGGATATTTTTAATTCTTTTTTACTTAAGCCAGTTTTAAATGCTGTTCCACCTTGTGAAATATTTGATAAGTTAGATCCTGCTCTTGGAACTCTTTTAATTGCACCTTTAACTTTACCCTTAATTATAAATACTCTTT
>CACGHU010000032.1 GCA_902572945.1 uncultured Pelagibacteraceae bacterium
CTTTTTCAATATTTTTATCTATTTCTTTTTTATGTATACCCGACGATATTAGCATAGAGTCGAAATTTTGAATATTAGCACCTTTGATATCCGTATTAAGATTATCTCCAATACACAATATATTTTTATTTTTTATGTCTGCAGCTTGTTGATATACTGGTGGATAAGGTTTTCCAAAATATTCAACCTTTCCTCCAAGATCTTCAAATATTTTTGCAACCGAGCCTGCACAATATTCTGTAACATTGCCTCTATCTACAATTAAGTCAGGATTTGTACATATCATTATTTTACCAATTACATTTTTAAATAATTCTTTATAATATTTTAAGTCTTCCTCATATTCTTCAAAAAGTCCTGTGCACAATATAAAATTTGATTGTTCTAAATTATCAATTTTATTTTTTTCAAACAGCTTAAAAAGGTCAAAATCTCTTGGAGGTCCAATATGATAAAATTTTTTTTCTTTATAATTTTTTTCTAAATGTTTAAGTGCAGACTCTCCAGATGTATAAACTTTGCTACACTTATTTCCATCTAATCCCATCTTTTTTAAGAATTCAATTACTGTTTTATTTGGTCTTGGCGCATTAGTTAGTAAAATATATTTCTTATTTAATTTTTCTAATTCGTTTAAAACATTAACAGAATTTTGATAAAGACTTATCCCGTTATGAAGTACTCCCCAAATATCTATAAAGAAGACATCGTAGCTGTTCGCTACTGACTTGAGTCCTAAATCATCTAAATTTTTTGGCATTTAGGAGATATAGCTTAAAAAAATCAATATTTCTTGGTTTTTTAAGGTTTAAATTTCTAGATGATATCTTGAAATAATAGCCAAGCATCTTTATATGATCCACATATTTATAGGAGTTTTTATGAAATTTAAACCTTTGCACGATAGAGTGCTTATTGAAGTTCTAGATGGCAGTGAAAAAACTGCGGGTGGAATAATCATACCAGATACAGCTCAGGAAAAGCCGCAAGAAGGTAAAGTTGTTGCTGTAGGCGGAGGAGCAAAAACTGAAGATGGAAAAATAATCCCAATGGATGTTAAAGTTGGAGATAAAGTTCTTTTCGGTAAATGGTCTGGTACAGAAGTTAAAATTGACGGAAAAGAGTACAGCATAATGAAAGAGTCAGACATTATGGGTATTTCAACAGGAAAATAATTTAAGGAGATAGATATGGCAAAAATAGTAAAATTTGATGCAGATGCAAGAGCAGCAATGTTGAAAGGCGTTGATATTCTTGCAAATACTGTAAAAACAACTTTAGGTCCAAAAGGAAGAAATGTTGTGATCGATAAATCATATGGAGCTCCAAGAACTACAAAAGATGGTGTGACTGTAGCTAAAGAAATTGATCTAGAAGATAAATTTGAAAATATGGGTGCGCAAATGGTAAAAGAAGTTGCCAGCAAAACAAACGACGAGGCTGGAGATGGAACTACTACTGCAACAATTTTAGCACAAGCAATCGTTAAAGAAGGATGTAAATATGTAACTGCAGGCATGAATCCAATGGATGTAAAAAGAGGTATCGATGCGGCAGTTGACCAAGTGAAACAAAAATTAATTTCTTCAGCAAAAAAAGTTAAAGATAGTGATGAGATTGCACAAGTAGGAACAATTTCAGCTAATGGAGACAAAGAAATTGGTAACATGATTTCTAAAGCCATGCAGAAAGTTGGGAACGAAGGGGTAATAACTGTTGAAGAAGCTAAAGGAATTGAGACAGAACTTGATGTAGTAGAAGGTATGCAATTTGATAGAGGATATTTATCACCATATTTTATAACTAATGGAGATAAGATGACAACAGAATTAGAAAATCCTTTGATTCTTTTACATGAGAAAAAACTAACAAACCTTCAACCGATGGTTCCTCTGTTAGAAGCAGTAGTTCAAGCAGGTAGACCACTAATGATAATTTCTGAGGATGTAGAGGGTGAGGCTTTAGCAACTTTAGTTGTGAATAAATTAAGAGGTGGCTTAAAAGTTGTTGCAGTAAAAGCTCCAGGTTTTGGAGATAGAAGAAAAGCAATGCTTGAAGATATTGCGATACTTACTGGCGGCCAAGTAATTTCAGAGGATTTAGGAATAAAACTTGAAAATGTTAAATTAAATGACCTTGGATCTGCAAAGAGAGTTAAAGTAGATAAAGAAAATAGTACAATAGTAAGTGGATCAGGTAAAAAATCAGATATCGAAGCTAGATGTAATCAGATTAAACAACAAATTGATGAAACAACCTCTGACTATGACAAGGAGAAACTTCAAGAGAGATTAGCTAAACTTGCAGGTGGTGTTGCTGTCATCAAAGTTGGTGGTGCAACCGAAGTAGAAGTTAAAGAAAGAAAAGACAGAGTTGAAGATGCTTTAAATGCCACAAGAGCAGCAGTAGAGGAAGGTATCGTTGTTGGTGGTGGTTGTGCATTGTTATATGCCTCACAGGATATTGACAAATCTGTGAAAGTAAAAGGTGATGATCAAAAAGCTGGTGTTGAAATTGTTAAGAGCGCTTTACAGGCACCAATAAGACAGATTACAAAAAACGCTGGTGTTGATGGATCTGTGGTAGTTGGCAAACTTTTGGAACAAAATAAAACATCTCATGGTTATGATGCGCAAACTGAGAATTATGTAGATATGTTTAAAGAAGGTATTATCGATCCTGTAAAAGTCGTTAGAACAGCTTTACAAGACGCAGCTTCAATATCAGGTTTGCTCGTAACTACTGAAGCAATGATTGCTGATAAGCCTGAGGAAAAAGATTCTGGTCCTGCTATGCCTCCTGGAGGAATGGGTGGAATGGGAGGAATGGGTGGAATGGGAATGTAATCCCTATTTATTTCCAAGAAAAATTCAAAAAGGGCGGTTTTTACTGCCCTTTTTTTTTGACTATTCTTTTCATGGTGGATGAAAAGTTAATCTAACAAATTTATGTAGTCTAATTCTAACAAACCACATGTTAAAATCGTACGCGTCTTTATAAGTTGTATAAATCACTAATTTGTTGAAAATTAAATTTACTTACTTTTCTTTTTTTTTGATATGCCTAGCTTATCGCTATGTCTTAACCTTAGTATAACAATTGCTCCAGCAATTAACACAATAGCTACAGCTTCGTAGACTAGTGCTGAAGGATCCATTTCCTTTCCTTGCAAAATTATGAATCGTGAAAGAGCAGTAATTGCAATTAAAAGTGGTAAAGTAATACTAATTGACTGTTGATCCCAAAACACTCTAACCATTGCAAGCACCTCTAGGTATAGGAACATTAAAAGTAAATCAGCAAGAGTTACTGATGTATTTATAAACATTAGTTTAATCTCTAAAACTACGGCAATGATAGTGCTAACTAAAATTATTCCGAGTAAGCCAAGTTGTAAATATTTTACTAAATCTCTCA
Organism: uncultured Pelagibacteraceae bacterium; assembly: GCA_902572945.1. Lineage (GTDB taxonomy): Bacteria > Pseudomonadota > Alphaproteobacteria > Pelagibacterales > Pelagibacteraceae > Pelagibacter. The sequence goes on from CACGHU010000032.1 coordinate 3,418, forward strand.
TACAATTTTAAACTAATGATTCGATTACTAAAATACAAGAAATTATCTAAAAATTCTACCAACAATAAATAAACCAAGTGCCACTGCTGGTCCAATGCCAAAGGCAAAAAGTATAGTTCCAATACCAACTGTCCCACCCAAATACCAACCAATACTAACTACTGTTATTTCTAAAAATGCTCTAACTGCTGCTATTGGCAAATTTGTTTTTTTTTGTAGTCCAGTCATCAAACCATCTCTAGGACCAGGGCCTAAATTAGCTACAAGATAAATACCACTTCCTATTCCAACAAGCAGGACAGCCGCTACTGCTAAGATCATTTTTAAAAAAAAGCTTTCAGGTGTGGAAACGTAATTTAAACAAAGATCTATCATTGCAGCAATAATCACTGCATTTAGAATTGTGCCAATTCCTGGTTTTTGACTCAAAAATACCCAAAGAGAGATAACGAAAATACTAATAAAAAAAGTTATAATTCCAATTGAAGCATTTACTTCCAAAGAAATACCTTGAGCTAATACACTCCATGGCGAAGCTCCGGTATAAGACACAAGCAACAAACCTTCGCCTATACCAAATAAACTTAGCCCAAAGCATAAAAAGAAAAAAGTCGATAATCTTGGTTTTAAATTAAGAGGATTTTCAGAACTCCATGAAACCTTTGGAATATTTTTAATTTTTAGAAACATAGTTTATTTAGTAATAAAACTTAATAAATCCTAATAAAAAATAATTTGCAAATAAATAATCTTATTTTAGTAATTAAAAAAATCTATAAACTTACTTTTATGAAAAAAATCTTCATTACTGCTATAATATTAACTTTAGGAATTTTTAAAACTTCTATCCCCAAAGAACTAACTGATTTAAAGTTTATAGAGATGGAAGTATCAAGAAATGGCGATGTAATTGGTTTTTCGAATTACAAATTCTCAAAAGAAAATAATTTTTTGAAAGTTGAAAATGAAACAAAATTCAAAGTCGATGTTTTAGGCGTAAATTTATTTAAAATTGATAGCTTGGGTATTGAATTTTATGAGAATA
>CACGHU010000033.1 GCA_902572945.1 uncultured Pelagibacteraceae bacterium
CAGTTGGTAAAATAGAGCTTCAGCCAAAATTTGATGGAAAACAGATGATAATGGTGATTCAGCCACTATAAGCTATAATTTTGGTTGTAAATTAATTCTAATATTTGTATAAAACCTGCCACATATGCCAAAATTAAAAACTAAAAGCTCAGCAAAAAAAAGATTTAAAATCACTGCCAGAGGCAAAGTTGTTATGCCTCAAGCAGGAAAGAGACATGGCATGATTAAAAGAACTAATTCACAAATAAGAAAGCAAAGAGGAACTACAATTATGGCAAAACAAGATGGAAAAATTGTTAAATCATATATGCCATATAATTTAAGAGGATAAAATGGCTAGAGTTAAAAGAGGCGTAACAAGTAGAGCGAAACATAAAAAAGTTTTAAAAGCTGTAAAGGGTCAATGGGGCAGAAGAAAAAATACTATTAGAGTTGCAAGACAAGCTATGGAAAAAGCAATGCAATATGCTTACAGAGATCGTAGAAACAAAAAAAGAGAATTTAAATCATTATGGATACAAAGAATAAATGCTGGGGTTAGATCTGAGGGACTTACATATTCTAAATTTATTCATGGTTTAAATAAATCAGGTATAAAGTTGGATAGAAAAATTCTAGCAGAAATAGCATATGATAACCCAGAAGCCTTTAAAACGATTGTCAAAAAAGCCCAATCAGCATTAAATTAATCTTCGCTATTGTTTTATTTAAACTAAGAAATAATCTGCAATTATGTCAGATATTATAAAAATAAAAGAAGAGTATCTAAATAAACTTAGTGAAGTTTCTGATCTTAAACAGATTAACCAAATAAAATCAGAATTATTTGGAAAGAGTGGAAAAATATCTAATGAATTTAAGAAAATCGGATCTCTGAATAGTGAAGAAAGAAAAGGGATTTCGTCACAATTAAACGCTACAAAAAGTGAATTGCAAAATTTTATTGAAAAAAAAATAAAAGATATCGAAATAAATGAAATCAATTCAAAACTTAAAAATGAAAAAGTTGATGTAACTTTGCCCGAAAGAAGTTTTAGTAGAGGAAAAATTCATCCTGTTTCACAAGTTATCGATGAAATTTCTTCAATCTTTTCCGAAATTGGTTTTTCTGTTGAAGAAGGACCTGATGTTGAAAACGAATACAATAACTTTACTGCTTTAAATACACCTGAAAACCACCCAGCTAGAGATATGCATGACACTTTTTATTTAGATAAGAATAAAGAAATCTTACTAAGAACCCATACATCTCCTGTACAAGTAAGAACCATGCTGCAAGGTAAACCACCTTTCAAAATTATTGCACCAGGCAGAACGTATAGGTCAGATAGTGATCAAACTCATGCCCCTATGTTTCATCAAGTTGAAGGGCTTCATATAGACAAAAATATTAATATGAGTCACTTAAAGGGTTGCTTAAATTATTTTATTAAAGAGTTTTTTGAAGTTGATAAAATTAGAATGAGATTTAGACCAAGTCATTTTCCATTTACCGAACCTTCCGCAGAGGTTGATATTGGTTATGAATTAAAAGATGGCAAAATAATAATTGGAGAAGGAGATAAATGGCTTGAAATATTAGGTTGTGGAATGGTACATCCTAATGTTCTTAGAAATGTGAAAGTAGATCCTTCCAAGTTTCAAGGTTATGCTTTTGGCATAGGCATCGATAGATTAGCAATGTTAAAATATGGAATTAATGATTTAAGAGCATTTTTCGAAACGGATTATAGATGGTTAAGTCATTTTGGATTTGATCCTCTAGATGTTCCATCCAGTTATAGAGGTTTAAGCCGATGAAATTCACAATTGGTTGGCTGAAGGATCATTTAGAAACAAAATTAAATGATAGTAAAATTATTGATAGACTGACAAATATTGGTTTAGAAGTGGAAAGTTTTAATAGTCAACCCTCAGAATTAGATCAATTTTTAATTGCAAAAATAGTTAGTTCAGAAAAACACCCAAATGCGGATAGATTGAAAGTATGTGAAGTTGACATTGGAAAAAATGAAAACGTGAAAGTTGTATGTGGTGCGCCAAATGCAAAAGAAAATTTAATAACAATATATGCCCCACCGGGAGCAGTGATTCCAAAAAATCAAATGAAATTATCAGTGAGCAAGATACGAGGAGTGACATCTTACGGAATGTTATGCTCAGAGGCTGAATTAAAACTTTCTAATGAAAGTAATGGTATAACTGAACTATCAACAAACAAGTATAAAAGTAAAATTGGTAAAAATTATTTTTCAAATAAAGCTGCAAAAGTGGTTGATTTGTCAATAACCCCAAACCGTGCAGATTGTCTTGGGGTGAAAGGTATTGCACGTGATTTAGCAGCAGCAGGATCAGGTAAATTAAGAAAAAAGAATCTCGTTAGAATTAAATTTTATGGCTCACAAAATTTGAGAGTTAAAATTACCAAAGAAAAAAATCAAGGATGTTCCATATTTGGTAGTCTTTTAATAAAAGATGTTAAAAATCAAGAAAGTCCTAAATGGCTTAAAGACAAGTTATTAGCAATTGGTCAGAAACCAATTTCAGCAATTGTTGATATAACGAACTATGTCATGCTTGATCTAAATCGTCCTTTACACGCATATGATGCAGACAAAATTGATACTGAAATTATAGTAAGAAATTCAAAAAAAGGTGAGAGTTTTGAGGCACTAGATAATAAAAAATACGTACTAGATGAAAATATGTGTGTAATAACTGACAAGTCAGGCATTTTAGGTTTAGGTGGAATAATAGGTGGGACTAGGTCGGCTACAGAGTTTAAAACAAAAAATATATTGTTAGAGTCTGCTTACTTTTATCCAAAATCTATAAGGACTACCTCAAGATCGCTAGGTATAGATACAGATGCAAAACATAGATTTGAGAGAGGCATAGATCCAAATTCAATTGAGGAAGGGTTATTTGTTGCTGCAGAACTAATTCAAAAAATATGTGGTGGAACAATAAGTAAAAAAAATATAGAGACAGTTGAAAGATTTAAGCAACATAAAATTAGTTTTCCTATCACAAAATTTCAAAGTATCACTGGCTTAAAAGCTTCTGAAAAAGTAGTGACAAAAATTTTAGATAGTCTTGGGTTTAAAGTAAAAAAGAAAAAAAATATTTTAGATTTAATTGTTCCATCTTGGAGGCCAGATATAGAACAAGAAATTGATATTGTAGAAGAAATCGCAAGATTAATAGGATATGATAAAATTGCAACGGAGTTACCAAAAAAAGTAAGAATTAAACCAACTCTCAATAAGCAGCAAAGACTATTTCATTTTTTACAAAGATCAGTAGCTTCCAAAGGTTATCTTGAAACAGTCACTTGGTCGTTTACTGACTCTAAAATTAATAATTTATTCAAAGAAGAAAAAAAAGAAATTGAAATAGTCAATCCAATCAGTTCCGACTTAAATGTACTAAGAAGTTCAATTTTTTCTAATCTGATTTTTTATTTAAAAAAAAACTTAGAAAGAGACTTTAAAGATATTTCAATGTTTGAAATAGGACCAATTTTTACTGGGAGTAAACCAGGGGAGCAAGAAATCGTTTTAGGTGCCCTCAAATGTGGATTAGCCTCTAGATTAAATTGGATAGAAAAAGAGAGAAAGCTTGATGTCTTTGATGCTAAGAGAGATTTAATTCAAACTTTGTGCGAAATAGGATTAGATCAGAACATTATTAAAGTTGATAATAAAACCCCAAATTATTATCACCCTGGTAAATCTGGAGTTATTTATCAAGACTCTTTAAATAAAGTCCCAATTGCCTTTTTTGGTGAAATTCATCCAAATATATTACAGAAAGCAGAACTAAAAACAGACGCTTTGGTTATATTTGAAATTTTCTTAGACAGGATAAAATTTCAGAAGGAAAAACTTAAAGATATTAAGTCTAAATTTCAATACTCAGACTTTCAGAAATCAGAAAGAGATTTTGCGTTCGTGATAGATAAGAATTTTAAAGTACAAGAACTGATAAAAATAATATCAGAAGTTGATAAAGATTTAATTAAAGATATAAGAGTTTTTGATCTTTATGAGGGAGAAAATATTGATAAAGATAAAAAATCAGTAGCTTTAAATGTGACAATTCAATCATCACAAAAATCACTTACAGATGATGATTTAAATAAATTAAATAAATTAATTATTTCTAATGTAGAAAATAAAACTGGCGCAAAGTTAAGATCGTAAATGTCAAATTTAGATAATATCAGAAATTTTGCAATCATTGCTCATATTGATCATGGTAAATCAACAATTGCAGATAGGATAATTCACCGATGTGGAGGTCTTACAG
>CACGHU010000034.1 GCA_902572945.1 uncultured Pelagibacteraceae bacterium
TAAAATTAGTAAAAAAATGGTTCTTTTATAAAATTTTTCTAAAATAAAAAAAACTAAAAATGTTATTAATAAATTGATTATATCAAATCTACCAACATCATATATAAAATGTTGCAATGTGAGTGGACTCACAAACACAGCTGTAGAAAAAATTAATTTATTAAGATTTGTATCTTTATTAAAGTCTACATAAGAAATTTTGAAAAAAAATATTGATAATAAAAATAAAAAAAATAAAGATAAATTATATACTATTTGAGCATTAAAATTTCTAAAACTTAATCTTATTACTTCCCCAATAAAACCTCTTTTCAGAAATTCATTTTCATAATTAAAGAGGTAATGTGTTTGAATAAAGCTAATAAGTTCAGGTCTACTTGCTCGAACATATAACCATATAAATAAAAATAAGAAAAAAACTGAGTATTGAAACTTAGTTATTTTGATGATGTTAAAATTCATTATTAAAAAGAGGGGCGTTCTGTTGCCAGGTGCCCCAAACCCCGTAACTTAATTAAAAAATTAATTAAGCTGCAAGTGCAAATTTATTATTTGCAATTATAAAAAGCCCGTTACGGTGGAACAATTCCGAACGAAAGAACAGCCTTTAGACATCCGTCGATCCTAGTTCACCCCCATAAGTTGAATTTGGTGGAGGTGGTGGGTACTGCCCCCACGTCCGCAATGTTTATTACGAAATTCGTTTATCGTCATAGTTGGAAAACCAACACTATTAATATAAAAGTAAACTTTAAAGATTCAATAAAAATTCATGAAATTAACAAAAGAACAACAAAACGAAATAAAAGAGCTTCAATCTCAGCAAAATAAAACAAAAAGAGTAATATCTCCCCAACTGGAAGATATACTATTTAATGTAATTCCCATATTAGATCATGGATTCATAAGAGTAATTGATTACATGGGAGACGATACTTCTATTGTTCAAGCTGCAAGAGTTTCATATGGCAAAGGTACGAAAAAGGTTTCCACTGACTCAGGATTGATTAAATACCTAATGAGACATTGGCACAGTACACCATTCGAAATGTGTGAAATAAAATATCACATTAAGTTACCCATTTTTATAGCAAGGCAATGGATAAGACATAGAACTGCAAATGTTAATGAATATTCAGCGAGATATTCTATCTTAGATAAAGAGTTTTATTTACCTTCGCAAGAAAACCTAGCAGCACAATCTAAAAATAATAGACAAGGAAGAGGAGAAGTATTAACCGGTGATCAAGCTAAAGAAGTATTAAATATATTAAAACAAGATGCAGAAAGAACCTATGATAATTACGAAACAATGTTAAACGAAAAATACGATGGATCTGTAATAGATGAAAAAAAATCAGGCCTTGCAAGAGAACTTGCAAGAATGAATTTAACTCTTAATACCTATACACAATGGTATTGGAAGACCGATTTACTAAACTTAATGAATTTTTTAAGATTGAGAGCAGACAGTCATGCACAATTTGAAATAAGAGCATATGCAGACGTAATGCTAGATACTTTGAAAAAATGGGTGCCGATAACTTACGAAGCTTTTATGGATTATAGAGTAGGAGGTACTGAAGTATCTTCAAAAGGAAAAATAGTTTTAAAAAATTTGATTTCTGGAAAAAATGTTGATTTAGAAGCTTCAGGGTTATCTAAAAGAGAATGGAATGAATTAATGAATGCTTTCGATTTAAAGGAAAAAACTATAAAATAAAATTATGCAACAAAAAATTAAAGTTCCATCAAATAGAAACTTTGGAATTGTATTCTGTATTGTCTTCTTAATAATTTCCCTTTGGCCTTTGCTTGATAATAGCAATATAAGAATTTGGTCCTTAATAATATCAGTCATATTTTTAATACTTGGAGCTATTAATTCAAAATTACTATCGCCTTTGAATAAGCTTTGGTTTAAATTTGGGATATTTTTAGGAAATTTTATTGCACCAATAGTTATGGGAATTATATACTTTTTGGTGGTAACTCCAACGGGATTGATAATGAGATTCTTTGGAAAAGATTTGCTTAATTTAAAAAGAAACAATAAAAAGACTTATTGGATTAGTAAAGATAATTCAAATAGTGATTTAAAAAATCAATTCTAGTATTATGAGCTTTTTGATCGAGTTTTGGAAGTTTTTAAAAGTAAGAAAGAAGTTTTGGCTTTTACCAATTATATTGGTCTTAGCTTTATTTGGTGGATTAATTGTTTTAAGCCAAGGTTCAGCTGTTGCGCCTTTCATTTACACAATTTTCTAATTGACTATTTTTAAAAAAATAATTTTAAATTGTTTTGTAGTATTGCTTTCATTTATTTTTATAGAAATATTAACAAGAATTATTATTTTCATTCCTACAAATTTAAAAGTTTTTAAATATGGTTTTGATAAAAATATTATAATTGAAACAATCGATTTATCGAAACTTCAGATAAATATTACTGACAGAAAAACATATAAGTTAAAAAAGGGAATTATAAGAGATTCAAAGAACGGTAAAATCAGTGCCTGGGCTTTTGGAGGTTCTACTACATATGGAAATAATTGTGGCGAGTCTTCATCTTGGGTAAATGAATTGCAAAAAAAAAATCTTAGTTTAAATTTAGAAAATTTTGCATTTAATGGTGCTGATAGTGATCAATTAGTTGCTATTTTAAATATAAATATAAATAAAAAAAAAATCCCTGAAATTATTTTGTGGGCAAGCAAGTTTAATATGACCAACATAATAACCAAATCTAATTATAGAAATCAAAAAATATTAAACTATAAATTTAATGATGCTAAAAAACATAAAAAATTTTTGTATATAAAAAGACTTGATAAAACTTTAAAATCCTATCTAGTATCGTATAAATTAATGGATGCAATAATTATAAGATTATTCCCACCAAAAATAAAATATACTAAAAAAATATTATCAGATATAGATGTACAAATGATGGTCAAAAATTTCCAAATTAATACAAATGAGGCAATTGAAATATCAAAATCAAGAGGTGTAAAAGAATTTTATATTATTTCTTTATTTAGTTTTGCTGATGTTAATAAAAAAAATAAATTGGATTTAAAAACTAATCTATACAACTCATATTTGGCAGATGTAAAAAATAAACATGCAAATTACGTAAAAATAATTGATCTAAGGGATAATTTATCAAGAGAAAATAAAGATATTTTTTTATGTGATTCATTGCATCAAACAATTGAAGGTAATATTTATCAAGCTGATCTAATTAATAACTATTTGTTGAATAATTCAATTACTTTAAAATGAAAAAAATTCTTGGTATCTCCGCGTTTTATCATGATAGTGCTGCCGCTCTTATAATTGATGGAAAAATAGTTGCCGCTGCTCAAGAAGAACGTTTTACAAGAAAAAAACATGACTCAAGTTACCCCTTTCATGCAGTAGAATTTGTTCTTAAATTTTCAGGATTCAAACTGTCAGAAATTGATCATGTAGTATTCTACGAAAAACCTTTTTTAAAGTTTGAAAGACTGCTTGAGACTTATGTAGCTTTAGCACCCAGAGGTTTTAAACAATTCACGAAATCAATGCCAGCCTGGCTTAGGGAAAAACTTTTCCAAAAAAATTTGCTCATGAAATTACTTAGCGCACATGACAAAAACTTTAAAGATGAGAAAAAAATTTTCTTTTCTGAGCATCATTTAAGTCATGCAGCTAGTGCTTTTTACCCTTCGCCATTTGATGAAGCAATTGTGCTTACAGCAGATGGAGTTGGAGAATGGGCAACTACCACTGTAGCAATTGGAAAAGGAAAAGAATTAGAAATTAAAAAAGAGATCCACTTTCCACATTCTCTAGGATTGCTTTACTCTGCATTTACATATTACACAGGTTTTAAAGTAAATAGTGGCGAATATAAATTAATGGGTTTGGCACCATACGGTGAACCAAAATATAGTGACTTAATAAAACAAAATTTGATTGATATAAAAATGGATGGATCATTCAGACTTTCGCAAGATTATTTTGATTATGCAACAGGTCTAAAAATGACTAGTGATAAATTTCACAAATTATTTGGACAGGAACCAAGAGATAGTAAAAAAGATAAACTTACTCAATTTCATATGGATATTGCTTCTTCTATTCAAAA
>CACGHU010000035.1 GCA_902572945.1 uncultured Pelagibacteraceae bacterium
AATTTAAGGAGCTTTCATAAAGATGAAGAGTTAGATGAACTTCTTAAAGAAATTCAAGCTGAAAAGACTAAATTGAAAACAAATGTACCTATTGCCTTGAAAATTTCTCCAGATATCGAAAAAAAAAGTATAGATAGAATATGTGAAGTTTTAATTAATAATAAAATTAAAACGATAATCATCTCAAACTCGACTGATAGAACAAGAGAAAATTTAAAAAATATTAATAAATTAGAAAAGGGAGGACTTTCAGGTAAACCACTTGAAAATAAATCAAATTTTCTAATAAATGAATTTTTTAAAAATTTAAAATCAGATATTACAATTATTGGAGTTGGAGGAATTGATAGCGGTAGATCAGTTTACGAAAAAATAATAAATGGCGCAAAACTTGTTCAACTTTATACTGGAATGGTTTTTAAAGGTCCAAATATAGTATCTAAAATAAATGATGAATTGATAGAAATAATAAAAAAAACAGGTGTAAATAATATTTCTGAATTAGTAGGTTCTAAAAATAAACTTGACTGAGTAATTTTCTACGCATATACATTCTTAATTTTTATGTCGAAAAAATGTGAATTAACTGGAAAAATACCTTTAAAGGGACATAAGGTAAGTCACGCTAATAATAAAACTAAAAGAAGATTTCTACCAAACCTGAAAAAAGTAAGATTCAAGAGTGAAGTGCTAAATAAAAGTTTAAAACTTACTGTTTCAAACTCTGGAATACGATCAGTCGATAAAAAAGGAAGTTTTGACCAATTTATAAAATCAGCAAAAACGAAAAATCTTTCTTTCAGATTAAAAAAAATTAAAAAAACTTTATTAAATAAATCAGCTTGATGAATAAAATATTTGTTTCCCTCGCTTTTATGATGGGATTAGTTGTTTTAGCATCAAATTATCTCGTACAGTTCCCTATTAAATATTATGGTCTTGAAGATATTCTAACATATGGAGCATTCAGTTATCCTATAGCCTTTCTGATAACTGATCTTGCAAACAGATCATTTGGTAAAATAGTTGCTAGAAAAATAGTATATATAGGATTTACAATAGGAATTTTATTTACTTTGATATTTGCCACAAACTATTCTGACCTAATCTCTGTAAGAATAGCTATTGGTTCGGGTACAGCCTTTATAATTGCTCAGTTGCTAGATGTTCAAATTTTTGATCAATTAAGGATGAAGAAGTGGTTTGTAGCTCCATTAACATCTTCGTTAATAGGTTCAACTGTTGATACATTTTTATTCTTCTCGATTTCATTCTATGGAACAGGAATACCTTGGGTAACATTATCATTAGGAGATTTGGCTGTAAAAATATTTGTAGCATTAGTAATGTTAATTCCATTTAGACTTCTGTTAGGAACATTAAAGACTGCCAAAATTTAGTATAAAAATTTGTATGATAAAATTTTGTAAGCTAATTTAGCTACAAGAAAATTATAAGAGTTAAAACCTTTTATCGGAGAAAGCTCATTAATATCAGCGCCAACAATTTTTGAATTTTGTGCAGCAATTTTTATAATTTCTAAAGTCTCATCCCAAAATAAACCACCAGGTTCTGGTGTGCCCGTTGCTGGCATAATGCTTGAGTCCAAACCATCTACATCAAAGGTTAAATAAACTGTTTTATTTTTTATAAGCTTTTTAAATTTCTTGAGATCCCACTTATTTTTATCTTTTGCCCAAAATATTTTTATTTTGGAGGAATTTTTTTTTAAATATGGGATTTCACTTTGAGAAATATTTCTAATTCCAAAAGAAATTATTGAAATATTAGGATAATCTAGACATCTTCTTATAGCCGAAGCGTGGGAAAATTTTTGTCCATTATAACTTTCTCTTAAATCTGCGTGAGCGTCAAAATGTAAAATACAAATTTTTTTGTATCTTTTACTAAAAGGCTCAATACATCCTGGAGTAATTGAATGCTCACCCCCAAAAGTCATAGGAAAAATATTTTTATCTAAAATTTTTTTATTAATTAAAGATATCTGTTTAAGTGCATCATTAATATTATTTTTTATTTTAAATGGTTTTAATGTTTTTATACCTATTTTTCTAAATGGCTCACAGTTCAATTCTTCATCGTAAAGCTCTACTTGATGAGAGGCTTTAATTATTTCTTTTGGACCGTTTTTTGTTCCTCCTCCATAACTTACAGTTTTTTCAAGGCCAAATGGAACTATAACTACTTTTTCTTTAAATTTAAATTTATTGTCAATACCGAGAAAGCCGTATTTATTTGATAGATATTTCATTTATAAATTTAACTTTAATCAAATATCTTTGAAAAGTTTTTTCTATTTCTATTCTTCCATTTACCAGCGTGATAAGCATCACTTGCAATTAGGGGTAAAACACTCGTAGCTTCAGCAAAGACCATTTGCTCTTTTGTTGTGTCTACTTTACCCCAGGAACTAGCTTCTTTTAATGTTGAACTACTACAAGCACCATCCCTAGAGTCTGCAACAGTAATTTGAATAGCATACTTGTGCATATCAACATTTTTTCCTAAAAGTTCAGCGCAAATTACAGTATCCTGAATAAAATTTTTTGGAACTCCACCACCAATCATAAAAAGACCTGATCCCTTAGATTTTATTTTAATTTCAGTTAATTCTCTGAACTCTCTAATCGAGTCTATTGTAATATGTTTTTTTGGATTTCTTTCTTGATGCATCACTAGACCAAATCCAGCACTTGAGTCAGTAAAAGCTGGACAAAAAATTGGGACATTATTGTCATATGCTACTTCAATTAAAGATTCTTTTTTCTTTGCATTCGTTTTTAGATATTTTCCAATTTCTTTTATGAATTCTCTAGATGTATATGGCCTTGGCTCTAGTTTATCTGCAATTTCACCAATAATCTTATCACATTTCTGTAGCTCATCTTCATCAATATATGTGTCGTAAATTCTATCTATGTAATTCTTTCTTAGCTCATCGTCATTTTGAAACTGAGAACCCTGATAATGTTTAAAACCAAGTGCTTCGAAAAAATCCATATCAATTATTGATGCTCCAGTTGCAACAATAGCATCTACCATATTATATTTAACCATATCCCTATAAATATGCATGCATCCTGCTGCAGAGGTTGAGCCAGCTAAAGTTAAAAAGATTGTACAATCTTTATCTTTAAGCATTTCATTATAAATATTTGTTGCATTTGACGTCTCTCTGGATACAAATGACATTTTTCCCATTGCTGATACAATTTCTCTACTATCAAATTTAGTAATATCAATATGCTCCACTGGATTTTTTAAAAAATCTTTTTTACTATTATGACCTAGATTTTTTTTATCAGACATTAAGCAACAAGAAATGCTTTATCTTTATCTTTGTTGTACATGCTCATTATAGGTTGGTCTTTTACTTCATAAATACTATCTGAATAAAAACCGTTAAATTCAGTTCTAAATGTTAGTCCGTAAGCTCCTAGTTGACCAAGTTCTATATAATCATTTTCTTTAATGTTATTCGGTAAAATAAATGGTCCTTTCATATAGTCCATACTATCACAAGTTGGACCGTAGAAATCAAATGGAGTAAGTTTTTTTGAAACCAATCTTCCTATTGGTATCATTCTTGAAGGATAAACAATATTTGGAACTCCTGCATCAAATAATGTTCCGTAAGTTCCATCATTTATGTAAAGTTTTTGTTTTTTTCTTAAAATTACTTTAACAATTGTTGACCCACTCTCAGCCACAATAGCTCTGCCAGGTTCACAAATAATCTCAGGTTTTTTTTCAAATTTTAATTTTTCTAAGGCTATTTTAATTTCTTTAAAATAGTTATCTAATGATTGTGGTATTAGATCAGGATAGATTGTTGGAAATCCACCCCCAACATTTATGTAATCTGGTGAAATTTTAGTTTTTTTTATAATATTTCCGATCTCTGCTATTCCTTTCGAATAAGATATTGGATG
>CACGHU010000036.1 GCA_902572945.1 uncultured Pelagibacteraceae bacterium
TTACCACCAATAGTTAGATTTGAAAGACAAGGAGGGGGCGAGGAAGCTATTAACAAAGCTGCATCTCTTTTATCACAAGCAAAATTTCCAGTAATACTTTCTGGCGCAGGAGTTGTCATAGGTAATGCAATTGAAGAATGTAAAAAACTTGCTGAAAGATTAGATGCTCCTGTTTGTAATGGATACCAACATAATGATAGTTTTCCAGGTAGCCACCCACTTGCAGTAGGACCATTAGGTTACAATGGTTCAAAAGCAGCAATGCAACTTATTTCTAAAGCAGATGTTGTTCTTGCCTTAGGAACAAGACTTAACCCTTTTTCAACACTACCAGGGTATGGAATTGATTATTGGCCAAAGAACGCAACAATAATTCAAGTAGATATGAATGCAGATAGAATTGGCTTAACAAAAAAAGTTACCGTAGGTATTTGTGGTGATGCCAAAATGGTTGCGAATCAAATTTTAGAAAAGCTTTCAAAAGATGCTGGAAACAATGGTAGAGAGGAAAGAATAAATTTAATTCATAAAACAAAATCAGCTTGGCTACAAACTTTGACCGGTCTTGATCATGAGGAAGATGACCCAGGAACAGTTTGGAATAAAGAGGCAAGGGAAAGAGACAAAGATAGGATGTCACCAAGACAAGCATGGAGAGCTATACAAGAAGCAATTCCAAGTGGAGCAATTATTTCAAGCGATATTGGAAATAATTGTGCAATAGGTAATGCTTATCCAACTTTTGAAGAAGGAAGAAAATATCTAGCTCCAGGACTTTTTGGTCCTTGTGGTTACGGTTTTCCATCAATACTAGGTGCTAAGATTGGTTGCCCAAATACCCCTGTAATTGGATTTGCAGGAGATGGTGCTTTTGGAATTAGTATGAATGAAATGAGTTCATGTGCCAGAGAGGAATGGCCAGCAATCACTATGGTAATATTTAGAAATTATCAATGGGGAGCAGAAAAAAGAAATTCAATATTATGGTTTGACGATAATTTTGTCGGTACAGAATTAGATCCAGAATTAAGCTATGCAAAAGTTGCTAATGCTTGTGGTCTAAAAGGAGTTACAGTTAAAACAATGGAGGAAACCTCTAAAGCTATTAAACAATCTTGCGAAGATCAAAAAAAAGGAATTACAACGTTCATTGAGGTAATTCTTAATCAAGAACTTGGTGAACCATTCAGACGAGATGCGATGAAAAAACCAGTAAAAGTCGCAGGAATTAAAAAAGAAGATATGAAGAGACAAATAGTTTAATCATTTTAAGATCTTTCCAATAGCACTTTTAATTTTTCTAAAATTTTTTTAACAAATAATTCTGAGTGATATGTTTCATTTAGATGAGAACTTGGGTCCCCTTGTAAATATATTTTTTCTGCATCTTTATAAGAATAAATATACTTGCTAAAATTTAAATGTGTCACTTTAATATAATTTCTATTTTGAATTATATTCTCGATTAAATTTGATACATTTATTTTGTATTCTTTGGTCAAATGTTTTTTGTGAGGAAAAGAAACGAGCAATACATCTCTAATATTTTGATCTTTTTCCAAAATATTGAGATAATTTATTATAGACTCACTAAACAAACTCTTAGATTTTTTATCTAAATTAAATAAGTATTTTTGTATTTCTTTGAACCTACATTTGACTGTGCCTCTATTTTTCCATCCAACATCTAAAATTTCTCCTAACCTGTTATAATTTCTTATTAAGAAATATTTTAGCTGAAAATTAGAAAGTCTAAAAAACTTTAATGGATAATCACTATTAAGATCTATATTTGAATATTGATAAATTTTTGTATAATCATATATTTTATTTGTAAAACTTTCATTTTTAACTTCTATGACTTTTTTTTCTTTATATTTCTTGGAGGGTTCATATCTACAAATTTCATCCCCAATATCTGTTTGGTCAATATAAATTACAACAACACTAGGGTTTATATCAAAATCTGTTTTTAAAAATTTGTATTGCAAGCTCATTAATGTCGGAGCGTAAGATGTTATACCACCATTTATAATGTTTATGTCATTTTTTTTTGAAAAATCTTGAAATAATTTTAATGATTCATCTATTTCTTGAACTTGTTCCATCCAAGAATCTCCTTGTAATAAAACTAGTTTACCTTTTTTATTTTTGCTAATAGTTGAGAATAAATAATCATTTTTTTCTTCCCCCCATCTATTGGAATCTCTTAAATGATGAAGCTTTTCAGAGTACCTCATATGAAAATTCAAATCTTCATAAGTTTTGAATAAATTTTTTTTATTTTTGTTAAAATCTAAAAAAGCAAAAATACCAAAAATTATGTAAATAAAAGTTCCAAATAAAAAAAAAGAGAAAAATATAAAAATTTTATTTTTCTTTAACATATTGTTGTTTATTTAAGGACAGACATTGGATCAAGCCTAGTTTGAAACCAATTAATACGAAAATCCAAGTGGGGACCTGTTGACCTTCCAGTGGAACCAACAGTACCTATTATATCTCCTTGATTTATTTGATCTCCAATATTTACCTTAATTACTGCTTATCTTTTACAAATAACTGGTTTAAGGCTAATTGGGGGTATCCTGCTGTTGTATGTTTGCTACAAACTCTATGTTGATGTTGTAAAAGATGGTTCTAAAAAAGAAGACAGCCCCAATATTGAGAAATCAAGTTTGTTTAAAGCTATAACAACAATAATAATTGCAGATGTCACAATGAGTTTAGATAATGTACTGGCAGTTGCTGGTGCTGCCAAAGATCATTACTTTTTGCTAGTATTCGGGTTAGTTTTATCTATTGCTTTAATGGCAGTTGCCGCAAATCTAATTTCAAAGTGGATAAAAAAATATAAATGGATTGCTTGGCTTGGATTAATTGCGATTTTAATTGTTGCTATTGAATTGATTTATACAGATTTAAAGTTATTCATATAATATGTATTTAAAAAAATATAACTTAAAAAATAAATACGCACTAGTTACAGGAGCCGGTAAAGGTTTAGGTAAAGCTTGTTCTATAGCTCTTGCTGAGGCTGGAGCAAACGTTATCATCATAAGTAGAACAAGCAAAGATTTAACATTAGTTTCCAAAATAATTAAAAAACTAAAAGTAAAATGTAAAACTTATACTTGTGATGTTACTAACTATAATCAAGTTAAAAGTGTTATAAATCAAATACCAAAGATTGATATTTTGGTAAATAATGCGGGCACAAATTTTCCAGAACACTTTACAGAGGTGAAAAGATCAAACATGGAATACATGGTAAAGATAAATAATATAGCAGCATTTAATTTAGCTCAACTATGCACTTTAAAAATGATTAAAACGAAAAACAGAAAAAAAATAGGTGGTTCAATAATAAATATGTCTTCTCAAATGGGTCATGTTGGAGGTTCAATTAGAAGTGTCTATAACATGAATAAGCATGGTCTCGAGGGATTGACAAAAGGTATGGCTATTGATCTTGCAAAATATAACATTCGAGTAAATACCATATGCCCTACATTTGTAGTTACCCCTATGACATCAAAATTTTTGAAAAATAAAAAATTTAAAAGAGAGACATTAAATAATATACCTCTTGGACGTTTTGCAGAAATGTCAGAAGTAGCTTCATCTGTTGTTTTTCTAGCTTCGGATGCTGCATCAATGATCACGGGAACCTCTTTATTGGTAGATGGTGGATGGACAGCAAAATAATTAAATACTTAATAATATTTTTTTTTATTTTTTTTAATGCAAATGCTGTTGAATTTAAAGGCAAATTTATTCAAGGACACTTTATTGTTGGC
>CACGHU010000037.1 GCA_902572945.1 uncultured Pelagibacteraceae bacterium
TTAGAAAATAAAAAATTTACTAAAGTAAGTATTTTTATGAATGTTTTCGATTGTCATGTAAATAGATCACCTTGTGCGGGAAAAGTTTCAGAAATTTTGTACAAGCCAGGAAAATTTTTTAATGCTTCTCTTGATAAAGCTAGTGAAGAAAATGAAAGAAATTACTACAAAATTACTAATTCAAAAGGCGAAGATATAATTGTAGTTCAAATAGCAGGTTTAATAGCAAGAAGAATTGTTACTGATACTTCAGAAAATTCAGACCTCAAACAAGGTGAGAGAATTGGGATGATAAGATTTGGAAGTAGAGCAGACCTATATTTTGAAAATTATAAACCACTTGTTAAAGTCAATCAGAAAACTATAGCTGGAGAGTCACTTATTGCTAAAAGATAAAATGAACGAACCAAGAAAAAAATTTAAAATTGTAACAGATAAAAGTGCAAGGGTAATTTTACCTAATACATTAACACTTATTGGTGTATGTATTGGATTAACTTCTATTAACTTTGCTCTAAATCAAAACTTTAAACTTGCAATAGTAGCTATTGTATGTGCTGCAATAATTGATGGCTTAGACGGAAGAATTGCAAGATTAATAAAAGGAACTTCTAAGGTTGGTAAAGAGCTAGATTCTCTTACAGATATTATAAGTTTTGGTGTTGCACCAGCATTTATAATGTATTTTTGGACACTAAATACTCTCGGAAAAATAGGTTGGTTGATTTCTTTAATCTATGTTGTGTGCGTTGCTTTAAGATTAGCTAGGTTTAATATTAATACAGGCGGAGAACCCTCTTGGAGGGATAATTTTTTTCAAGGCGTTCCATCACCTGCAGGAGGTATTTTAGTACTGAGCCCTCTTGTTTATGAACAAAGTGGATTAAATATATTTAGTTACAATATAGAATTAATAACACCTATTCTTTTTATAATCGTTTCGATTTTATTAATAAGCAAAATACCAACTTATTCATTCAAAAAAATTGTTGTTCCTAGAAGTACAACAATATTTTTACTTTTAGGTATAGTTTTACTTTTTGGACTTTTATTAATATTTCCATTTAATGTAATTGCAATAGGTTCTTTGATTTATCTTTTAGCTATTCCATTCAGTATTTTTCATTATCAAAAATTGAAAAAAGGTTCACTGTCAAATAAAATATATACCGAAGATGAGCCTGAAGATATGTTATAGATGAAAAAAAACGTTATAGTTTCTTTAGCTGATTCAAATTATTTTAATCTGCTAAATGAATTAATAGACTCAATAAAACAATTTGATCAAAGTAATTCTTTAGCAATATGTATTCTGGATGCTGGTTTAGAACAAGAGCAATTAAATAAACTCTCAGATAAAGTAGATGAAATAAAAAGTGCTGAATGGGATATTCAAGTTTCTTCAATTAAAGTAAAAGGAAAAGAGTGGTTGAAGAGTCAGGTTTCTAGGGCTTTTTTACCAAAATATTTTCCTAATTACGAAAAGTACCTTTGGATTGATTGTGACGCTTGGGTAAATGATTGGAATACAATAAACTTATATTTTAAAGCTTGCGAAAATGGCAAGTTAGGAATTACCCAAACAATAGGCCCAGGTTATAGGATTACTTCTAAAGTAAATTGGTTATTTGGTAAGCTAGCAGTAATAAAATCACAAAATTTTAAACATGCTGTTAGTTCAAAAATAGGAATGGATAAAGCAAGAAAACTCGCTTTCGCACCTCATGTTAATATAGGAGTTTTTTCACTTGAGAAAAATTCAAGTTGTTGGAACACTTGGCAAAAAAACTTAGAAACAACATTAAAATCAGGAAAAATATTTGGCTCAGAGGGTCTAGCAATTAATATGAGCATATATATAGATGAAGTTGATACTGAGTTTCTTCCCTTAAACTGTAATTGGATTGCAAGTAATCTTTTACCAAAATTTGATGAGAGTAATAATACATTTGTAGAGCCTTTTTTGCCAAACAGCAAAATTGGAATAATGCATCTTGCGGCAGGTATTTGGGATAATAATAAAGATATGAGGATTGATAGTTCAGTCAAAATACAAATTCAAACTTTAGAAAATAAGAATATTTTAAAAAGTTTAAGGTTTGGACATTAATTGAAAAAAAATAAAATTTCAAAAAATTGGATTAATAAACAGCGTAGAGATATCTATGTACGAAAATCTAAAATAGAAGGTTATCGTTCAAGAGCAATTTATAAACTAAAAGAAATTGATGAAAAATTTAAAATATTAAAAGAGGTCTATACAGCCATAGATTTAGGAGCAGCTCCAGGAAGTTGGTCCCAATATCTTTCAAAAAATATCCAAAATGGAAAAATCTTAGCCATAGATTTGTTAGAATTTCAAAAGATCAATAAAGTCCACCAATTAATCGGTGATTTTTCTGAAGAAGTATACAAGCAAAAAATTAGGGAATATTTCAATAAAAAAGTAGACCTTGTTGTTTCTGATATGGCAGTAAACACAACTGGAAATAAGAATCTTGACTCTATTGTAACAGGAGAACTTTGTATGGATGCAATGAGTTTCGCAAAAAACCAACTAAATCAGAGGGGGAAATTTATTTCAAAGTTATTTATGGGCACAAGTTTTAATGAAATTGTTTCTGGAGCTAAACAAATATTCAAAGAAGTAAGAGTTTTTAAACCACCATCTAGCAGAAAAGACTCAAAGGAAAATTTTATAATTTGTAAAATTTTACGTTAAGTCCTCTTTTATTTTTTAAAGAATCGTATATATAGGATTATGGATCCTATTAAAGAAGCACTTACTTTCGATGATGTTACTCTAGCCCCCAGGTACTCAGAAGTCCTTCCATCGCAAGTTGACACATCTACTTACTTAAGAAAAGATTATAAGATCAATATTCCTTTATTGTCCTCAGCAATGGATACTGTAACAGAATCTAAGATGGCTGTAGCTTTAGCTAAAGCAGGTGGAATAGGAGTAATACATAGAAATTTTACAATTGATAAACAGATTAAGGAAATAAGAAAAGTTAAATCTAAAAATCTTAAAGTTGGAGCTGCAGTTGGTGCTGGAGATTTAGAATCAAAAAGAGCCTTAGCAATAATAAAAGAAAAAATTGATTTAATTGTTGTAGATACTGCTCATGGACATACTAAAAAAGTTAAACAAATAATTAAAACAATTAAAAAATACAAACATAAAAAAACATTATTATGCGCAGGTAATATTGCTACTGCTGAGGCTGCAAACTTTTTGGCAAATCTTGGTGTAGATTTAATTAAAGTTGGGATCGGTCCAGGCTCAATTTGTACAACTCGACTTGTAGCAGGAATAGGTGTTCCTCAATTAAGTGCAATTATCAATGTGAAAAAAGGTTTAAAAAATAAAAAAGTAAAAATTATTGCTGATGGAGGTATAAAATTTTCAGGTGATATAGCTAAAGCACTAGCAGCTGGTGCTGATGCGGTAATGATTGGTTCACTTTTTGCTGGTACAAATGAGGCACCAGGGAAAATTCTAAAAAAAAACGGTAAAACTTATAAAGTTTTTAGAGGCATGGGCTCAATAGGAGCAATGAACAAGGGTTCAGCTGATAGATATTTTCAATTAAAGCAAAAAGATAAATCTAAATATGTCCCAGAAGGGGTTGAGGGTTTTGTTAAATATAAAGGTCCAGTAGATAAAATAATTTTTTAAACTAATTGGAGGACTAAAATCTTCAATGGGATATCTTGGATCTAAAAAAGTTTTAAATCTAAGAAATAAACCTAAATTTG
>CACGHU010000038.1 GCA_902572945.1 uncultured Pelagibacteraceae bacterium
GATAAACAAAGATCTTATTAAAAAAGCTGTAAATGCACTCCATAAAGAATTTAATTTAGAAAAATAATGAGCATAAGACCATTTAGAGATATCATTAGAAAAAAAACAAAAGTAATTAAAGTTGGAAAAGTTTGTATTGGTGGAGACAATCCAATTAGCGTTCAATCAATGACCAATAGCTTAACTAAGGACATAAAAAGTACAATCAAACAGGTGCAAGATATTTCTAAGGCTGGTGCGGATATAGTTCGTATTTCATGCCCTGATGAGGAATCCTCAAAGGCTTTAAAAGAAATAGTTAAGCATTGTGATATCCCTTTAGTTGCTGATATTCATTTCCATTACAAAAGAGCGATTGAAGCAGCAGAAAATGGTGCTGCCTGCTTAAGAATAAATCCAGGCAATATTGGAGATAAAAATAAAATTAGAGAAGTGATCAAATCTGCGAGTTACAATAATTGTTCAATCAGGATAGGTGTAAACGCAGGCTCACTTGAAAAAGATATTCTTGAAAAATACAAGGAACCTTGTCCAGAGGCTTTGGTAGAAAGTGCCTTAAGAAATATAAAAATTATTGAGGATTTAAATTTCGATAATTTAAAAATTAGTGTAAAATCGTCGGATGTTTTCTTATCAATCAAATCTTACAAACTTTTATCTCAGAAAACTGACTACCCACTTCATCTTGGTATAACTGAGGCCGGCAGTTTTATTCCAGGCAGCATAAAATCAGCTATTGGGTTGGGCAGCTTATTAATGGAAGGTATTGGAGATACTATAAGAGTTTCTTTATCTGATGATCCTGTGCAAGAGGTAAAAATAGGTAACGAGATTTTAAAATCAATAGGTTTGAGGAAAAGAGGAGTAAAAATAATATCCTGTCCATCATGTGCAAGACAAGGTTTCGAAGTTATTGAAACTGTTAAAATTTTAGAAGAAAGACTCTCGCATATACAAGAACCTATAACTCTATCGATAATTGGCTGTGTTGTTAATGGCCCAGGAGAAGCAGCATTTACTGACATTGGCATTACTGGCGGAGGCAGAGAAAGCAATATGTTATATCTAAATGGAGTACAAACAGAAAAGCTTGGTAACAAGGATATCATTTCTAAAGTTGTAGATTTAGTTGAAAAAAAGGCTGAGGAAATTCAAAATAAAGATAAATGATACCTCTTGAAAAAGTAAAAAATATAATAGAGAAACATTCTAATCTAGAATTAAATTTATCCTCATCAAATATTGATAAAAAAAAATTTGCTGAAATGTCCAAAGAATATTCAGACCTAAATGAAATAATTGCAGATGCCAAATTTTACACTAATTTTGATTTTGAAAAAAAAGAGTTAGAAAAAATAATCAATGATAAATCAAGTGATAAAGAAATGATAGAACTTGCGAACAACGAGTTATCAGAATTATTAATTAAAAATGAAAAAGTTATAAAAAAACTTACAGTTTTTTTACTCCCGAAAGATGAAGCAGATAAAAAAAATGCAATTTTAGAAATTAGAGCTGGAACGGGAGGTCTTGAAGCAAGTCTTTTTGCAGCTGATTTGTTTAAAATGTATGAAAAAATTTGTAATAACAAGAAATGGTTTTTAGAAATTATTAGTATATCTAAAAGCGAAGCTGGCGGACTTAAAGAAGTTATTGCATCAATAAAAGGTAAAAATATTTACTCAACTTTGAAGTATGAAAGTGGAGTACATAGAGTTCAACGAGTTCCAGAGACTGAAACACAAGGAAGGGTACATACTTCTGCAGCTACTGTTGCAGTTTTACCAGAGGCAGAGGAAATTGATGTTAAAATTGAGGAGAAGGATTTAAGAATTGATGTTTTCAGAAGTAGTGGACCTGGAGGACAGAGTGTTAATACAACAGACTCCGCTGTTAGAATTACTCATTTGCCTACAGGAATAGTGGTAAGCCAACAAGATGAAAAATCACAAATAAGAAATAAGGAGAAAGGTTTAAAAATTTTAAGATCTAGAATATATGAATTTGAAAGGAAAAAAAAAGAAGACGAAAGATCAAAATATAGAAAAAGCAAAATTGGCACCGGTGATAGATCTGAAAGAATAAGAACATATAATTTTCCCCAAGGGAGAGTAACAGATCATAGAATAAACTTGACACTTCACAAGCTAAGTGAATTTATGGAAGGAGAGATTTTTGATGAGATGATTGAAAATATTAACCTTCAAGCTCAAGAAGAATTGATTAATTCAAATTAATATGCCTAATGCTAATACTTTATTAAATAATGGTTATAAAATACTCAATAACTCATTATGTAGATCTTCAAAGTTAGATGCTGAAGTTCTGCTTTCAAGTGTTTTGAAAAAAAAAATTGAGGAAATAGTGCTCACCAGATCTATTCTGGTTAGTAAAGAAGATGAAACTAATTATCAACGACTTATATTTAGAAGAAAACAAGGAGAGCCAATAGCGTATATATTGAATAAAAAAGAATTTTGGAAAAATACTTTTTACGTTAATAAAAATGTATTGATACCTAGACCTGATACGGAAGTCATTGTTGAAGAAGCCATTAAACTTATAGATAAAACCAAACAAAAGTTAATTTTAGATATTGGAACTGGATCTGGCTGCATAATAATATCTTTACTTAAAGAGCGCCCAAATATTATTGATCATTATAATGTAAAATCTAAGATTTTACCTTTAAAGAAGCTTAAAATTTTAGATATTGGTTGTGGAGGAGGACTGCTATGTGAACCGATGTCAAGACTGGGTGCAGAAGTTACTGGTATTGATGCTTCTCAAAAAAATATTAATGTTGCAAAAATCCATTCTAAAAAAAAAAAATTAAATATTAAGTATATATGTTCCTCACCCGAAAATTTAAGGATAAATAAAAAATTTGATATTATTTTAAATATGGAAATTATTGAGCACGTAGATGATGTAAAACTTTTTTTACGGAATAGTTCAAAATTTTTAAAGAAGAATGGCATAATGTATGTAGCTACATTAAACAAAACTCTTAAATCATATCTTTTTGCAATAGTAGGTGCGGAATATATTTTAAGATGGCTCCCAATCGGGACTCATGAATGGAACAAATTTGTTAAACCCTCTGAGTTAGTGAGCCATGCAAAAGCTAACTCTATGAGGATAAAGAAAGTTGATGGTGTTGTATTTAACCCACTTAATAACACATGGGATATAAATAATGATAAATCAGTTAATTATATAGCTTTGTTTGAAAAGGTTTAATTTTCTTTATTGTCGATCCAAGGGATAGTTTGAGTCACTATTCCCTCATCATTTAATTCTTTAACTTCTTCTTTTGTAGCTTTTCCGTAAATACCTTTTTTGTTTTTTTTCGTATCATAATGTATGGATCTTGCTTCATAAACAAAGTTTTCTCCAACATATTCTAAATTATTTTTTATAAAATTTTGATAACTTATAATTT
>CACGHU010000039.1 GCA_902572945.1 uncultured Pelagibacteraceae bacterium
TATAACCCAAGCCAAGCATTCACATCTTTGCTTGCAATATAGTCAGATTTAAAAAATTCGATTTCTTTCCATTTATTTTCATTGTTTAATTGTTCAATTTTTTTATCAAAGCCATACTCTTCGTGTATTCCTTCGTTTATTGTAAAACATATATGTCCTTTATTTTTAGTGATTCTTATAAATTCGTCTAAAGCAGGAGGTTTAACGTGTCCAAATGTAAAAGTCCCAACACACATCACAGCATCGAAGGAGTCGTTTTCTTCTTCAATAGGTTTATTTAAATCGACTTGATCAAGTTTTTTGTAAAGTTGAGATGGTACCAAATCTAAAAGTTTTTTTGAAAGATCTGCACCATAAAAATTATGATACCCAAATTTTTTTAATTCGACACCAACTAATCCTGTGCCACATCCAGCATCATAAATTTTAGCATCTTTGTTTTTTTGATATTTAATAAATGTTTCAGTAGTTTCTTTTGGGCCAGTATAGTTCCAATCAAGCATGTCCTTATCATATTTATTTTCTTGTCCCCAATCGTCATAATATTTCATTACCTCATCGGTTTTTTTTAATTTATAAATTGGTATTTTGTTTCCTACGTCTTTTTGTGCCATCAACTTCTCATCTTTTGTCCTGTTGGATCATAAAGCGGTGATTTTATTACTGAAGAGTTAAATAAGTCGCCATTTATTTCCACTTGAATTCCTTTTTCCGAATTTATTTCTCGGCTATCAAGATATGAAAACGCAACACTTTTATTTGTAAAATGTGCAAAACCTCCAGAAGTTACGTATCCAATAGCTTTTCCATTTTTTAATACCGCTTCATTATTTGTGACGTCAATATCATTTGTCTCTACAATTAATGGCGTGAGTTTATTTTTACTTTCATCTTTTTTTGCAAAATTTTTTCCTACGAAATCTTTATTCCAATCAATGAATGTATCTAATCCTGTTTCTTTTGCAGTAAAGTCTGGTCTATAATCAAGCGTCCAGGCGCCCCAATTTTTTTCAAGACGCATAGACATTAAAGCTCTTAAACCAAAAGGTTGAATATTAAATTCTTTACCAGCTTCCATTAATTCTTCGTACAATTTAATTTGATAATGTGGTGCTGTATAAATTTCATATCCCAGCTCGCCAGTAAAAGATAATCGATTTACAATTGCTGGTACTCCACCAACAAACATTTTCCTAGAGTCTCTAAATTTAAAATTTTTATTTGATACATCTTCTCTTACAATTTTTTGAAAAACTTCTCTGGATTTAGGTCCCGATATTGCTAAACCATGAAAATCATCTGATCGATTTTTATAATTTACTTTAAATTTATTTAAATGACTTTCAAACCACCTTCTATGCATTTCTTGAGCTGCTCCAGATCCAAAAACCATAAATTTATTTTCATCAATACATGACACGGTAAGGTCACCATAAAGTTTTCCTCTGTAAGTAAGCATTGGGGTAAGAGAAATTCTTCCTGGTTTAGGAATTTTACCAGCCATAATATAGTTTAAAAAATTTCTAGCATCAGGTCCTTCAAATTCGTGTTTTGAAAAATTTGCAAGTTCCATCACACCTACATTTTCTCTAACATTTATAACCTCTTT
This sequence comes from uncultured Pelagibacteraceae bacterium, assembly GCA_902572945.1. Lineage (GTDB taxonomy): Bacteria > Pseudomonadota > Alphaproteobacteria > Pelagibacterales > Pelagibacteraceae > Pelagibacter. Next base: position 1,610 of record CACGHU010000039.1, read on the forward strand.
TGATACGTAATTATGAGATCTTGATCTTTTAATAGTTGGTTCTTCAAAGGCATCTTCTTTATTTTTTGCAAACCATAAAACACTCTCTAAACCAAATCCATCACCCATTACTGCTCCTTGATTTACAAAACGATCATATAATGCAGTTGTTTTTTGTTTTCTTCCTTTAGGTAAAGTTTCGTTTGGAAATGTCATAATAAATCGTCTCTCATAATTTTCTGAGGATTTAATAGTTCCATATTGTGGAGTAGCATATTCACCAAACCTTGCTACATCCATTGCCCAAACATCAATGGACGGTTCTCCATCTATAATCCATTCAGCAATGCATTTTCCAACACCGCCGCCCTGACAAAAACCAGCCATAACACCAACTGCAACCCAATAATTTTTCATACCAGGAACTGGACCAATAAGTGGACTACCATCAGGACCAAAAGTAAAAGGTCCATTAACAATGTTTTTTATTCCAGCTTTTTCTAGTGCTGGCATTCTTTCAAATCCTATTGCTAACCTGTCTTGAATATTATCTAGCTTTGGTTCTAACAATTCATGTCCAAAGTTCATTGGAGTTCCATTTATTTTCCATGGAGTTGACTTAGGTTCATAAGTACCAAGCAACATTCCTTTACCTTCCTGTCTAAAATAAATATTTCCTTCAAAGTCTGTACCAATTGGTAATCTTTGATCCCCCATCGCTTCAATCTCTGGAATACTTTCAGTTATTAAATAATGATGCTCCATTGGTTGAACTGGAAGATCTACTCCAGAAAGATTTCCTACTTCTCTAGCCCATAAACCGCCTGCATTTATAATTATTTCTGCATTAATATTTCCTTTATCAGTAAATACATCCCAAGATCCATCAGGTTTTTGTTTAGTATCTTTTACGACAGTGTGAGTATAATATTTTCCACCATGAACCTTAGCAGCTTTTGCAAATGCATATGTCACTCCTGAGGGGTCAACTTCACCATCAATAGGATCCCACAAAGCTAACAAATACCTTTTAGGATCAATTAAAGGATGTTTTTTCTTTACTTCATCAAGAGAAATAAATTCTTGGTCTAGACCCATATATCTTGCTTTTGATCTTTCCCTCTTTAAATACTCAGCCCAAACCTCATTAGATGCTAAATAAAAACCTCCACTTGGTTTAAAACCAACAGAATGACCAGACTCTTTTTCTATCTCTTTATAAAGACCAATTGTATAGGCCATCATTCTAGAAATATTTGGATCAGATGAAATTACATGAACATTGCCAGCGGCATGCCAAGACGAGCCAGAAGTAAGTTCATTTCTCTCAAGTAAAATACAATCTTTTAAACCAAATTTAGATAAATGATAAAGAATTGAACAACCTACTACACCACCACCGATAATGACTACTTTTGCATGATTTTCCATTTTAATATT
>CACGHU010000040.1 GCA_902572945.1 uncultured Pelagibacteraceae bacterium
GGTAAAATTACAGGTTTTAAATTTTCAACATTCTCAAATACATCGCTGGACATTTCTTGTTCGTGGACCTTCATCCAATTTACATTTCCCTTAAGAGTATTTATTTCACCGTTGTGAGCTAAAGATCTAAAAGGTTGAGCAAGATCCCAGCTTGGAGCTGTATTTGTTGAAAATCTTTGATGAAAAATAGCATACCTAGAAATAAATCTTTCATCTGCTAAATCGGTATAAAAATCAGCTAATGCCTCAGCTAAAAACATACCTTTATAAATTATGGATTTAGAACTGAAAGAACAAATATAAAAATTATCTAAATGATTTTGTCTTACATTATTCTCTATTTTTCTTCTTGTCTCATAAAGCTTTATTTCTAATGATTTGCCAGATAATTTTTGATTGTTATGTCGAAATAGAACTTGAGTGATTTCAGGTCTCGTTTGTTCTGCTTTTTCTCCTAAAACTTTTGTATTAACTGGAACTTGTCTCCAACCATAAATATTAAAATCATTCTGAGTCAGTTCTTTTTCAACCAGCGTTCGACAACTTTCTTGTGCCTCATAATTATTTCTTGGTAAAAATATCATACCAATACAAATTTCAGAATTGTCATAGACGTGTCCCGTTACCTCTATTTTTTCTTTGAAGAATTCTTTTGGGATTTCAACATGAATACCGGCTCCGTCTCCTGTTTTACCATCGGCATCTACAGCACCTCTGTGCCATACAGCCTTTAAAGCTTGAATTCCATATTCTACTACCTCTCTTGATTTTTTTCCTTCGGTCGATGCGACTAGACCTACTCCACACGCATCATGCTCCATATCCTCTGAGTAAACATTATTTCTTTCAAGTAATTTTTTATTTTTAAAATATCTTTGCATTACGCAACCTTAATTTTTGACATTTGCTTATGTTTTAAATGTTTAATAATTGACTCGGCAGCATCTCTACCATCTTTGATTGCCCACACCACTAAGGATGCCCCCCTTACTATATCTCCAGCTGCAAAAACACCTGGAACATTAGTTTCTAAAGTTTCGAAATCTGTTTTAATTGTTCCCCACTTTGAAACTTGAAGATCATTGTTATCAAAGAGTTTTGGAAGATCCTCTGGATCAAATCCTAGAGATTTAATAACCATATCAACTTCTAAATTGAAACCTCCATCATTCTGTATCTCAGGTTTTCTTCTACCGGAATCATCTGGTTCTCCTAATTTAATTTTATTTACACTTATTTTTTCTACTTTATTCCCTCCATGAAATTCCTTGGGGCTCGATAACCACACGAATTCCACGCCTTCTTCCTCAGCATTTGCAACTTCTCTAGAAGACCCTGGCATATTTTCTTTGTCTCTTCTATATAAACACTTTACTGATTTTGCATTCTGTCTTACAGCAGTTCGAACACAGTCCATTGCTGTATCCCCACCCCCTATAACTACTATATTTTTCCCTTCAGCATTTAAAGTGCCATCATCAAATTTTTCAACTTTATCACCTAGGCCTTTTTTATTTGATGCAGTTAAAAATTCCATAGCAGGAAAAATGTTATTTAAATCACTGCCAGGAATGTTTATTTCTCGAGGTTTGTAAACTCCAGTTGCAATTAATATCGCATCATGTTTTTCTCTTAACTGATCTAGAGTTGCATCTTTCCCTACTTCAAAATTTTGGACAAAATTTATTCCACTTTTTTTAAGAAGCTCCGTACGTCTTTCGACTACAAATTTTTCTAACTTAAAATTAGGTATTCCGTAGATTAATAATCCCCCAGCTCTGTCGTAACGATCATATATTGTAACTTGATACCCAGATTTTCTAAGTTGTTCTCCACATGCTAAACCTGCAGGGCCTGCTCCAATAATACCAACACTTTGTTCTAACTCAGATTTTACATTTATGGGCTTTACCCATCCATTTGCCCATGCGTTTTCTGTTATAAACTTTTCTACTGAACCAATTGTTACTGTGCCATGTCCAGATTGTTCAATAACGCAATTTCCTTCACATAACCTATCCTGTGGACATATTCTTCCACAAACCTCTGGCATATTATTTGTGCTTTGTGATAGTTGATATGCCTCTTCCAATCTTCCCTCAGCAGTGAGTTTTAGCCAATCTGGAATATTGTTACTTAAAGGACAATGAACCTGGCAAAATGGAACTCCGCATTGTGAACACCTGCTTGATTGCTCTTTTGCCTTGTTGCTTATAAACTCATCGTATATCTCATTAAAGTCGTCTTTCCTTAAATCAACCTCTCTTTTAGGTGGATTTTGTTGACCTATTTTTACGAATTTAAGCATTTTATCTGGCATAATTTGAAGGCTTATATACTAACGTAAACAATTTATAAACGTTAAATAGGACAGTATATTTTACCTATTTTATCAAAAAATCATTATATTTCCTGATAAAATTCATTTTCTGCATACCACTTATCTGCTCACGTTATTGCTTCATTTTAAAACTATATAGAATACAAGAAATTAAATGACTTTTGATTTTTTTGAGATTTTTCTGCTTTCAACAATTCAGGGTATATCCGAATTTATTCCCGTAAGTTCCTCGGCTCATTTGTTTCTAATTTCTGATTTTTATAATTTTAAAGTTCAATCTTTACTTACAGATATTGGTTTACATTTAGGTTCACTATTAGCGATAATTACTTACTTTCACTCAGACTTAAGCAATATTTTTAAAAATAAAAATTTACTTTTTCTTATAATATT
>CACGHU010000041.1 GCA_902572945.1 uncultured Pelagibacteraceae bacterium
AGTGATGGAATGCCAACAGGGGCAGTAAACGGTTTTTGTAATATGTTATTTAAGTTACTTGAGGATTCAAAATCTAAAGAAAATTTACAAAAACCAACTCACTTTGCAGTAATTTTTGATTCTGCGAGAAAAAATTTTAGGAATGAAATCTATAAAGATTATAAAGCAAATAGATCTGATGCTCCTGATGATTTAATTCCTCAATTTGATTTTATAAGAAAATCAGTAATGGCATTTAATTTACCATCAGTAGAACTTATTAATTATGAAGCAGATGATTTAATTGCAACTTATACAGAACAAATCTTAAAAATTGGGGCCAAGGTTACAATTGTATCATCTGATAAAGATTTAATGCAGTTATTCAATAAGAATGTAAGAATTTATGATCCTATGAAAAATAAATTTTTAGGAGAAGAAGATGTTATAAAAAAATTTGGTGTTAAATCCGAAAAAGTCATTGATGTACAATCATTAGCAGGCGATTCCAGTGACAACGTTCCAGGAGTACCCGGTATTGGCGTTAAAACTGCTGCTGAGTTAATTAATAAATATGGAAATTTGGAGAAACTTTTATCAAAAGCTCATGAAATTAAACAGAACAAGAGAAGAGAAACTATTTTAGAAAATAAAGATAAAGCTCTTATAAGTAAAAAATTGGTAACTTTAAAAAAAGATGTACCTATTAAAATGAAATTGGATGATTTTGTAATAAAAAATATTGATAAAGATAAACTATATGAATTTTTAAATGAAATGGAGTTTAATAGGCTCTTAAGTAGCGTCATATCACAGTATGGAGAACCTAAATTAAAAGAAAAAGATGCACCATCTTTTAAAGGAAAAGAGATATCAAGTGTTGATCGAACAAAATATAAATTACTCAATAAATTAGAAGATATTGACAATTGGATAAAAGATGCTGAGGAGAAGGGAGAATTATGTATAGATACCGAGACAACTTCTCTTGATCCGCATTTAGCTGAATTGGTAGGAATATCTTTATCTACTGATATTGGAAAAGCTTGCTACATACCTTTAAAGCATAACGGTAAAGATGTGCTAGATGCTAATAAGGTAATTCAAAAAATTAAACCGATCTTAGAGGATAAATCAATCAAAAAAATAGGGCAAAATATAAAATTCGACTATATAATTTTTTATCATCGAGGAATAATAATAAACACAATGGAAGATACTATGCTTATGTCATACGTGCTTGATGCAGGTAAGAACAGACATAATATGGATACACTTTCAGAGCTTCATTTAGGACATAAAACAATATCCTATAAAGATTTAGTTGGATCAGGTAAAAAACAACTTACTTTTGATCAAGTTGAAATAAAAAAAGCCACTGAATATGCAGCTGAAGATGCTGATGTAACTTTTAGATTGTATAAATTACTAAAGAAAAATTTTTTTAAAATTGAGAAATTCTTTAATATAGAACCCATTAATTAACTTACATTCCATCTATAACCACTTCCGTACCTTGTTTCAATAGCAGAGAAGTTTTGGTCAACTTTTTTAAATTTTTTTCTAATTCTTTTGACATGACTGTCAATTGTTCTGTCTTCGATATCAGTATCCTCTCTATAGGCAATGTCCATTAATTGGGATCTCTCTTTTATTATTCCCGGTCTTTTTGCAAGTTCTTGAACTATTAAAAATTCTGTAGTTGTAAGTTTATCTGGTAATTGCTTTCCATCCCATTCACATTCTAATTGTGAAGGATCAAGTTTTAATTTGCCATGTGAAATTATATTTTTCGTTTCTTCAATAGGATTTAGATTTTTCTTTCTTAATTGAACCCTTATTCTCTCAATTAATACTTTTATAGAAAAACCTCCAGACTTTTTTACAAAATCATCAGCACCTAATTTAAGTCCTAATAATTCATCAATTTCATCATCTTTCGATGTTAGGAAAATTACAGGTAAGGTTGTTTTTTTTCTAAGTTTTTTTAATAATTCTTCACCATCCATTTTCGGCATCTTTATATCGATTATTGCTAAATCTGGTGGCTGTCTTGTTAGACCAATCAAAGCACTTTCACCATCCAAATAAGTTTGAACCTTAAAACCCTCTTTTTCTAGAGCAATACTAATACTAGTTAAAATATTTCTATCATCATCAATTAGTGCAATAGTTTGTTTCATAAATATGTATCTACTTATACAAATACTAAATTGTTCTTATTTGGGCAAGATTACCGAAAAACTAATGTAGTAAACCCCAATTTTCTCCACTATTAACATCTACTGTGAGAGGCGTTGAGAATGAATGAAGATCGCTATCCTTTACACTTGTCATTTCTTGTCTTATCAAATGTGTGAAGTTTTTTTCACTTTCCTTTGGAACTTCAAATATTAGTTCATCATGGATTTGAAGTAACATTTTACATTTTTTTTCTTTAGCCTCCTCAATTCTTTTTGAAATTCTTATCATCGCTAATCTCATAATTTCGGCAGCAGATCCCTGGATCGGCGCATTAATAGCTGCTCT
>CACGHU010000042.1 GCA_902572945.1 uncultured Pelagibacteraceae bacterium
CTTTCTCTAGATTTAACAGTGTGCATGAAAGAACACTTCAACTCTGGATTTATTTTTTTTATTTGTTCAATTTCTTTTAATGATGCTACATCAAAATTTTTAATTCCGCTCTTTATAATAGTATCTATTACTAAAGGGTGAGGATTGGTCTTTACTGCGTACAAAACTGTACCTGGAAATTTATTTTGGAAAATTTTTGAAGCTTGTTGTATTGCACTTGTTCTAATGCAATATATTGGCTCAACAGGTTTTAGTTGACTTACAAGTTCGTCAACACTTTTAAATTTTTCCATTTCATAGCCCCTCAAAAAAAAATTTAACAAAAAAAATTTGCATAACTTGTATGCAAATTTGTAATTTCTTCACTCATTATGAGAAATGACCCCTAAAGTAAAGAAAATTTTCAATGTTATTAAGCCTGTTAAATTCCCACTTAAAATGACATATTGAAAATTCCGCTTTAAATCCTATATAGGCTCTCATGACAGACAATGTTCAAAAAGTAACAGATTTAGCGGATAAATCGTTATTAATAGTTGATGATGATAATACCTTTAGAGAAAGGTTATCCAGAGCTATGGAAAAAAAGGGTTTCTTAGTCTCTCAAGCTGAGGGTGTAAAATCAGGCATAGCGTCTATAAACTCTAAGAATCCAGCATTTGCAGTTGTTGATTTAAGACTTGGTGATGGCAATGGTTTAGAGGTTGTAAAAGAACTTCAAAAGATAAATTCTAAAAGCAAAATTATAATGCTTACAGGTTATGGAAATATACCAACTGCTGTTGCAGCAATTAAACAGGGAGCAATTGATTATTTAGCAAAGCCCGCGGATGCTGACGATATTGAAAAAGCTCTTTTAGCTGATCCTAAAACTAAAGCCCAACCTCCCGAAAATCCTATGTCTGCCGATCGAGTAAAATGGGAACATATTCATAGAGTATTCGAGTTATGCAACAGAAATGTATCTGAGACTGCAAGAAGATTAAAGATGCATAGACGTACGTTGCAAAGAATTTTATATAAAAGATCGCCTAAATAAATTTTCTAATTTTAATAAATTTTGAAGTTAAAAAAGTAAGCAGTAAAATTTTAAATAACTCTGCATAAATAAATGGAAAAAACCCAAGCTTAAATATAGGTTTTTCCCATCCAATTAGAATACCTAACCAAACAACACCAAACAAATAAATAAAGAAAACTGATAATATAAGTTTTAAAAATATTACAATTAAGTTAGTTTTAAAATTTAAATAACCTGCAAAAAAAGCTGCGAATAAAAAACCAATTAAATATCCCATGGTAGGTCCTACAAAGTATGCTAAACCAACTCCTTTTTCTGGAGAGTTTGAAAAAACAGGGAGTCCTAACAAACCTTCAACCAAATAAACAATGACTGTTGCAACTGCAATTTTATAACCAAATGATATTCCTAAAAAAAGAACCACAAAAGTTTGCATAGTCATTGGAACTGGATAAAAAGGTATTTTTATTTTTGCTGAGACAGTTAATAAAATTGAACCAAGAACAACAATCAAAAAATTTTTTAAGATTTTTTGATTGTTAGATATACTTATATTTTCCATTTTTATACTTTACAGTTAATCAATCACTATTACTAGTTTTTTATTAAGGATGTATAAACATCTTCAATATTTGCATCATCTGTTGTAATATCCAATATATTTATATTTTTGTCTGAAAAATAAGAAATTATTTCATCAATTTTTAAAGAATTTTTTTCATAAGATAAAGCTATTATCTTCTTGGGATAAAATTTTTAGTGATTTAAGAGGTATATTGGCTATTTTGGTTTTTTCATTTATTGTAAAAGTGACGTTTTTGGTTTGTATCTTATTAATTAAATTTTTTGTTGTATCTAAAGCAACCAAATGACCTTTACTTAAAATTCCTATTCGATCGCACATTTCTTCAGCTTCTATTAGATAATGAGTAGTTAAAATAATTGTAACACCAATTTTATTTAAAAGTTTAACATTTTCCCAAAGATTCCTTCTTAGCTCAACATCCACACCAGCAGTTGGTTCATCTAATATCAAAATCGGCGGTTTATGAACAAGGGCTTTTGCTATTAATAGTCTTCTTTTCATTCCCCCAGATAAACTTCTGGCGTAGCTATCTGCATTATTTTCAAGAGAAACTAATTTTAAAATTTCATCAGTTATACGATCTTTTTTTTTGATGCCGTACATTCCTGCATGTAACTCTAAAAGTCTTCTTGGATTAAAAAAAGGATCTAGATTTACCTCCTGAGGCACTATACCCAATGAAGCTCTTACCTGTCTTGGATCCTTATCTAAGTCATAACCCCACACATTTACGTTACCTTTTGACTTAATTACTGTTCCACCCAATATATTTATGAAAGTTGATTTACCAGCTCCATTAGGGCCCAATAATCCAAAAATTTCACCTTGTTTCACGTCTAAGTTTAAATTGTTTAATGCATTAACCGGTTCAGAATTG
>CACGHU010000043.1 GCA_902572945.1 uncultured Pelagibacteraceae bacterium
CATCCATTGGAAAAATAACTAAATTCTTTAAAAAGTTAAATTTTTTATTTTTTATTAATAAATATTTATTATTATGTTTGTACACCTGAGCCTCAAAATATTTAGTTTTATTAACTTTATTATTAGTAATTATTGCAAAATCTTTTTTTTTATAAGCTTTACAATTAGCAGTTAACGGACACGAAGAGCATATCGGCAAAGATGGTCTACAAATTAAAGCTCCTATCTCCATTATAGCTTGAGCATAATCACTTGATCTATTTGAATTTGAAAAAAAAGTTTTTTTTTCAATTAAATTTTGTTTGGATATTTGAGTTTTATTTTTTAATAAGAAAACTCTTTTTAATATTCTTTCAACATTGCCATCCAATGGAATATAGGGCTTATTATGTGCAATAGATAAAATTGATCTTGATGTGTATTCTCCAATACCTGGTAGAGCTTTGAGTTTTTCTAAATCTTTAGGTAAATTTCCACAATGATCTTTTAATAATATAGTAGCTGTCTTCTTTAGATTTTTTGCTCTTGAATAATAACCAAGACCTTCCCAATATTTAAGAACTCTATATTCATCTGCACTTGCTAAAGATTTGAGATTGGGGAATTTTTTAATAAATCTATTAAAAAATGGAATAACTGTTTTTACTTGGGTTTGTTGAAGCATAAACTCGCTTACTAAAGTAAAATATTCATGTTGTTTTTTTTTATTGTTTCTTCTCCACGGTAAAGGTCTTTTATTATTATCGTACCAATGTAGAATTTTTTTTGGTATGTTCTTTTTATTCATATGCAATATAAATCCAATTCTAAGCAGAGATACAGATCCATTCAAGGACTAAGATCTTTTAAAGATACTTTACCAACAAAAGTTAAAAAAATTTTAAAAAAGAAAGGTCATATCTTTTCAGAAACTCTTGATAATTGGAGGTGCATTGTAGGTGATGATTTATTCAAGGTATGCTACCCAAAATCTTTCAAAAGTACTAATAAATTTAGCTCAAGCACTCTCAGCATAATGGTAAAAAGAGGTCATGAGGTTGAAATGGAGTATTCAAAAAATGAAATTATTAAAAAAATTAATACATACTTTAATGACAGAATAGTCGAAAAAATAAGATTAATAACTTTTGATAGTAACCAAAAAATTTTTAAAAGAGAAATAATAAAAGATGTGACAAAAAACCAATATACAAAAAAAATCACAAATATTAAAAACGAAAAGATTAAAAACTCACTTCTTAAACTTAGTAATTTATTAAAAAATAATGAAAAATAAAATTTTTACCTTATTACTATACATTTTTTTAAATCATAGCGTAATTGCAGATGAAAAAATAAAACCTATTGTAGAGGGAAATATAAATGCAAAAGTAAAAATTGTAGTTTATGAATCCCTTACTTGCTCACACTGTGCTAACTTTCATAAAGAAGTCTATCCAAAACTTAAAGATGAGTTTTTAGATAAGGGCTTAATATTTATAGAGTTTAGAAATTTTCCGTTGGATATTGCAGCTTTGAACGCATCAAAATTGGCTCATTGCAAAAATGATGGCAATGCAGATATCCTCCATTTTTTATATCTAAAACAAGAAGAATGGATAGAGGGAAGTACTATTGAAAAAATAAATACAAATCTTAAAGACGTCATTAAAAATAAAAATTTTAATTTAAATTTTGACAGTTGCATAGCAGATAAAAATATTGAGGATCACATACTGGAAGATCGAATCGATGGGGCGAAAAAATTTAACATAAATGCTACTCCTACGATAATAATTAACGATAAAAAGTTTGATAAAGCCTTAAACTTCAAAAACTTGAAAAAAGCCTTAGAAAAACTGATATAGTCTCAAAATGGAGTTTAAAAAAATCCAGTTAAATGGTTTCAAATCATTTGCTGAAAATACAACATTCATAATAGATAAAGGTTTAACAGGAATAGTTGGACCAAACGGTTGCGGAAAATCAAATATCGTAGAATCTTTAAGATGGTGCATGGGTGAAACATCAGCAAAAAGTATGAGGGGTTCAGGGATGGAGGATGTAATATTTTCAGGAACTTCCAATAAACCCTCGAAGAATTTAGCTGAAGTTACAATTTCACTTTCTAATCAAAATAAGGATGGACCAAATCAATATAAAGATTTGGACTCCATTGAGGTAAAACGTAAAATAGAAAAAGATAAAGGATCAAAGTTTTATATTAATGAAAAAGAAGTAAGAGCAAAAGATGCTCAAATGTTTTTTGCAGATCTGTCCACTGGTGCACACTCTCCATCAATAATAAGCCAAGGTAGAATAGGAGCCCTTGTTACTGCAAAACCTACAGATAGAAGAGCAGTATTAGAGGAAGCTGCTGGTATAGCAGGTTTACATGTAAGAAGGCACGAAGCAGAGCTTCGATTGGATGCGGCTGAAAATAATTTAAAGAGAGCAGATGAGT
>CACGHU010000044.1 GCA_902572945.1 uncultured Pelagibacteraceae bacterium
ATACATACACCTCCGCCTGCTTCATTAAAGTAGTTTTTCAAAATTTGATATTTGTGTAAAGGTATTTTAATGAAAAAAATATTTTTATTACTATTTTGCGTATTTTCTTTAAATGCTAATGCCTTAGAGAAAGAGACAACTTTTTCAAAAGACTTGTTCGATAAAGCCCAATCAGATGGAAAAGTTGTAGTTGTAAGCTCTTGGATTAAATATTGCTCATCTTGTGCTAGTCAGATGAAAGTTTTGAATAAAGCAAAGGACGATTTTGAAAATATTGAATACTTCACATTTGAAGTTACCAATAGAGAAATTGCTGACCTTCTTAAAGTACAATATCAAACTACACTTTTAATTTTTAAAAATAATAAAGAAGTTTACAGAAGTATTGGCGAAACAAGTAGAGAAGAAATATATAAAGCTTTAAAATCCTCAATTTAAATTTAAGCGCTTCTATAAAGTTTTGTCATTACAAATTCTTTATGTCCTAAGGCTTCAGCACATGTAAGTCTTCCATTTGCAACTTTAATTGTCGACTTAATCAATTCATCTCCAGCTTGGTCAAGGTTCATTTCACGGGATAATATTTTTGAAACATCAACGTCTATATGTTCGCTCATAGTTTTTGCAGTTAGAGGGTTCGCTGTAAGTTTTATAACTGGTTCTATTGGATTTCCGATTATATTTCCTTGTCCAGTTGGAAAAAGGTGTATATTAAATCCTCCAGCGGCCTGTAATGTAACACACTCAGCTGCTGCAGAGGATGTGTCCATAAAATAAAGACCTTTACCTTTTGTAGGTTCTTCAGCAGGTTCTAATACATCAATAAATTGTCTTGAACCAATTTTTTGAAAATTTCCAAAAGCTTTTTCTTCAATTGTTGTTAGTCCTCCTGCGATGTTTCCTGCTGTTGGTTGGCTTTCGGAAAGATCATTTGTTGCCTCTTTTAAAATAAAATCGTTATAATCACTCCAAGTTTTCATAAATTTTTTTTGAGCCTCAGGGGTTTTACCTCTTTTTGCACAGACAGTTTCAGCGCCTGTAAGTTCAGATGTTTCCCCAAAACATAAATGAACTCCCAAAGGTTCTAACTTGTCCATTAAATTTCCAACTGTAGGATTAGAGGCTAGCCCAGATGTGGTATCAGACTCTCCACATTTAACAGAAATCCATAAATCACTTATTGGACACTCTACTCTTTGTTTTTCAGATGCCCACATTGAAAACTCTTGAGCTTTTTTTGAAACTTTAGCTATTGTATCAATATCTCCAACTCCTTCAATACTAAAACCCTCAACAGGTTTTCCAGTTTTTGCAATAGCATCCACAATTCTTTTTGTCCATTTTGGCTCTATTCCAATAACAATTACGGCTGCAACATTTGGATTTTTTCCTGTGCCTATCATTGTTCTAAAGTGTAATTCTAGGTCAGCACCAAATTGAAGTCTTCCGTATGAATGTGGCAGTGCAATTGTACCTTTAATATTATTTGCGACTGCTTCCGCACAAGCATTTGAAATATCATCAACTGGTAAAATTATTACATGGTTTCTCGTTCCAGCTCTTCCATTCTCTCTCTTATAACCTAAAAAACTTTTTGGAATTTCCATATTACCACTTTTTTGTTTTTACATTATGAACATGAACATGTTCACCTTTATTAATATTTTTCACAACTTTCCCTATATCATGACCATACTTTAATATGGTGTCACCCTCTTTTAAATCTATCATAGCAATTTTGTGTCCTAGTGGTATTTCACTCTTTGACTGGATTTTCGATGATTTGTCATTTTCCATAATCCAACAGTTGCAATCTTGATTTGGGGTGATTTTTTCAATAACTACAACACCTACGTTGTCTTTTTCATCATGTATAATAATGTCTGTACTTGCCATAGTGACGATTTCTTATTTGAATTTTAGCAGATCTTATATATTAATCACTTCAATTGATAAATAATAATTTTTAAAGGATTCAATTATGACTAAAATGACCACGGAAGAAGCTTTTATTAAAGTGCTTCAAATGCATGGAATTGAGCATGCGTTTGGAATAATTGGATCCGCCTTTATGCCAATTTCTGATTTGTTTCCTAAAGCTGGAATAACTTTCTGGGATGTTGCTCATGAAACCAACGGAGGCTTAATTGCTGATGGATATACAAGGGCAACTGGGAAAATGTCTATGGTGATTGCCCAAAATGGACCTGGGATAACAGGACTAGTTACACCAATCAAAACTGCTTATTGGAATCATACACCTCTTTTATTAGTAACTCCTCAAGCTGCAAATA
>CACGHU010000045.1 GCA_902572945.1 uncultured Pelagibacteraceae bacterium
GATTATTGCTGATGCTGGAAAGTTTAAATCAATAATTATTACAACAAGTATTTCTGGAAGAGGTGTTGATATTAAATTAGGTGGAAAACAATCAGAAAATAACGAACAGAAAAATATAACAGAAAAAAATAAAATAAAGAATTTAGGTGGTTTATTTGTTTTAGGTACCGAAAGAATGGAATCTAGAAGAGTAGATAATCAAGCGAGAGGGAGATCTGGAAGACAAGGAGATGAGGGAAATTCAATTTTCTATGTAAGTTTGGAGGACGACTTAATGAGGATATTTGGATCTGAGTCTATGACAAATGTTTTAGAGAAGTTAGGATTAAAAGATGGAGAAAGTATCGATCATCCTTGGATTAATAAAGCATTAGAAAGAGCACAACAAAAAGTGGAGTCACGAAATTTTGATATTAGAAAAACTCTTCTTAAATTTGATAACGTTTTGAATGACCAAAGACAAGTAATTTTTAATCAAAGAAAAGATATTATAAATTCAAACGAGATTTTTAACTATTCTCAAAATTTTTTAAATGAAATCATAAATGAGTTAATGAAGTCAAGGAATACAAGCGATTTTCAAACGGAATTAAGAAAGTTGCTAGGTAAAAGCTTTAATGATAGTGAAATTAATGAATTAATGCAGATTGATGAGCAAAGTATTAAGGAAAAAATAAAACTTAAGTTTTTGGAAAAAAGAAACCAGAGAAATGATATTATAGGTGAAAAACAGGCAAAGGAGATCGAAAAAAGAATTTTATTGCAATCAATAGATGTGAATTGGAAACTTCATATTCAATACTTAGAGCAATTACGACAAGTAATTGGATTAAGGTCATATGGTCAAAGAGATCCTTTGATTGAATATAAAAAGGAGTCCTTTGTTTTGTTTGAAAATTTACTAAACAAAATTAAAAATGATTTAATAAAAGTTCTTATAAATCTCACCATTATAAACACAGATAATGATAATGAGCCTGACGCAAAAAAATCTAAATTAGTCCCTAAATACGTAGGAAAAAAAATGAGCCGTAATGAGCCATGTTATTGTGGTTCCAAAAAAAAATACAAACATTGTTGCGGTAGATTTTAATATTAAATTAAAAAAATTGCCAAAATTAAAACTAATAAAACGCTAATCGTAATTATACTGTTTTTCTTACTCGATTTAATTTTTTGAATTATACCATTAAACAAGTTGCTCTCTTGAATTAATTTATCTTTACTGCCACTCAAGTTGAGTCCTTTTGACCTCCCTATAGCTAAAAACTTATTTTTCCTTTGTTCAAAAATCTGTTCACGGCTCATTTCAGCAAATTCAATTAAGCTTTTTTCAATAGAAGTCTTGACTGCGCTCAATATTTTATCTTTATCTCTGTGAGCTCCACCAACTGGTTCTTCGATGATGTCATCTATGATTTTTAAATCTAATAAATCTTGTGAAGAGAGCTTCATAGCTGTTGCAGCCTCTAAAGTTTTCTTTGGGTCTCTCCAAAGAATAGATGCGCATCCTTCTGGTGATATAACTGAGTAAATTGCATTCTCTAACATTAAAACTTTATTTGATGATGCAAGAGCAATAGCGCCACCTGATCCACCTTCTCCAATTATTACAGATATTGTTGGTACTTTTAATTCCATGCAACATTCAATCGATTTAGCAATTGCTTCTGCTTGACCTCTTTCCTCTGCTCCCACACCAGGATAAGCTCCAGGAGTATCTATGAATAATATAATTGGTAAGTTAAATTTATCAGCAAGCTTCATTAATCTCACTGTTTTACGATAACCCTCTGGTTTCATCATTCCAAAGTTTCTTTCAATTCTGGTTTCAAGACTTTCACCTTTTTCTTGTCCAATTATTAAAACTGAATTATTTTTAAATTTAGCAAATCCTGTTATTACTGATTTGTCTTCACCATAGTATCTATCTCCACTTAGTGAAATGAAATCTGAAAATAGATTATCTATAAAAAACTTAGACTTCGGTCTTTCCTCATGTCTAGCTACCATTGTTTTTTGCCATGGATCAAGATTTGAGTAGATATCTTTGAGCTTAGCATCTATTTCGTCTTGCAGTTCGGAAATTTTACTAGTATCAACCTCTGTTAACCCCTCTTTATTAAAGGGATCTTTTAAATTTTCAAGCTCAGCCTCAAGTTCTTTTATATTTG
>CACGHU010000046.1 GCA_902572945.1 uncultured Pelagibacteraceae bacterium
ATAAGGAAACTTTTAGAGGAAGGACAAATCTCTACTGCCAATAAATACTTAGATAGAAATTGGTCCATTCAGGGAATTGTACAATATGGAAGAAGATTAGGTAAAACTATCGGGTTCCCAACTTGTAACATAGACATTGGAAATTATGTGATAGCTAAACCAGGAGTTTATGCAGTTAAAATCTTAATTAATAAGACAAAAAAAAACTTAGTGGAATCGCAAACTTAGGTTATAGACCTACATTTAACCAAAATAAAATTCTTCTTGAGGTAAATATTTTTAATTTTAAAAAAAATCTTTATAATAAAAAGCTAACAGTTGAGTTTTTGAAGTTTATCAGAGGTGAAAAAAAATTTAATGGTATAGATGAATTAAAAAAACAGATAAAAAAAGATGTAAAAATAGCTAAAAAATTAAAATGAGCAAAGATCAAATAAACCTTCCAAAAACAGCTTTTTCAATGAAAGCAAATCTTCCATTGAAAGAACCTAAGATCATTGAACATTGGAATAAAATCGATCTTTACAATTTATTAAGAGAAAATAATAAAGGCAAAGAAAAATTTGTTCTTCACGATGGACCTCCTTATGCAAATGGTAATATTCATATGGGAACAGCTTTTAACAAAATTCTTAAAGATATAATTACAAAATTTCATCAAATGGATGGTAAAGACTCAGTATATGTTCCTGGATGGGATTGTCATGGGTTACCGATTGAATGGAAAATAGAGGAACAATATAAAAAAAATAAAAAAAATAAAAATGACGTACCAGTCGTTGAATTTAGAAAAGAATGTAGAGAGTTTGCGAATAAATGGATCAAAGTTCATAAAGAGCAATTTAAAAGACTTGGAGTAGTTGGAGATTGGGAAAATTACTATTCTACAATGAGTTATGATGCTGAGGCTCAAATAGTAAGGGAATTAGGTAAATTTTTAAAAGAAGGTAGTTTATATAGAGGCTACAAGCCAGTTTTGTGGTCCACTGTAGAGAAAACTGCTCTAGCTGATGCAGAGGTTGAATATATGGATCATACATCAGATACAATTTATGTTTCGTTTCATATTCAAAAATCAAAATTAGAAAATCTTTTAGGCGCTGAAGTAATTATCTGGACGACCACACCATGGACGATACCAGCAAATAAAGCTTTAGCTTACAACAAATCTTTAAAATATGTTGTAATAGAAGTTAATGACAAAGGTGATTTTAATAATAGAAAAATTATAGTTGCAAAAGATCTTTTAAAAAGCGTAGTTGAAGATTGTAAAATTAATGACTACAAAATTATAAGTGAAATAAATGGATCCAATTTTGATGGAGTAGTTTGCTCCCATCCATTTAAGAACTTAGGTTATAATTATGATATACCAATGCTAGAGGCAAGGTTTGTTACAACAGAACAAGGCTCAGGAATAGTACATTGCGCCCCAAGCCATGGTCCAGATGATTTTAATTTATGTTTAAATAATAATATTAAAGCTGTCGAAACAGTTGATGATGACGGAAAATATACAAAACATGTTTTAAATTTTGAAGGCATTCATATTTTTAAAGCAAACCCAATTGTAATTGAGAAGCTTAAAAATGAAAAAAATTTATTAGCGAATGGAAAACTAAACCACTCATATCCTCATTCATGGAGATCTAAAGCTCCGTTAGTACATAGAGCTACACCTCAATGGTTTATTTCTATGGAAAGCCACAAATTAAGAGATAAAGCTTTAAAAGCTATTGATGATACAGAATTTTATCCTGCAAAAGGGAAAGAAAGATTGAGATCAATGATCGAAACAAGGCCAGATTGGTGTGTTTCTAGACAAAGAGTTTGGGGCGTTCCATTGCCTATATTTATTTCTAAATCAGATGGTAAAGTTTTAGTAGATGAAGATGTGTTTGAAAATATTGCATCTATTTACGAAAAAGAAGGATCAGATTGCTGGTTTTCAGATGATCCTCAAAAATTTTTAGGAGATAAATATAAAGCTAAAGATTTTGTTAAACTAAAAGATATTGTTGAAGTTTGGTTTGATAGTGGATCCACACATTCATTTGTTCTAGAAAAAAGAGGAGATTTAAAATGGCCTGCATCTATGTATCTGGAAGGATCTGATCAACATAGAGGATGGTTTCACTCCTCATTATTAGAGTCTTGTGGAACAAGAGG
>CACGHU010000047.1 GCA_902572945.1 uncultured Pelagibacteraceae bacterium
AATTCAAAATTAGGTTTATTTCTTTTTACTAAAAATGAAGTTATATCTTCATTGCTCTCCAAATATCTTTCTATATCTTTTTCATGTAATGAAACTGGTTGCCTATGGTGAATTTGCTTTACGTTGTCTTGTGCTTCTTCAGTAATGAGGCAAAACTCATCATTATTAAAAATGCCAGCAACGTACATTGTAGCTTTATCATCTCTGGTGAAATAGTGAGGTGTTTTAATTGTACCTTCACGCTTCCATTCATAAAATCCATCCATTACAGATACACATCTAGTTTTTTTTATTAAATTTTTGAATGAAACTTTTTCATTAATAGTTTCTAATCTTGCGTTTATTAAAGCTTTGAAATCTTTTTTTTTTGCCCATGATGGAATAATACCCCATTTTGCTTTTTCAAGTGTAAAACCATTAGAGTATTTTTTTATTATTGGCAGTTCTTGAGAAGGATGTGCATTATAATTCATGTCATTTTCAACTTTAATTGACGTTTTAACAATTTTATTTGTTTTATTAACTGGATTTGTTACGACGTATCTTCCACACATAAAATTAACGAGCTAATTTAATAAAAATATCTCCCATTCCTGACTGTAAACTTTCTACAGGTGTATTATTTCTTATATCACAATATTCACCTGTCACTTCGTTTTTAGCAATGTAATTTATATTTTGTTCATTACAAGGTTTTGCTTTATGTAAAAGACCAATTACTAATTTACCATCTATTTCAAATACTTGATTTGTATCTAATTTATCATTTTTACAAAAATAATCTTTGTTTACTCTTTTTGGAAAGTCTACTTTTCCACAAGGATTATCTATAGTAAGAACATAAATATCTTTTTTTACATCTTTAAATTGATAATTTATTTTTTTAACTTTCGAATATTTCATAACATCACAAGAACACGGAATACAACATCTGTAGTAATACCCACAAATCTTTGTATTTGATTTATCTTGATTTACATTGAGAAATTCAGGCATACTTCCTGGACTTATTAATGATCCACTAACTGCACAGTAAAGCTTATTATATTCAACAAATTCTTTATAATTCATATCTTGATCAATAATAAACTTAAAAAACTTTGGTCCAGCAGCATTTCTATTTTGATCAGGAAAAATTTTTGACCAATTCGAAACTAAATTTTCATAATATTCCTTTCCAGACGCTACTACAGGTGATTGAAAAGCGATTAATAAAATCATGATTGTGATAGACTTTAAAAATCTTGACATATCGAATTTTAAGATTGTGTTATTTTTTGACTTAAAAACCCATTCTTGACCAGTTTACTTTATCCTGGGATTTATCCTTAAATTTTTTAATTTCTTTATCTGATGGTTTTCTAAATACAAAAGCAATTAATCCGACAAATGCAACAACGATAAGAGAAAATAAACATGAAGTCATAATAAATTAATACCAAAAAGTTAAAAATTAGTACTGGTCACAATTGTCCTAGCTAAATATTTGCTATTTATTGTTTTACTTTAATTGTTTTATTTATTTTTGATATCTTAAGACTTTTTTTCTGTCCATTAGTCCATTGGATAACAACACTTCGAATCTTCTCACCTTTTCGTAAACCAAAATGGGCTACTGGTTCCATTTGACACAAGTATCCAGATCCAGCATCAATAGTTTTGGAATGTTTTCTTAAATTCGAAATTAAAGTAACTGTAGCACCTCTTGCTGGTGCACCAAATTTATTTAATGGTTGTATCCTAATATATTTGAACTTTTCTTTTATATCTGCCTTGTAAAGACTCAGTGGTTGCATGCCACTTTCACCATGAGCAACTAACAATTCTAGTATCCCATCATTATCAATATCAGCAACTGCTGCTCCTGTACCTAGGCCAAAATATTCTAAACCTACTTGTATATCTATTTTTTTTAACACTCCATTATCTAAAATCTTAAATAATTTATTTGGTTGACCAATATTATTCATAAATATTTCATCAAAACCATCGTTATCAAAATCTGCCGATATAACTGTTCTTATACGAGTTGGTTCGTTAAAATC